>JAZSJT010000099.1:0-14868 GCA_045534425.1 Acutalibacteraceae bacterium | reverse complement strand
AAACCCTTGATATATAAGGCTTTGTGGACTTTTCGTTTCTTATTCCCACTCTATAGTTCCTGTGGGTTTGGGGGTTATGTCATAAAGAACTCTGTTTATTCCGTTTACTTCGCTTGTGATTCTTGCGGTTACTTTGTGAAGCACGGAGTAGGGAATTTCTTCTATTGTTGCTGTCATGGCGTCTGTAGTGTTTACTGCTCTGATGATGGCAGACCAGCCTTCATAGCGGCTGTCGTCTTTAACACCGACACTCTTTATGTCGGGTACAACAATGAAATACTGCCAGACCTTTTCAGAGAGGCCGTTTATGTCGAATTCTTCACGGAGAATAGCATCTGCTTCTCTTAAAGCTTCAAGTCTGTCACGGGTGATTGCTCCGAGGCATCTGACACCGAGTCCGGGACCGGGGAAGGGCTGACGGTAAACCATTCCGTGGGGGAGTCCGAGTGCTTCGCCGACAACTCTTACTTCATCCTTGAAAAGGAGTTTTATGGGCTCAACGAGCTGCATTTCCATATCCTCGGGAAGGCCGCCTACGTTGTGATGAGACTTAACAGCTTTTTTGCCCTCTGCCTGCTTGATGCTTTCAAGGATATCGGGGTAGATTGTGCCCTGTGCAAGGAAGGAAATGCCGTCAAGCTTTGCAGCTTCTTCATCAAATACGTTTATAAATTCAGCACCGATAATTTTACGCTTTCTTTCGGGATCGGATACGTTTTCAAGCTTTCCGAGGAAGCGGTCTGTTGCATCAACATATACAAGGTTTGCATCAAGTCCGTTTCTGAAAACTTCAATAACGTTTTCGCTTTCGCCTTTTCTCATAAGACCGTGGTTTACGTGAACGCACACAAGCTGTTTGCCTATAGCCTTAATAAGAAGAGCTGCAACAACCGATGAGTCAACGCCGCCTGAAAGAGCAAGAAGAACCTTTTTGTCGCCTACCTGCTCACGGACAGCTTTAACCTGTTCGTCAATAAATGCATCTGCAAGCTCTTTTGTGGTAATGCGAAGCATATTATCAGGTCTTTTGTTTGAATCCATATTAAATTCCTCCCTGTTTTATATTTTCAATATACTATTCAGTTTGTATAGTTATCAAAATATCCCTGTACGAGAACGACGGGTGTGCCCTTATCGCCGGAACCGCTTGTGAGGTCGCAAAGTGAACCGATAAGGTCTGTAAGCTGTCTGGGAGTTGTGCCCTGAGAAGCCATATTACCTACGAGGTTATCTCCCTTTGCCTTGATTGAAGCGGAAATTGCAGCCTTGAGCTCTTCGCCTGAAAGATCCTTAAAATCGTTGTCTGCAAGATATTTGAGCTTGAGTTCATTGGGAGTACCGATAAGTCCGTCTGTGAATGCAGGGGAAACAACGGGATCTGCAAGCTCCCAGATTTTGCCCTGGGGATCCTTGAATGCACCGTCACCGTAAACCATAACCTCAACGTGTTTACCTGTTGCTTCAAGAATTTTTTCCTGAATTTCAAGAACAAGAGGCTTGCATTCTCTGGGGAAAAGCTTAATTGAATCTTCTGTTGATTTGTTTGAGCCGAGAAGACCGTAGCTTTCATTATAGCCGCCGCGAGTGCCGGGAGTTGTGAGAATGTCATCAAGACCGATAACAACCTTTGCACCTGCTGCCTTGAGAATTCTCTTTGTGCGTGCTCTTGTGTGAATGTCACAGGTAAGAACACAGTCTGTATAATCAAGAATTGCTTTTGCCTGATTTGCGAAAATGATTTCTGCTTCGGCACCGCTTTCTCTGATTAAATTACCGTAATATTCAACATAATCCACACCTGTAAAGGGATGAAGATTCTGTCCGAAAAGCTCTCTGTATTTTTCAAGAGAAAGGACATCCGAATAGGGATTTACGCCTGCTTCGTCAATCTTATCAAGACTTACAAGCTCATTACCGACTTCATCGGAAGGGTATGAAAGCATAAGAACAACCTTTTTTGCACCCTTTGCAATACCTCTGAGGCAAATTGCAAAACGGTTTCTTGAAAGAATGGGGAAGATAACGCCGATAGTTTCTCCGCCGAGCTTTTCTCTTACATCGTTTGCAATGTCATCAACAGATGCATAGTTACCCTGTGCACGTGCAACGATTGATTCTGTGAGAGAAATTACATCACGGTCATGAAGTGAGAAGCCCTCGTTTTCGGCAGCTGCGAGAACACTGTCAGCAACAATAGTTGCAAGGTCATCACCTTCACGGATGATAGGGCAACGGATACCGCGTGAAACTGTACCTACTAATCTTACATTTTCCATATTATGTTGTTCCTTTCATAAACCCAAAAGGGCTAAAGATTTTTGGGAAAAATAAAATATAAATTATTATAATATATTTTGGCAGCAAAATCAATAAAAGAATACATTTTTCACCAAAAAATAAAGAATTCAATTGAACGCGTATAAAAAGGCTGTCCAATTGAATACAAGAAAAGAATAAAACTTTTTGATATACTTTGTCAATGTCAAAATTACAGAAAGTGACAAAAAAATCAGAAAAATTTTTGTGCGAGAAAACCAAAAAACACAATATGTAGTATTAAAAAACAAATAAAACACTTCACATATCAAAAAGAAGGATTGTTTATAATAAAAAAATAATGAGTTTTTTGCTTTGTTGACAGTGATAAAAACTGATGCTATACTTTAAGAAAAATGAAGGAGAAAGGTTATGCTTGAATACATTTCCACCGATAAAGCACCTAAAGCCATAGGTCCCTATTCACAGGCGATTAAAATCGGAAATCTTCTTTTTACTTCGGGACAAATTCCTCTCAATCCCGAAAGCGGAGAGGTTACGGGCAATAATATAAAAGAACAGACAAAAAGAATATGTGAAAATCTGAAAGCGGTTTTGGAAGAAGCCGGAACAGATTTTTCAAAGGTAGTAAAAACAACCTGTTTTTTATCAGATATGTCTGATTTTTCCGAATTCAATGAAGTTTATGCAGAGTATTTTATTTCAAAGCCTGCAAGAAGCTGTGTGGCTGTAAAAACGCTTCCGAAAAATGTTCTTGCCGAAATTGAAGTAATTGCAGTGCTTTAATAAAAATTACTGAGGTATTGTGTAAAAAGAACACAGTACCTCAGCGTTTTTTTCTTATTCGGATTTTTCATCCTTTATGGTTGGGAAGGAAAGTGTGACCTTAAATAAATCACCGTCGATAATTATAGACAGCTTTCCGCCCATAATTTCTGTAAGAGAATTTGCTATTGAAAGTCCCAGTCCCGAACCCTCTGTGTTTCTTGAGGTATCACCTCTGACAAATCTTTCTGTCAGTGCTTCGGGATTTATATTGAGCTTTGTTTTTGAAATATTGCGGAATGAAATGAACGCTCTGCCGCCGTGCTGCCACAAGGAAAGATATACTCTTGTACCGGGCATTGAATATTTGCAGATGTTATTCATAAGGTTGTCAATAACCCGCCATAAAAGTCTGCCGTCGGTTGAAATAACGATGTTTTCGTCGGGAATATCCTGAACGAGCGTAAGATTCTTTTCCTGTAAGCGTTCAATATATTCACCGTTAGTCTGTAAGAGTATGACATTAAGTGCCGTTGCTTCATAGCTTACTTCAATGTTTCCCGTTGCCGCTTTTGATGCTTCAACAATATCAATGGTAAGCTTTTTCAGTCTTTGTGACTGACGGTCGATAACATCAATATACTGAATTGCTTTTTCGTCTCTGACATCTGTTTTTTTGAGTAAGTCAATATAGTTTACAATAGATGTAAGAGGAGTTTTCAGGTCGTGAGAAACATTTGTTATAAGCTCGGTTTTAAGGCTTTCGCTTTTCAGTCTCTCTTCAACCGCATTATTGACTGCATTGTTGATGCTGTTAAGATATTCAGCATGCTTTCTGAATGGACCGAAAAGATATGACGTGCTTATTCTGTAGGAAATATCACCCTTTGAAATTGCTTTAGCACCGCTGTGAAGAGCTGTCAGCACCACAAGACAGAATAAAAGAATCGGAAGTTCAATAAGTCTTGCGAAAATTTTAAATATTGCGGCTTCATCACTGCCCCAGATTGCAAAAAGGAATATTTCACAAAGGGATATAAGAATGAAAACAAAAACAATTATAAGTATTGAAAGCCTTGAGCCGGTGGCTTCATCGGTAATTTGGACAGCCCTTTTTACCGCGTGGTAAATTTTATAAATAACCGTATTCTTGCGAAGCTTTTTTGCTCTGACACGGACGGGTATTGTGTAAATGATACTTATTACAATAAATGCCCATCCCATAAAGCCGAAGAGGGTAAATAATTCATCGTTTGTATCAATTAACGCAAAACAGCCGACAGCGGCAAGTGCGGACAAAAGTATATATAAATCAAAGGGAATTGCATGAAGTCCGCGGGCTATGGGTTCTACTCTTTTAGGAATGAATCCCGCAGACCAGAAAATGAAAATGAGAGAGACAATAAGTCCGATAAAGTCGATTACCGTTATCGGGATGATGTTATCCTTATAAATAATTGCAAGGTCAACAAATTGCTCTGCGTAGAAATAAACATCCTTTATATAATCGGTATGACAGGGCACAATTACCTGAACCTTTATCTGTACGTTTTCCTTCTGATGAATGTCGAAGGATAAATTATCTTTATCGGAATTGAGTGCGGCAAGGGAAATATGCTTGAGACGGGAGTTGAACTGTGAAAAGCTGAATGAACCGTTATAGGAGTAATTGAGCGTTACTTCCTTGCCGTTTGTGAGAACGGTAGTTGTGAAGCTCTTTGTCGGAACGGTGTTATCCGTGGGATTGTAGGCTGCAAGAACCTCGTATCCGTCATTTGTGTAATCGCCGTAATACTCAACATAAAAATCATCCTGAATTACGGTTATTTCCGTGATATTACAGGGAAGCTCCGCAACTCTTTCTTTTATAAAATTGAAAATTTCGTTATTGATTTCATTTGAATATTTATACAAAAGTGATGTATTATATCCCGAATATTCATTGGTGATTGTGTAAATTTTTTCGAAGTATTGGGTGTTGTCTGTTTCCGGAAGAGGACGGGTGCTGACAGCTTCCTTAAGGGTTGTTGTTTCATTATCGAAAAACGACGTGTATTCCTCTGCCGTTGTATCCTCCTCATAATATGAGGAAGTTGCGGCTTCTGTCACTAAAAGGTCTGCTTTTTCTGAACCGCCTATACTGTAATAGCCGTCATTGTGCCATAAATAGCTCCAGCCGTAACCCGATGTAAAGCGAAGAACATCACCGGTCTGAAAATTCCTGTTTTCATTTTTCAGCAGAAGGTTTCCGAATTCATCGGTAATTTCAAACAGAATATTGGAATTTTTTGAGCTGTATTTTTCTTTGTATAAATCAAGCTCCGATTGATTGTAATTGCGGTAGTAATCATCGTTGGAATAAATGTTTTCGGCAGTTTTCAGATATCGCATAAGGTCAGAGGCGGTGTATTGATAAATGTAGGAATACACCTTTTGCTGAATCTGCTGGCGGGAGGCATAATACAGGTTTTCTTCCATAAGAAGGTATGTGCCGACAAGATTTCCCACAATGGCGGCACACAGTGTTACAATGAGAACACCCGCTATGAATTTAACGAAGCGTGAGCGTCTGAGCTTATACAATGAAAATCACCTCAGATTATCATCAATTTTATATCCCTGTCCCCAAACGACCTTAATATATCTGGGCTGATTGGGATTGATTTCTATTTTTTCTCTCAGATGTCTTATGTGAACTGCAACCGTGGCATCTGCACCGAAGGGCTCGTCCTTCCAGATAAGACGGTAAATATCCGTAGGTGAATATACTTTTCCGGGAGTTGCGGCAAGAAGCTTCAGAATTTCATATTCCTTGGGAGTGAGATTTACTTCTTTTCCGTCAACGAAAACGGCTTTTGCATTATCGTCAATGGAAATTCCCGCAACGTTTATTGTGGATTTTGAAAAATTACCGCCGCCGAGAGTTGTATATCTTCTTAACTGTGAACGAACTCTTGCAAGCAGTTCAACGGGGTTAAAAGGTTTTGTGACATAGTCGTCAGCACCGAGATTAAGACCGAGAATTATATCGTTGTCTTCACTTTTTGCTGTGGTGAAAATAACAGGAGTATTATGCTTTTCCCTGATTTTCATAAGAGCGGTAATTCCGTCGGTTTCGGGCATCATAATATCCATCAGTACGAGATGAACTTCGTTGTTTTCAATTATATCTATAGCTTCGTTTCCGTTATATGCTTCAAGCACATTATATCCGTCGGATGTAAGATAAATTTTCAGTGCGGAAACGATATCCCTTTCGTCATCACATACAAGCACAGTATACATTTATGTTTATATCCTCTCTTTCCTTGTGTGATTAAATTATCGCACAAAGATTCTTAATAAACAACTGTACTAATCATTAAGAATTTATTAAGAAGTCAGTTTTTTATAATTTTACCTCTGACACAAACAAAAGAAACATTGATGTCATCATCAAAAAGAATTATATCTTCATCAAAGCCTTTTTCAATTTTGCCCTTTTCCTTGTCACAGCCGATAACTGAAAGGGGAGTGAGGCTTGCCATTTTTACGGCATCGGTAAGAGGAATTTTTGCAACCTTAACCATATTTCTCACAAGAATATTGCTTGTTGCAACACTTCCCGCAAGACAGGAGCGGTCCGCTAATTTCATAACGGAATCCTCATAAACGACCTCAAGTCCGTTCTCCTGTAAAATAACGGTTCCCTCTTCCATATCAAGAGCGGAATATTCGAGACCGTCCGTTATGGCATATGCTTTGTCGGGCCCCTTTGCTTTGTAAATAAGCTTGAGAACACCGTAGGGAAGATGTCTTAAATCCGCAATAAACTGTGTTGTGTAGCCGTCAAGGGAAAGCCCTGCTTCAACAACACCTGCGTGACGGAAAATGCCTATTTTTCTCATTCCTGAACAAGCTGAATAAATATGTGTAACATCACTGTAGCCGTGCTCCAAAGCTTCTTCGGTGTTGCTGTAATCTCCGTCTGAATGGGCAACGGATGCAACAATACCTCTCTTTTTTGCTTCTTCACCCACAATAAAACCGTTTTCAATTTCAGGAGCGGCACCGATAATTTTTATGATATCCGAGCTGTCAAGAAGCTCTGACACATTTTCTCTTGTTGGAGTGAGAATGTTTTCGGGACTTTGAGCCCCCTTCATTTTCATTGAAATAAAGGGGCCTTCAAGGTGCACGCCTAAAATATTAGAATTTGTGCACATTTCTTTAGCTTTTTCAATGTTTTTTATAACCTTTTTTAACTGTTCAATCGGAGCTGCAAGTGTTGTGGGAAGAATTGAAGTGGTACCGCGAAGAGCGTGTGCAGTACACATTTTTACAATATCTTCGGGTGAACCCATAGCAGAATATCCGCCTCCTCCGTGAACGTGAATGTCGGCAAAGCCGGGAGAGAGATATTTTCCCTCACAGTTTATAATTTCACAGTCGGCATTTTTCGGAATAACCGATGTAATATCAACAATTTTTCCGTTTTCTGTTGCGACTGCCTTTCCTTCAATTATTTCATCAGGAGATATGATTTTTGCATTTATGTAATATCTCACGGTAAAAACCTCACTTTCATTAGATTATTTTATCAAAAATATTTTTAAACTTCAATAAAAATATAATTTTGCTATAGAAATATTGTTTTCTTTATGTTAAAATATGCTTTGTATTATGCACAAAAGGAAGGTATTATTTATGAGCACAGAGAAAAAAATCAGAATCGGTGCTGTAGGTATCAGCGGCAGAGGTTCAAGTATGCTTGAATTGTTACTTGCAGTTCCGGGAGTTGTTTGTCCCGCAGTCTGCGATAAATATGAAGACAGAGCTGCTCACGGTATTGAAATTGTTAAAAAAGCCGAAAGCTATGACGGATATGATGTAAACTCCTATCTTGACTATGAAGAGATGCTCGAAAAAGAGAAGCTTGATGCACTTGTTGTTTTCACAACCTGGATAACTCATTCAAAAATTGCAATCGCAGGTATGAATGCAGGGCTTAATGTCGCTATGGAAGTAGGCGGTGCAGCTTCAATAGAGGAATGCTGGGAATTAGTCAGAACAAGCGAAAGAACAGGAAAGTTCTGTATGCTTCTCGAAAACTGTTGCTATGACAGAAATGAAATGGCAATCTTTAATATGGTAAAGCAGGGGCTTTTCGGTGAAATTGTTCACTGTGAAGGCGGCTACAGACACGACCTTCGTGATGAAATCTGTCTCGGCAGAGAAAACCGTCACGGCAGACTCTTTAATTTCCAGAACAGAAACGGTGAATTATATCCCACTCATCAGTTAGGCCCCATTTCAAAGGTTCTCGGAATTAACCGCGGAAACCGTTTCCTTTCACTTGTTTCAATGGCAAGCAAGTCAAAGGGACTTAATCAGTGGATAAAGGAAAATAAGGGCGAAGATTATGATATTTACGGCTACGATTTTGCCTGCGGTGATGTTGTAACTACAATTATCAAGTGTGCTCACGGTGAAACCATCACTCTTACTCACGATTGCTGTCTGCCCCGTCCCTACACAAGAAACTATCTTGTTCAGGGCACAAAGGGTATTTTCTCCGACATTGACGATGCTGCTGCTTGTGCTATTACAGGTGTAACTGAAAGCACACACGAATGGACAAAGTTTGATACAATAAGAGAAAAGTATGATCATCCTCTCTGGTCAAAATATGAAAAAGCAGGCGTAAAGGCAGGTCACGGCGGTATGGACTATCTTGTTCTTTCCGCATTCGTTGAAGCCGCTATGCACGGAAGTCAGCCTCCCATTGATGTTTATGACACGGCTGCATGGATGGCAATAACCTGTCTTTCCGAACAGTCTGTTGCTATGGGCGGTCTTCCCGTAACTGTACCTGATTTTACAAACGGTATGTGGATCGACCGTGAACCCTACAGGCGCGGTGTTTACTGTCTTGAAGAAGTATGTGAGGATTTCTTTGAGGGCGAGGAGGAATAATTTATGAGCTTTTACATAGGTATTGACGGCGGCGGTACAAAAACACAGTATGCTCTTTTCAACGAAAAGAAAGAGATGCTTTCCACCGTTAAAACAACGGGAAGCAACCACGAAAACCTTGAGGGGGCAATTCCCGAGGCTGCAGGAATCATTATGGGCGGCATAAATGACTTGCTCAAAGAAAACAAGCTTGTTCTTTCCGATATAACACATATTCTTATGGCACTTGCAGGTATTGACCACCAGTATCAGTGTGACGAAATGACCGAAGAGCTGAAAAAGCTCGATCTTAACGTACCTTTCTCAATCTATAATGACGGCTTTATAGTAGTAAAAGCGGGCCTCACAGGAAAAGCAGGAATCGGCTATAACTGCGGAACAGGCACTTGCTGTAATTCCGTGGGCAGTGACGGAAAGCTTTTACAGGTCGGAGGCTTCGGTGAGCTTTCGGGCGATGTCGGCGGCGGTCACTGGATTGCAAGACAGACCTTCGGAAAGCTCTATGATGACATCTGTCTTAAAATCAAGCATACCGAAATGACAGATAAGATTGTTGAAAAATTCGGAATTACTCCTGACCGTGACGGTGTTCTCTCTCTTATAGCTCCTATGGAAGAAGAGGGCGATGAAATTGTAAGAGAGCTTCTTGACATATTCTTTGAGGCTCTGAACAACGGCGATTCGGCGGCTCTTGAAATTGCCGATATTATGGCTGAAAGAGGTGCACAGTTTATCTGTGCTCATATAAGAAATCAGGTATTTGACGGAGACACTATTCAGGTTGTTCTTTCAGGCTCAATGCACTGCAAGCTTCCCTCTGATGTTTATGTAAATAAGCTTATAAAGAGAACGGAAGAAATCAGCGGTAAGAAATTTGAATTTATAAAGCTTCAGGTTGCTCCCGTTATGGGATGCATCAACTGGATGCTTGAAGACTGATATAGGGGGATATAAAAATGAAAGAAATTAACGTAACCGTAATCGGTTCGGGAAGCACATATTGTCCCGAGCTTGTTGACGGATTTTTACAGAGACAGGATTCTCTCAAGCTCAAGAGACTTGTTCTTATGGATATTGACGACAGAAAGAGAAACATTGTAGGTTCTCTTTGTGAAAGAATGATTAAGGCTGCGGGAATGGATACAGAGGTTGTTATGACAGACAATCTCGACGATGCTTTGCCCGGTGCAGATTTCGTTGTTACACAGATTCGTGTAGGTAAACTCCCTTGCAGATATCTTGATGAATCCATTCCCGTAAAATACGGTCTTATCGGTCAGGAAACAACGGGTATCGGCGGCTTCTTCAAGGCTCTTCGTACTATTCCCGTTATCGGAAACATCTGTAAGAAAATTGAAGAGCTCTGTCCTGATGCTTGGCTTATCAATTTCACAAATCCCTCGGGTATCATCACAGATTTTGTTCTTAATAACACAAAGGTTAAGTGTATCGGTCTTTGTAATGTTCCCATTGATATGATTGACGATGTAAAGGAAGCAGTAGGCGAGGATGCAGAGGTTACATATCTCGGACTTAACCATTTAAGCTGGATAACATCAGTTATGAAAGACGGCGAAGAGCTGCTTTATAAGCTCTTTGACGAAGGCTTTGCTCCCAAGGTTATGGCAAACATCGTTGATGACGGCTTTGAGCCCGATTGTCTTCGTGCCTGCGGAGGCTGGCCCTCATCCTATCTTCAGTATTATTATAACCGTGAAGACAAGCTCAAGCACCTTAAAGAGGACAAAAAGAGCCGTGCACAGGTATGTATGGATATTGAAGAACAGCTTCTCAAAATGTATCAGGATGAAGAGCTTTGCATAAAGCCTGCTCTTCTTGATAAACGCGGCGGCCATAAATATTCTCTTGCCGCTTGCTCTCTTATTGACTCAATTGCAAACGACAAAAACGATGTTCACGTTGTAAACGTTCTCAATAACGGAACGCTTCCCTTTATGAAGGATGACGATGTCGTTGAGGTTGCAGCCAGAATTGGTGCAGACGGAGCAAAGCCCGTGCCCGTAAGACCTACATGGAACCGTCACATTGAAGGACTTATGACAGTAGTTAAAACTTATGAAAAATATACTGTTGAAGCAGGTATGAACGGCGATGACCGTGCCGCTTACAATGCTTTGATGGTACATCCTCTTATCGGTGACTTCAAAAAAGCAAGAGACTGCTATGAAGAAATGAAGGATGCACACAGAGAATTTTTACCCCAGTTTCTCGGCAAATAAATAAGAATACACCTATCCGTATGTTTTTCATACGGACAGGTGTTTTTTTGAAAACAGGAGAATAAATATGAATCATTATTCAATAAAAACAAAGAAAACTCCCCAGAAAATAAGAACACTTTATACTGTCGGAAAAGGACTTCCTTCGGATGATGTAACACGCCTCACATACGGCAAGGACGGTGTATTATTTGCAGGCACAAAAAACGGACTTGCCTATTTCAACGGTGAGGATTTCACCGTAATTGAAGGAATTTCGGAAAAGGTTACCGCACTTTATTTTTCGGATAACGGAATTTTATATGTCGGAACTCCCGCCGGTGTTTACTTTGTAAAGGATTTTGCCGTTTTAAATAGACAGGATTTTTCAGATGCGGTTGTTGATATTGACTGTGACGGCAACGGCGATATATGGCTTGCAACAGCTTCAACCTGTTATAAGCTTTCAGATAATGAATTTGTCAGGTTTCAGGGCTTTGATTTTGAAAGCACACACTGTATGACCGCTTTCGGAGCAAGGGAAGTTTTTGCCGCTTGCGAAAAGGCACTTCTTGTGCTTCACGGAAAGAGGCCGCGTTGGAGCACACTTATGCCCGATATGTGTAATGCTCCGAAGAATATAAGAACACTTGCAAGCGATTCTCTCGGCAATGTATGGGTAGGAACAAATGAGGGTGTTTATCTTTATGACGGAAAAAGTGAATGGATAACACCAAAAGACTTTGATTTCTTCCCCAGGTGTCCCATAAACAGAATTGTTTTCGGCTCTGACGGTACTTTCTATTTTGCAACCGAAATAGGTCTTTATGTGGTAAACGGCTGGAAAACAAGATTTTTAGGAAAAGGCAGATATTTAGCCTCCGAAAAGGCTGTTGACGTTGCCGTAAAGAGTGATAATACGGAATACTGGATTGCAACCGACAAGGGACTTTCAAAAATTGAGCTTAAAGAAATGTCACTTTCTGAAAAAGCAGAGTATTATGAAAGCAAAATGCCTTGCTTCAACAGAGAAGATTATTATGCGGGGGCTTATGTTTCCGATATTTCAGTGCCTTTAGAGGAAAGCACAAATGAAATTTCCGATAATGACGGTCTTTGGTCTGCTTTATATCTCGGTGCTTTGTGCTTCAAGTATAAGGCTACGGGCGATGAAGCAGCAAAAATACAAGCTCAAAAAACAATGAAGGCTCTTCTTAAACTTCAGAATATCACGGGAATAAGCGGTTTTCCCGCTCGTGCATACCGCCGTCCCGGTGAACACCGTTTCGGTGACGGACATCACGAATGGCACAGAGTAACTGATGAAAAGGGTGAGCTTGAATGGAAGGGCGAAACCTCCTCGGATGAGCTTGTCGGCCATTATTTTGCCGCCGCATACTATAGTGATATGTTAGCGGATGAAGAAGAGAAAAAGGAAATTGCAGACTCTATAAAAAGAGTAACCGACCATCTGATTGAAAACGGATACACTCTTTGTGACACAGACGGACTTCCCACCACATGGGCACATTTCGGACCTCAGGAGCTCAATGACGAAGAGCTTTGGTGCTGGGAAAAGGGAATAAATTCACTTGAGCTTATCGCTTTTATGAGAATAACCGAGCATCTCACAGGTGACAAAAAATACGCTGATATTGCTGATGAGCTTATAAAGAAGCATCATTACGGAATGAATCTTCTTATGTATAAGCGTTATGACAGCTGGGCAAATCATATTGACGATTTATTAGGCATTCTTTCAATTTTGCCGCTTCTCGAATATGAGAAAAATCCCGATATGAGGAGATATCTTCTTTTGGCTCTTCGCCGTCATTATAATTATGAAAAAATAGAGCATTATCCTCTCTTTGCATTTACGCTTTCTCTTTATACCGGCGGTCACACCAATATCGAAGAATGCATCGAAACACTTGAGGACTATTCTCTTGATTTGATGGATTATAAGACAGACCACACAATCCGTCCTGATATTGAAGTAAACTACGGTCCCGTAGAATTCGGCGACCGTCCCCAGACGCTTCACGCACTTCCCGCAGACGAAAGGGTTTTAGGTTGTCTTTCCTATGAAGCCTTCTGCATAAAAGGCGGATATGATACAAGATATGTTGAACCCTCCGAATGGCTTCTTAACTACTGGATGGGAAGATATTACGGATTTATTGAGGAATAAGGAACACATTTTTGTTCTTTCATCATAATAAAATCAGGCACGAAGCTACCGTAAAAAGCAGTTTCGTGCCTGATTTATTTTGTTGTGATTATTTAACCTTTCACTGTGATTTCACCAGTTATGTCGGTGAAAATATTGCGTTTTCCGTTTTCATCAGTTGTGATTTCGACCGTAATGTCGCCCCATTGTGTTCTCATTGTACCTTTAACATTTTTAAGTGCGGGTATATTTGCAGGAGTTATTGTGATTTCCTTATAGCCTGCCTTATTGTTTGCCCGTTTAATTCCTAAAATGTCGGAGAAGAAATATTCTACAATTGCACCGAACATCGGATGGCATCTTGAATCACAGCCGTCCCAGTTTTCCCAAAGGGTTGTTGCACCGTGTTTCTTCATATTATAGAAGGAGGTTATTTCTTCGTTAATGAGCATTTTATATGCAATATCGCCTCTACCGAACTTAAATAACATTCTTATAACAAGATCTGTTCCGAAAATGCCCGTATCAAAGGTGAGAAGCTTTTCATATTTTTCTATGAAGTTCTTCTTTGTTTCTTCATTTCCGAGGCCAAGATCAAGAGCGAATGCGTCAGCTCCCTGTGTACCCTCGCAGAAACTGCAGGTATCTTCACTATAATAATGCTTTATAAGTGCCTCTTTGCTGTTCTCTGCCAGCTTTTTATAAACTTCAACATCTTCATTGAAACCTAAAATTTCAGCAGTTTCAGCTGTCATTTCAGCGCATTTTGCAAGGAAATATGTATTCACAAAGGCTTCGGGGATAGTGACAATATTTCCGAGGGGACACCAATCACCGAGACACCAGCCGCCCTTTTCTTCGCTTGTAACAATACCGTCTTCACAGTGGTTTACCATATATTTTAGGTAAGCCTTCATTGAATCATAGGATTCTTGGAGCACCGATGCATCGTCATAGAATTTATAGTAACGGTAGGGGACAATAACTGCCGCACCGCCCCAGCCTCCGGGGCCGCCTCCGCCGCCGTAGAAGGGGGCTGTGTGCTGAACGTGGCCGCCAACCTTATCCTGACAGTCTCTTATGTCTGCCAGCCATTTTTTATACATTTCTCTTGCATCAAACACACTCATTACAGCGCCGCAGGTCAGCTGTCCGTCGCCTGTGTAACCGAGTCTTTCTCTGTGGGGACAGTCCGAGGGAATACAGCCGTGAATATTTGCATTCTGCGTTCTTACATATGCATCAAATATCCACTGAAGTGTTTCGTTATCGCAAGTAAAATCAGAAACCTGCTTGAGGTCTGTCTGAATAACTCTGTATTCTGTCAGGTGACAGATTCCCGTAACCTCAATGTATCTTGCGGCGTGCCATGTGAAATGGGGGTGGAAATCCTGACCTTTTGCACGCATATCATAAATGAATTGGTCTCTTTGCATACGGGAGGTTCCGCCCGTATAGTGGAACTGCAGACTTCCGTCCTCA
>JAZSJT010000102.1:0-11416 GCA_045534425.1 Acutalibacteraceae bacterium | reverse complement strand
GTTGCGGTGCCGAAGCCTGCACCCTCAACCTTGAGATTGTTTGCACATATCATATCAAGATTTTTCTTCTGAAGCTTTTTTGTTGAATTATCCAAAAGGTCTCTGGTTTCCATTGAAAATCCGCAGAGAAGCTGATTTTCTTTCTTGTTTTCACCGAGATATTTCAGAATATCGTCTGTTCTTTCAAGAGAAATCGAAGCTTCGCCGTCATTTTTCTTGATTTTATCCTTTGCAATATTATTCGGTCTGTAGTCTGCAACGGCGGCAGCTTTTACAATGATGTCGGCATCAGAGAAATTTTTTACAGCCTCAAACATATCCTTTGCACTGTAAATGTGAACGGTGTTTACATTTACGGGATCGGGTAAAATATCACTTCCGGTTATGAGAGTGACCTTTGCACCTCGCATTGCCGCATTCTTTGCAAGGGCATAGCCCATTTTACCTGTTGAGTGGTTTGTTATGAACCTCACGGGATCAAGGTCTTCTCTCGTTGCACCTGCGGTGACAAGAACCTTTTTACCCGTCATATCCTTTTCCTTTGCCGCAGCTATGAGAATATATTCAAGAAGCTTTTCGGGGGAGGGGAGCTTTCCCTTGCCCGTGTCACCGCAGGCAAGTCTGCCCGAATCCGCTTCAATAACCGTCCAGCCGTATTTTTTCAGCGTTGCAATATTATCTGCCGTTACTGGATTTTCATACATTCTTGTGTTCATTGCAGGGGCAATAATTTTCGGGCAGTCACAGGCAAGTGCCGTTGAAGTGAGCATATCGTCTGCAATTCCGTGAGAGAGCTTTGCAGCAATATCCGCAGAAGCGGGAGCAACCATAAGAACGTCTGCTTTCCCTGAAAGGGATATGTGAGGTATAAGGGGGGCTGCTTCCCTGTCAAACACATCCGTATGAACACGGTTGCCGGTCAGAGCTTCAAATGTCAGAGGTGTCATAAATTCCAAGGCTCCCTTGGTCATTATTACGTGAACATCCGCGTGCTGTTTTATCAGAAGAGATGTAAGCTCAGCTGCCTTATAACAGGCAATTCCTCCCGTTATACCGAGAAGCACGGTCTTTCCTTTTAGCATAATAGTATAACCTCCCGCAAAAGATATATATACTAAATTATACAAAAAATCTTTTCTTTTGTAAATACTTTTAAGTCTTCAGGTAAAAAACAAAGAAATATATGACAAAATTCTTGCAATAAATGAAGGCAGTTTGTATAATATAAAAAAGAATGAAAAATCTGCCGTGATTTTTGTTGAAGGGGTGGAAAATATGAGAAATAATAAAAAACAGGACAAGGTCAGAGACCAGGTTATTCTTGCACTTTTTACGGCTATAGTTCTGCTTCTTGCCTTTACGCCTTTCGGGCTTATTGACCTTCCCATAATAAAGGCCACAATACTTCACGTGCCTGTTATTATCGGTTCGGTTGTTCTGGGCCCTAAAAAGGGCGGTTTTCTGGGCTTCGTGTTCGGACTTACAAGCGTTATAAAAAATACTACTGCTCCAAGCCTTCTTTCCTTTGCATTTTCTCCCCTTATTCCGCTTCCCGGTATCGGAAAGGGCAGCCTTCTTTCCCTTGTTATCTGTTTTATTCCCCGTATTCTTGTGGGTATCACGCCTTATTTTACGGTAAAGCTTATAGAGAAGTGCGTTGAAAAGATTTCGGGAAGGAAGAACCGTGCTATACGTTCCGTTGCAACAACTCTTGCTGCTGTTGTCGGTGCTTTTACAAATACAATTCTCGTTATGGGAATGATATATATTTTCTTCAAAGAGCCCTATGCCGCTGCAAATAATATTCCCGTTGATACCGTGCTTACCGTAATTCTCGGAATTGTGGGAACAAACGGTGTTCCCGAAGCTGTTGCGGCAGCGGTGATAACCACACCCGTTTGTCTTGCCCTTGAAAAAATTTCAGGTAAAAAGACAGAGCAGAAGGACGAAATTGTTATATGATTTTAACCGTTGATATCGGAAATACCAATATTTCCGTTGCGGGCTTCACCTGTTCTGAGGAGCCTGATTTTGTCAGAAGCTATCCCGACAATCTCTTTCACACCGAAGAAGAATTCTTGTTTGAATTCAGAAGGCTTTCTCCCTCTTTTTCGGGAGCGGTGCTTTGCAGTGTTGTTCCCGCTCTCACAAGAGTTGTGAAAAATGCTCTTGAAAGCTTATGCCCGAACAGTGTCAAGGTGATTGACAGCGATTTCAATGACGGACTTCGTATTTCGGGATATGACAGACATAAGCTCGGTAATGACAGGGTTGTCGATATGACCGCAGCAAAAACCTTATATCCGCTTCCCGCCGTAATCTTTGATATGGGGACTGCAACCACTGTTTCGGTTATAGACCGTGACGGTGTTTTTATCGGAGGGCTTATTCTTCCCGGTATGGCACTGAGCATCAATGCACTTTCCTCGGGAACGGCACTTCTTCCCGTGATAAAAGCACAGTCTCCCCGCTCTCTTTTGGGACAGGATACGGTTTCGTGCATCAATAACGGTGTTGTTTTCTCTCAGGCATCTTCACTTGAGGGTATCGTGTCAAGAGTTGAAGAGGAGCTTGGCGAGAGAGTATCTGCGGTTGTAACAGGGGGCAGTGCAGGAATTATTCTTCCTTTCTGCAGACGAAAGGTGATTTATGATAAAAATCTGCTGCATAAGGGACTTAAAATTTTATATGAAAGATAGATTTCCCCGCTTTATTCAGTCGGGGAATTTTTAATGAGGAAATATGGATAATATTGCTAAAGCCCGTGAAATAGCTGAAAAAGTCAACGAATACGGCGGAGCTGCCTATTTTGTGGGCGGCTTTGTGAGAGACAGGCTTCTCGGAATTGAAAACAAGGATATCGATATTGAGGTTCACGGCATTGGTATAAATACTCTCAGAAGCATTCTTCGGGAGCAGGGAGAGATTCTTGAAATGGGCGAAGCCTTCGGAATTTTTTCTCTTAAAGGCTTTGATATTGATATTGCCTTACCCCGTAACGAAACGGCTCTCGGCAGAGGGCACAGAGATTTTGAAATCAGTGTTGATCCCTTTATCGGAGCAAAAAAAGCCGCCCAAAGGCGGGATTTTACTGTAAATGCACTTATGGAGAATGTGTTGACGGGTGAGGTTATTGACCATTTCGGCGGAGCAAGCGACCTTAAAAATAAAGTGCTCCGTCATGTAAACGACGAAAGCTTTCCCGAAGATCCGTTAAGAGTATTAAGGCTCTCTCAGTTTGCGGCAAGATTCGGCTTTTCGGTTGCCGAAGAAACAAAGGCACTGTGCAGAAGAATTGACCTTTCATATCTTTCAAGAGAAAGAGTTGAAGGGGAACTGAAAAAGGCTCTGCTGAAATCGGAAAGGCCCTCCGTTTTCTTTGAAGTATTAAGGGCTGTAAACGGTCTTGATGTATGGTTTCCAATGCTTCAAAGGCTGATAGGGCTTCCCCAGAACCCCGAGTATCATCCTGAGGGGGATGTGTGGGTACACACAATGCAGGTGCTTGACCGTGCCGCCACTTACAGGGATAAGGTGTCAAGGCCCTATGCGTTTATGCTTTCGGCTTTGTGTCACGACCTCGGTAAAATTATTGTAACCAAAGAAACAAACGGAAAAATTCATGCCTATAATCACGAAAAAGAGGGACTTCCTCCCGTGAAAGAATTTCTGAAAAAAATCACAAATGAAAAAGAAGTTTTAAGCTATGTTCTCAATATGACGCTTTATCATATGAAGCCGGGCGTTATGGTAAGAAATTCATCTTCAATGAAAGCCTTCAACAAGCTGTTTGATGAAAGCGTTGCCCCCGTTGACCTTATTTATCTTGTATTAAGTGACGAGGGTGAAAGATATGAAAATACGGGTGAATTTCTTTTTGAAAGGCTTGATGCTTTCAATGAAATAATGTCCCGTCCCTTTGTTCAGGGAAAAGACCTTATAGCTGCAGGACTTGTTCCCGATAAGAATTTTTCTGAAATTTTAGCTTATTCTCATAAGCTGCGGCTTGCGGGTGTCAATAAGGAAAGTGCATTGAAGCAGACACTGGCATATGCGAGAAAGCTGTAAAATTGTAGTTTTAAGGCAAAATCGTGGTTTTTTTTGACAAAAATGCCAATTTTATTTTCCTTGACTTACTGTTACCAAGATAATATAATTAAATATGTACAGGATAACCTTTATTCTGATACTCATCAAGGAGGCTTATGATGATGAAAAACATAATTAAAAAAGTTTTTGTTGTAATGATGTCCCTTTGTATTTGTATGACATTTATGCTTCCCGCTATTGCGGCAGAAGAGGAATGTCCCGAAGGTGTTGAAATAATTTGTCCCGCAAAGTGTGACATTGATGATAACGGAAAAATTTCCGCCGCCGATGCAAGACTTGCTCTCAGATACAGTGTAGGTCTTGAGGAATTCACAGAAGAACAAATAGCACGTGCTGACTATGACGGCGACGGCAAGGTTAAGGCAGCCGATGCAAGAATGGTTCTCAGAACATCCGTCGGTCTTGAAGATATTCCCGCTCACACTGATGACGGCAATGTATGGGCAAAGGACAACAAGTGTCTTGCCTGCGGTGAAACTCTCACACAGTCAAAGATGAGTGCAGTTGTTGACAAGGCTAATGCATGGGCAGAGGATATCGGTGTTGATGCATTCGTTAAGGGCACAGCCGGAGAAGGTGTTGCAGCTATTGAACTCAACGTTGACGGTATCTGGTCCGGTGCAGAAATCGATACAGCAGTATTTGACGGCTTCCTCACAGCTTTCGGCGATGCTATCGAAGATTATTTCGGTGATGCTGATGTAGCAATCGACGGTAAGGAGGTTTATAAGGACGGCAAGCTTCAGAACACAGCAGTAAAGAACGCTCTCTTTGATATCGGTGCAGGCTTCTTCTATAAGGTTGCAAATCTCGCTGAAGACGGTGTTTACGGCGTATACGTACTTGTAATTGACGGCGAAGAAATCGAGCTTACGGTTAAGTTTACAGGCACTCAGGAAAACCTCGCAAAGGTTAAGTCCTTCTGTCAGACAATTTCCGAGCATATTGCTGCACAAGTTGTTGACGGCAATCTTGTAATTGACGTATATGCTCCCGACGCTCTCAAGAGTGTTATCATTGAAAAAGCAGGCGAGGATGCCGAAGCTGCTCTTAATGAGCTCACAATCGGCGACGGACTTGCAATTGTAAACAATCTCAATGTTGAAGATGTTTTCGGTTCACAGGCAAGTGCTGTAAATAAGCTTTGTGTATTCATTTGCCAGCTCAGTCCCTTTGTGAATAAGGTTCTCAGCAAAACAGAAGCAACAGTTGCTGTTGCAGACGGTGAAATTGCTCTTGTTGACGGTGAATTTGTTCCCGCAAGCGGTGACTTTACAGGCATTGTCTACGGTGTAAGAGATGTTCTTTCCGAAGAGCTTCTGGCAACAACAGTAGGTACCTTTGCTAACGGTGAATACTATACTGTTGAAGTAAACCTTTCAGTTGATATGTCTTCTCTCGGTCTTATGGCAGGAGAAATAATTGAAGAAACAGTTATTGTAAATATACATGTTTTTGACAACTGATTTGTAATTTAGTCTTTTGCGGCATGGCTTATTTGCCATGCCGTATTTTTAAAAGGATGATTATTTTGAAAACAATGAAAAAATACCTTTTATGTGTATTTGTTGTTTTTGTAATGCTTTTTTGCGGTGCATATCTTTACGAAGCCGATGCCGCAGAAATTACAGAATATCCCGAAGACGGTACCGTTCTTGAAGAGGGCGATGCCTGTTGTGACTGTTGTCATAAGCACGCTCACACAGGAGGAATTTTTGACAGATACTCCTGCTTTGCCTGTAAAATTATGACTTTTTTAAGAAGCTTCTATAATAAACCGCAGGCGGATGATGCCGTCCACAGATATTTTCTCACAGATAGTGTGACACCCACCTGTGTGAGTGAGGGTGAAAGAACTTATGAGTGCGGAGTGTGTGAAAAGACCGTTTCAATAACGGATGAAAAATTACCCCATATTCCCCAAACCATAAAGGGAAAAGAGGCTGCCTGCACTGAAGACGGACTTACTGACGGTGCATATTGTCTCAAGTGCAACGGCACTTTAATTGTTCAGAGTGTAATTCCCGAATTGGGACACGACACCGTGACGGATATAAGAATTGCTCCCACCTGCCTTGAAGACGGACTTACAGAGGGTAAGCACTGCGGAAGATGTAATGAGGTTTTAATTTCACAGGAAAGAATCCCGGCAACCGGACACGATTTTACCGACGGTGACACGGTAGCAAATCTCAAGACTTATAAATCAGGAACAAATAAGGTTACTGCCGATATAACCTGTTACAGCTGTAAAGAAAAATTCACCGATTTCAATATTGATGCGGCGGCTTCGGTGGGCGGATATGATAAAATTTATCACACCCTTGAAAAAGCAATAAGCTCGGCAGAAAATCAGAATGTTTATCTGCTTAAAGATTATACACTTAAAGAAAACCTGAATATAGGAAACGGTGTTACTCTTGTTATACCCGCATTTACGGGTGACACGGGACCAATAAAAAGAAGTGACGACGGCTTTTACAGCTATTACTGTGCTGATAATTATACACAGGTTATAAATAAGCATTCCTTCCGTGTGCTCACCGTTCCCGAAGAAAAAACAGTAAATATAGAAAGCTCGGGTACTTTATTTATATCTGCCGTCACGGGACTTTTCGGCGGCGGCAATCCCGAAAGCTACGGTATTTCCGACGGCTACGGACAAATAGCCTTGGGCGGTACAATAAATGTTAAAAGCGGAGGTGTTTTTGACTGCTCGGGCTATGTTACAGACGGCGGCGGAACGGTAAACCTTGAAAAGGGTGCAAAGATGTTTGAGACCTACGGCATTCTCTATTGGAGAGGCGGTTCATACGGTATGGCGGCAAACACCAAAAAGATTTTCCCCATAGACGGTTATGAAATGAACTGTATGCAGGCAAAACTCAATATTGCCGCAGGTGCCGTGCTTTTGGGCAACTGTAAAATGTGTGCGGGAAGCCTTACCGATCTTCAATCCTCACAGTATTATTACTGCCACTTCAAGCTTCTCGGTTACGGTGACGGATATCTTTATCAGCTACAGGACGGTGCAAGAGCACAGCGGACCGTGGATGAAAACGGAAGAGTTACAATTAAATTCTACGGTGATGTATATTTCGGTACTTCTTCAATAACCGTCGGTTTTACTGATTTCAAAACATCAAACTTTCAGGCATATAAAATCGACGGAAATTATACGTATGAATTCTATGACGGAACAGTTACCTGTTATCAGAAATGTCAATTTATGCCCGGTGCACAAATGATTGTCGGCAAGGGTGCGGTGGTCAATATTCTGTATGATATGTTCAAAGGAACGGGTGCTCTCATTTTCTGCACCGCAAAGGACTATGAAAGCCGCGGTTATTACTATTATGATTCACAATATGTGGGTGCACTTTATCCTGCAGGTCGTGACGATGCAAGGCTTATTGTTAAAGACGGCGGTAAAGTCAACGTAAACGGAAGTCTTATCGGAAAGACCACTCTTGCAGGTATGGTATATGTGGATTCAAAGTCTTCCGTAAATTTCAACAGATATTCAAACACTTCAATTGAACTCAATGTTGCAATAGGTCCCATAAAGGGTGCATCAATTCTTGCAAGCGTTGACGTTGCAAAATATAAAGTGGTTTACAAGAAAAATGCTCTGTAAAATTTAATGCTGAAAAATCCGACACAAAAAGGACTGTGTCGGATTTATCTTTTCTTGACTTGTTAAAATATATCTGCTATTATCTAATTATATATAAATAATGCGGAAGGTGTATAAAAATGACTGTAAAAAAACTTGTTGCGGTACTTTTATCTGTAATTATGATTCTGTCCCTTGTTCCCGTTTTCTCTTTTGCATCGGGAAGGAAAGCTGCACTTCCCACCTCATCCGGCATAAAGGCTCTTCGTGACGAATTCAGCATTGACACAGCACCCTCTGCGGGGGGATATGCACTTGACTATGCATATTATTCACCTGCAGGCACAAGTGATAACACTAAATATCCTCTTGTTATCTTTCTTCACGGCATAGGACACGGCGATTATGTCGGTTCACAGCTTGATGACAGCGATATGCCCTATTGGGCATCAAGTGAGCTTCAGTCAAGATTTTCAGAAGGCGGAGCATTCATTCTTCTTCCCCGTGCCCCCGAGCACAAGCTTGTATACTGGAGTAAATCACTTATTGAGTCGCTTCGTGCGGTTATTGACGATATGATTTCAAAACACGGTAAAAACATTGACACCTCAAAAATTTTTATCGGCGGTTCATCTGCAGGCGGTGAAATGACCTGGGATATGATAATTTCCTTCCCCGAATATTTTGCAGGTGCATTCCCCATTGCTGCAACAGGCACTGTAACTGCAGGTGATGTGCAGAAGTGCTCCTCGGTTGCAGTATGGATGATTTCAAGTAAATTGGATCCTGTTATCAGCTATGTTGCAACAACCCGGCCCTTATGGAATAATGTTGTAAAATATAACGATAATCCTGCCTCCTGCAGACTTACAAGCTTTTCAAGTGTCAAAGAGCCTTCGGGCGGCGGTGCAAGTGACAATCACCATATGGCAAAGGTTGTAACCTATGACCTTCATATGCTTGACGGCAGCACCTATCCCAATGTAACCCACGAAAGCGGCACGGGAGAAAGCCTCACGCTTAACAGCCCCAACGGACTTATTTACTGGATGAACGGTCTTTCTTCCTCCTACGGCGGTGAGCAGGGTGACGGAAGCGGAAACATCAATGTAAACGGCTTCACAAGCATTTTTGATGCAATAAGAAACTTCTTCCTTAAAATAGTAAATATCTTCCAGAGACTTTTCGGACTTTAATAAATAAAGGAGTATCAATATGACGTGGCTTATTTTTCTGCGGTATCTCACTGCAATTCTTATGTCACCCGTATTTCTTTTCAATATGGTTTTTAATGATTACGCATTTCCTGCAATAAGTAAAGAGGGAGCTTATCTTTTCTGTTATTTTGTGGGCAATGAAAAGGACGAGCAAACGCTTCATTTTGCCGTGAGCACTGACGGATATAAGTTTTCCGCTCTCAATAACAATGAGGCGGTTATAAAGCAGACCAAGGGAACGGGATGTGTCCGTGATCCCTATATTCTTAAAGGTCCCGATGAAAACGGCAAGGACTGTTATTTCATTATTGCCACGGATATGAATGCACTTGACGGCTGGACTTCAAACCACGCTCTTATCACATGGAGAAGCTATGATCTTATTAACTGGACTGATGAAACAGTTATAGATATGAGAGATTTCCCCGGCTTTGAAACCACTAACCGTGCCTGGGCACCTCAGGCAATATGGGACAGTGAAAAGGAAATGTATATGGTATACTGGGCAAATTCCACCCTCGAAAACGATACGGCGGGGCACTACTATGCCTATACAAGGGATTTCAGGACCTTTGAAACCGCTCCCGAGGTGCTTTTCGGCAGATGGGGAGAAATAAACCCGGAAAACGGTGAAAAAAGAGATATTCAGTGCATTGACGGTGACATTGTCTATAACAAAAAGGACGGATATTATTATCTTTATTTCAAAGAGGATTTGACACAGAAAATAGCCTATGTCCGCTCCAAGACTCTTACGGGACCTTATAATACCGATTATACAATCTGCTCACTCAATTATCACGGAGTTGAAGGCAGCTCGATGTATAACATCACGGGGACAGACAAGTGGATTATGATTATGGACGAATATTCACAGGGTACCTTCTTCCCGCAGATGACGGAGGATTTTCAGAATTTCACCCGAATTCGCCGCGGTGATATGGAAATTGATCAGCTTCGTCCACGCCACGGCTCTGTGGTTGCCATTTCCGAGGATGAATATTTCAGAATGTGCGAAAACTACGGTGTTGAGAAATAAATACCGAAAGGAATTATGTTATGCACGGATTTTTTTCTTTTCTTGCAACAAGACAGTGGGTAGCTCTTGATGAGGTTTTTCTTGTAATAAGTAAAATTCTCACCGCATTCTCAAAGCTTGACCTTAAAAGCGTTGCGGCACTTTTTACGGTGCTCGTTCAGCTTATGGGAGCGGTTGTGTTTGACACTCCCGTGACACCCTATAAGGACAGTATTGATATGGAAAAATTCAATCTCGTCTGGTCTGATGAATTTGACAACGGCTTTGATACAACCGTCTGGCAGGGACACTATGTTTACGGAAACGACGATACACAGCTTCGTGATGTTGCTTATTGGAACCGTGAGCAGGTAAGCTTTACTCCCGACGGCTGCCTTGAGATTAACGTTCAGTATAAGGAAGACGGTCCCAAGGGTGCAGGTTATTATTCCTACGGTATGGAAACAAATCCCAATAAGAATTATGCAGGCGACCACGAAGGCTATGAGCAGCTTTACGGCTATTTTGAAATAAGATGTATTCTTCCCCGGGGAGCGGGGCTTAATCCTGCCTTTTGGCTTCTCACGGACGGAATGTGGGATGACGACACCGACGGCGGTGTAACCGGTGCGGAAATTGATGTATTTGAAACACAGACACATTTTGACGCGACGAGCAGTTTTTTCGGCAGTGTTTATCACACAATCCATATTGACAGCTATGAAGAGGCCCACAAGAGTGAGAATCAGGGTGCCTTCTATGCAGACGATCCCTATAATAAATTCAACACATACGGTGTTGAATGGAATGAGGACGGATATATTTTCTATATAAACGGCATTGAAACCGCAAGAACGGATTTCGGCGGTGTGTGTGAGGTTCCCTTATATCTTATAATCTCTGTGGGTGTTGACGAGAATGTATACAAAAACCCCGATATTGATGCCACAATGACAGTGGACTATGTCAGATGCTACCAATATAAATCATAATTTAGAAAAAAATCGGGCGTTTGCCCGATTTTTATTTTCTTTTGTATAGGGTATTTATTTTTTTGAAATAGGCTTTGTCTATGCTGTCTATGGTTTCTTTTGTTGTGCGGAAACGCCAGTTTTTTTCGGGGACGCCGGGGATGTTCATTCGTGCATCACTTCCGAAGCCGCACATATCCTGAAAGGCTATAATTGCGGTTCTTGATGAGGATTTCCATACGGCTTCAATAATTTTGCGGCAGCTTTCGGAATGATATCCTCCGTCACCCCAGTTATTTCCTGTGAAGCCTACATAATCGAGAGCAAAGGCTCTTTCTCTGTCTGTGGCTTCCCACAACCAACCCAAAAGAGTGTTGTTGTCGTGAGTGCCGCAGTAGTTTACGGAATTTATCACACAGTTGTGGGGCATATGAAGTGAGTCACCGTCGGGCTCAAAGCCGAACTGAACCACCTTCATTCCGGG
>JAZSJT010000110.1:0-2336 GCA_045534425.1 Acutalibacteraceae bacterium | reverse complement strand
GTAAAATGGCATTCCGAGATTTATATGTGTAAATCAAGAGATTTGATAAATTGGGAAAAGCCTCGAAGAGTAATCGGGCAGACAAAAGATTATGAAAAGTGCAAAACGGGAATAGCAATTTCAAATCCCTTTCTGATAAATGCAGACGGGAAGTACCGTTTATATTATTCCTGCGGACAGACCTTTATAAAGGACTGCGGCTTCTCGGAGCCCACACACATTTCATATGCCCAAAGTGAATTTCCCGATAAAGGCTTTATTTCAAGAGAAGCCCCCCTGATAAGTCCCGACAAAAACAGTAAGTATCTCAATCTCTGTTCAGGGTGTATAAAGGTTTATAAGCTGAAAGACTGTTATATAGGTCTTCAGAACGGACTTTTTGAGGAAAACGGAAAAAGCCATTCTGCAATAATGCTTCTGAAATCTTTTGACGGAGAAAATTTCACATTTATAAAACCTCTTATTGTCCCCGATGAAAAACACGAATGGATGGCGCAGTTTGTTTATGCCTGCTGTCTGACATATTATAATGGAAAAATAAGAATTTATTTCAACGCAAGAAATGCCGCAGATGTGATAAGAGGCAGAGAAAGCATAGGCTTTGTTGAAGCCGATATTTAAGAAAAAAACAGTACCGCATACATTTTCGGATGTATAAACGGTACTGTGTTTTTTGTTTTATGAGATATTATTTAACTATATATGTATATGTGTTTTCATAATTCATATCAGCACAGAGATAAAGAGCAGGGGAGCTTAAATCGTAAATTGAAGACCACTGTGTTGAATAAACTCTGCCCTTTTCATCGGGCGGTGTGCCTGTTATTTTTGCGGCTTTGAGAAGCTCCATGCCTTCTTCCTTTGAAAGAACAGCATTTGTGTCGGTGAGTTTTTCGGTTAATATTTCATAGCGGTCAAGTCCCTGCTTTTCATATCGGAAGGGAACATCGTGAATATAGAAGTTAGTGGCACATATTATACCGTCAGATTTTTCTGTAACTATCATTTCATTGTTTACATAGGAAACAACGACACTTTCACCTGTAGCATCGGCAATCTGGAAATGATAACATCCCTTTGCCGCGGCATACATATCAACGCTTCTGAGGAATTTAAGTGCCTCTTTAACTGTTGCGCATCTGTCGAGCATCGCTCTTATTGCAAGAGTTGTTCCCACATTGGGTTTATCGGTATCCTGCGCAGTGGCGGGAGCCTGAAGCTGTAATACACCTACTGCGAGACCTTTTTCATTTATTCCGTCAAGAGGGAAATAGGCTGTTGCAAGCATATTTATTCTGTCAAGCAGCTTGTCGGGAGTGTAGGTTTCGTTATATCCGAGAAAGCTTAAATTTACACAGGAAACTGATTTGTAACCGTCTTTTGGGGCAGTTTTAATGACTGCAAGGTCAGTTTGCTGATTATCAAGATTTCTGCCGAGAATGTGACCGTTATCGGGAGTTTTTGCATAGAACATCGAGCAGGCAAGGTTCGGAATTTCATAAGGAACATCAATGGGAAGTCCCTTTAACATGGTTTTGAGAATATACTGCACCAGTTCTTCTTCTGTAGCTGCACCGCCCGCTTCAAGAAGCTCGTCAAGCTTATAATCGGCGGCATAGTTGATTTCGTAAATTCCGGTACCGTCTTTTTCTTTTACAGATAAAATGGTTCTTATTTCTCCTTGAAAAACAAGAATTGCGGCAATAATTGCGGTAAAAATTACTGTAATCGGAATAATTGTAAATAATGATTTTTTTGAAAGTGCTTTTTTCATTTTTTCATCCCCTTTGTGTGATAATTTAAACATAGAAAAATATTGTTCGATTGTCAATAGATTGTATGTTTTATTAATAAAATGTTCAAAAAAGACAGATGATTTGCCCGAAAGTATCATCTGTCTTTGATGTTAATCATTTTCTTCAAAGAGGGGAGTTGAGAAGTATCTTTCTGCGGTGTCGGGAAGAACAGTTACAACTGTTTTTCCGGGACCGAGCTTCTCTGCGAGCTTTATTGCGGCAGCAACATTTGTACCCGAGGAAATTCCGCACATAAGTCCTTCCTTTGCGGCTAAATCCCTGGCAGTTTTGAGTGCTTCCTCGTCGGAAACTATATATATATCCTCATAGATATCAGTATTGAGTATTTCGGGGATGAGTCCGTCACCGATGCCCATCTGAATGTGCTGGCTTACCGTGCCGCCTGCAAGAATTGCGGCATTTTCGGGTTCAACCGCCCATATTGTCATATCAGGGTTAAGTGCTTTGAGGGTTTCTCCGATACCTGTAATCGTTCCGCCTGTGCCGATTCCCGAACAGAAGCCGTCAATGGGACCGCCT
>JAZSJT010000100.1:0-35686 GCA_045534425.1 Acutalibacteraceae bacterium | reverse complement strand
TGTATTGATATGCTGAGTGAGGTCATAGTCTGTTCTGTCAGCAACACCCCAGAGCTCACCCCAACCGAAGGGGAAGAGGTACTCGAAGTCAGTTGTTGCCTTTGAATAGAAGCAAAGCTCATCTGCATCGTGGTCACGAAGACGGAGATTCTCTTCCTTCATACCGAGGCTGTAAAGCCAGTCACGGCAGTATGCTCTCCAGTAATTGAACCATTCAAGGTCAGTTCCGGGCTTGCAGAAGAATTCAAGCTCCATCTGTTCAAATTCACGGACACGGAAAATAAAGTTACCGGGAGTGATTTCGTTTCTGAATGATTTACCTATCTGTGCAACGCCGAAGGGAACCTTTCTTCTTGTTGTTCTCTGAATATTTGCGAAATTTACAAAAATACCCTGTGCGGTTTCGGGACGAAGATAAATTTCATTCTTGCTGTCCTCTGTTACACCCTGAAAGGTCTTGAACATAAGATTGAACTGTCTGATATCGGTAAAGTTGTGCTTTCCGCAATCGGGACAGGGAATATTCTTTTCCTTTATGTAATCGGTCATCTGCTGGTTTGTCCAGCCTGCAACATTTGTGCCGTCGAAATCTTCAATGAGATTATCTGCTCTGTGTCTTGTCTTACATTCCTTACAGTCCATAAGAGGATCGGAGAAACCGCCGAGATGACCGGAAGCCACCCATGTCTGAGGATTCATAAGGATTGCACTGTCAAGACCTACATTATAGGGGTTTTCCTGAACAAATTTTTTGAGCCATGCTTTTTTTATATTATTTTTAAGTTCCACACCGAGAGGGCCATAGTCCCAAGTGTTTGAAAGTCCGCCGTAAATTTCGCTGCCCGCGAAAACAAAGCCTCTGCCCTTACAGAGGGTTACAATCTTTTCCATAGTTTTTTCTGTATTAATCATAAAAAAACCTCCTCGCTTTTACAAAAAATCATTTTATCAAATTATTTTTAATAAGTCAATATTATTGACTTGCAAACTTTGGAGATATATACTATTAAAGAGGTGTTAAATATGGATAGATTTACTGAAATTGAAACAGCGGCAAAAAAATCCGCTGAAGAAATAATTGAAAAGGGGAAGCTGGCAAAGGGAAGCATCCTTGTTGTCGGCTGCTCCACAAGTGAGGTTATGGGTTCAACAATAGGAACAGATTCAAATTATGAAACCGCAACCGCCATATATCAGGGAATAAAAAAAGCCTGTGAAGGAAAAGGTATTTTTATAGCCGCACAGTGCTGTGAGCATCTTAACCGTGCCATAATCATAGAAAAAGAAGCAATAGGAAATGCTCCCTTCTGCAATGTTGTGCCGCAACCGAAAGCGGGCGGCTCATTTGCAACAAACGCATATAAGGATTTCAAATGCCCCGTTGCTGTGGAACACATAAAGGCAGATGCCGGAATTGACATCGGCTTTACTCTTATCGGAATGCATCTTAAAGAAGTGGCAGTCCCCGTGAGACTCGAAAACAACAAAATCGGCGAAGCTCTCGTCCTTGCTGCAAGAGTGAGACCGAAATTTATCGGCGGAGAACGTGCCGTTTATGATAATGAATTATTATAAAATACACTCAGCAAACAGATTTATTTCGGAACAAAAATGTATTCACTTTCCCAAGCAGGGATACCTTTATAGTGTCGCATATAAAGGTTATAATTATCATTTATACTGAAAACTTTAAGCGGCAAGGTGAAATAGTCTTCACTTCTGTGATAGCAGGATATAAACATCAGAGGTGTGTGTTCTTTTATTGTATTTTTAGCACCTTCGATTGCCTTCAGTTCATTTCCCTCTACATCGTATTTTATAATCAACTGTCCGTTTTCGGGCAGCTTTTCTTTTTTTATTATTGTATCAACGGTAAGAGCAACAGCTTCAAGCTTTCCCTTTTCTTTTTCATGGGCTCCCCTGCCTTTGTTATTGTCAATAAAAGCTTTACCGTCTCTGTCACTTATAAGTGCATTATATAATATAATATTATTGACTTCCTTTGTATTTTCTGTGAGTTTTCTGAAATTTCTCTTATCAGGCTCAACGGCGATTATTTTGTCATAGGAATATTTTTCAGAAAATGCGATTGCCGTATCCCCGTTATAAGCACCGAGGTCAAAATAAATACTGTTTTTAGCAATATTAAATATTCCCTCGTTATCATATTCACAGGAAAAGAGATTATCAATCCTTCCCGTGAGTTTAAATTCCACTAATTTATCAAAGGTTTCAAGACTTTTTTCATCGGAAAGTCTTTTTCTGACTTCAAGAAGCTCTTCTTTGTGTAAATTAAAAAAATCCGTATCAAATATATTATCCCCGAAAACAGGTACATCGGGGGCAAGAATTTCGTATTCTGCTCCGATTTTCCGCACATTTTCAAGCACATCTTCTCTTGTACTCCCGAAACATAAAAGAACCAGCATATCGGGAAATGCTTTTTTACAGTCTTCATAATCCGTTACCTTATATCCCCTAAAAAAACGGTCACGGACAAAGCCGGCACTCGAAAAAATACCGCTGATTTTTATATTTTCTCTTTCCAGAATATTAATTATCCTGTCTGCACCGTTACCCGTGCCGTATAAAACAATGGGGCGGGATTCTGTTTTTAATCTTTCCCTGATATCAGGAATTTTCGGAACCATAAATTCAGAATTTGAAGAATTGTTATTCATAGTTTTTAGCCTCAAAATTTGTATTTTTCCTATATTTTAGCATATTAATCAGATTATTAGAAGGAAAGATTCGGAAAAAAGGCTGCAAAAAAAGGTCCCCGATTGGGAACCCTTTTTTAATTATGCATAATTTTATAAAAAAATTATATTACACCGAAATTATTCAGCTTCTGTTGTGGGCTGGAAGTTTTCGGGGAAGTTGGAGGGATCTTCATAACCGTTAACCTTAACGATACCCTTGAGAGCCTTCTGAACTTCTGCGATAACTATCTGGAAAAATTCAATGATTGAATTGATCATTTCCTTGATTGTTGCTGCATCGAATGTCATTGTGTTGCACCTCTTTTCATTGATTAGTAAAAAAATAAATTAAAGCAATATTATGCTTATTCAGCAGGGAAGAAGTGTTCGAACCAAGCCTTCATAGCTTCAATAAGATCAACAATCTTTTCTGCCCAATACTGTACATATTCGAAGAATCCGTTTGCCATTATTTAGCACCTCACTTCATTGCAAGATAGATAAAAAATACAAAATTAATTTAGATCAAATTATTCAGCATCATCGGGAAGTTCGAACTTTGTTTCGCTCTTGAAACCAGCGATAAACTTCTGGAGATTAGCTGCTGCTGACTTGATGAAAGCAACGATATCATCAATGATCTTTGTAATCTTTTCGAAATCAAACATTATGTTGCACCTCTTTTCATAAATTAGTAAAAATAAAATGTGTTACTAAAGATTATTCTTCGCCACCGAAGTTGATTTCAAGCCAATCCATAGCTTCCATGATTGTCTTGATGAGTTCCTTGAGCCATGCACCGAGGAATTCTGCAAGCTTACCAAGATCCATTAGTCTGACCTCACTTTCGTTGAAAAATTATAAAATATTCCTGAGAATATTTTTACAGTATTATATTACCAAAGGGCAATATGAATTTCAAGTGTTTTTTTTATGATTTTACAATGTTTACACTTATAACAAAATGTTGTAAAAATTGGCTCGGCAAAAACCTCAAAATATGCAACATTTTTTAATGTTATGTTGATAAACATCCTTCTGTTGACCTATTCTTATCATCATTTGTGAACAAATTGTTTCTGATTATTAAAGCAATTGTGCAATTAAGGTAACATTCATAAAAATTTTACACATTTTCTTTGTATACAGAAATAAGAATTTCTTCCTGTTCTGCGGTGAGTGTTCTGAAAGGCTTTCTGCAGGTGCCGAGGTCCACTCCGAGATACTTACAAAGCACCTTTTCAGAGGGCATAACGCCGAATTTACAGAGAACTTCAATAATGTTATTTGCACGTCTTTGCTCTGCAAATGCTTCTGCTATTTTGTTCTCACGGAAAAGCTTTTCGATGTTTATGAACTTTTCAGCCATAAAGTTATAGGTTGAACCGATACCGCCGTCAGCACCTGCGGCAAGACCTGAAATAAATATTTCGTCAAAGCCGTTAAAGACAACAGCATCTTCTCTGAATGCCTTGAGTCTTTCAAGCATAAAAAAGTCCGAGCTTGTGTGCTTTACACCGATAAAACGTTTATCTGAAAGGAAGTCTCTGAAATTTTCGGTTGAAAGCTTTGCACCGCCTGCGGCAACAAAATTATAGATAATTACCGGGACGCCGACATCAGCTATATCAAAATAATAATTTCTTATTTCATCATAAGAGAAACCGTAATAGAAAGGCGGAACAGAGCTTACTGCATCAACACCGACACCTTTTGCATGATTTGCAAGCTCAAGTGCGTGGTTTTCTCCGATACAGCCGATATGAGCAATTATTGCACCCACACCGTTATTTTCTTCAGCAACTGTTTCAAGAATATTCTTTCTTTCATCGGAAGTAAGAAGAAAAGCTTCTGAAGTTGAGCCGCCTACATAAAAGCCTGATACACCCTTGTCGAGATTAAAGCGGACAAGCTTTTTAAGTGCTTTGTAATCAACACTGCCGTCATTGGCAAAAGGAGTTAAGAGAGCAGTAAAAACACCGCCGAGTTTCTTTGACATAATTTTCCCTCACTTATTTTTTCTACAATTAGAATTATATCCTAAATAAAGTAAATGTCAACCCGATTTTTGTTGCAATAAATAAAAATCTGTGCTAATATATAGTGTATTTTAATATAAAGAGGTAGCATACAAATGAAATTAGGTATCGTTGGTTTACCCAATGTAGGTAAAAGCACACTTTTCAATGCACTTACAAATGCGGGAGCACAGGCGGCAAACTATGCATTCTGCACAATTGAGCCCAATGTGGGCGTGGTTTCCGTTCCCGACTACAGAATTGATAAATTAGCCGAAATGTATTCCCCCGATAAAATTACCCCTGCAACTATTGAATTTGTCGACATTGCAGGACTTGTGAAGGGTGCATCAAAGGGAGAGGGCCTCGGAAATAAATTCCTTTCTCACATCAGAGAGGTTGATGCAATAATCCATGTTGTACGTTGCTTTGAAAATGACGACATTATGCACGTTGACGGTGAAATTAACCCCGTGAGAGACATTGAAACAATAAATCTTGAGCTTATCCTTTCCGATACGGAAATTTTACAGAGAAGAATTGACCGTGACACAAAGGCAATGAAAGGCGATAAATCATTAGCCGGTGATGTTCAGTTCTTTACATATCTTAAAGAACAGCTTGACAATGCGGTGAATGCCCGTGCCGTTGAAATGACTGATGAGCAAAGAGAGCTTATGGCTTCCGTTGCACTTCTCTCCTCAAAGCCCGTTATTTACGCTTGCAATATGAGTGAAGAGGATTTTTCGGGAAATATTGAAAACAATAAATATTTCTGCAAGGTCAAAGAAATTGCAGCAGCAGAAGGCAGTGAGGTGCTTCCCATATGTGCAGAGCTTGAAGCACAAATTGCAGAGCTTGAGGGCGAAGAAAAAGAAATGTTCCTTTCTGAAATCGGCGTTGAAAAAGGCGGTCTTGACAGACTTATCCAAAAAAGCTATGACCTTCTGGGACTTATGTCCTATCTCACGGCAGGAAAGCCCGAGGTCAGAGCGTGGACAATCAAAAAGGGCACAAAAGCACCGCAGGCAGCAGGAAAAATTCACTCCGACTTTGAAAGAGGCTTTATCCGTGCAGAAGTTATTTCCTTTGACGACCTTATGGCAAACGGCTCAATGGCAGCAGCAAAGGAAAAGGGACTTGTGAGAAGTGAAGGAAAGGAATATGTGATGCAGGACGGCGACATCGTTCTGTTCAGATTCAATGTTTAATATGAACGATACAGGAACCGGAAGAATTGCTCCCGCTGATACCGATGAATTTATAGAAGTGACCGTAAAATTCACTGACGGTGAAGTCACTGAAGCAGATTTCACCTGTTCGGATGATGAAGTGCTTTCCGACTGCGGAGAAACAATATGCCGTATGATTAAATATCACACGGCAGAGGACATTATGCAGGTTACAAATAATGTTGTTTTCTATAACACAAAAAATGAAATTCCGAGAAATAAGCTTTATCTCGGAGCGATGGCTGTTATGGCAGCAAAAAAAGCCGTAGCCGACCGGGGCAGAAAAAACGGAATAAAATACGAAAACCACAGCGGTTGCAGTTGCTATTAATAAAAGCTCAGGCTTTCTGTAAGGCCTGAGTTTTTTTCCTTGAAAAAATTGCTCTGACTTGATATATTAAGATTAAGTAAAGATAAAAAGGATGATTTTATGAATATTTCTCATTCTGTATATACTGAAGTCAAATATCTCGAAAAGCTTAAACCTTCTCTTATTTTCTGTCCCGAAGCAGAAAGCCTTCCGCAGTGGCAGAAAAAAGCAGAAGAAAAACTAAATGAATTGTTAGGACTTCCCTATAAAAAATGCGAACCGCTTTTTGATTTGGAATATGAAAATGACCTTCCCGGATGCAAAGAAATCAGATTCACCTTTCAAAGCGAAGAGGGTGAATTTGTCAATGCACTTTTATGGATACCGAAAAAAGCTGTTTCGGAAAAACCTCCTGTTATGATATGTCTTCAGGGACATTCAACAGGTATGCATCTCAGCTTCGGAATAAAGAAATATGAAAATGATAAGGTGGACGACGAATCAGGCGACAGAGATTTTGCAATTCAGTGCATAAGGGAAGGCTTTGCCGCAGTTGCCATTGACCAGCGTTGCTTCGGAGAACGTGGCGGAACACCCAAGCCCGATTGCTATGTATCATCTATGTCAGCCCTTTTATCAGGCAGAACCACCATAGGCGGCAGAGTGTGGGATATTATGCGGCTTATTGATGTGCTTGAAAATGAGTTTTCCGATATACTCGACACAGACAGAATTTATTGCATGGGGAATTCGGGCGGCGGCACTGCAACATTTTACGCCACGGCTCTCGAAAAGCGTATAAAAGCCGCAATTCCCTCCTGTGCTTTTGCAACCTTCCACGGTTCAATAGGCTCTATGTATCACTGTGCCTGTAATTTTGTGCCGGGAATATCAAAATTCTTTGATATGGCAGAAATTGCAGGACTTATAGCTCCCCGTCCGCTTGTAATCGTTTCAGGCAGAGAAGACGGAATTTTCCCTCTTGCCACGGCAGAACATGAATTTTCACGTCTTGAAAGTATTTATTATAAAAATTCAGCAAATCCCGAAAACTGCGTTCATATCAAAGGTGACGGCGGACACAGATTTTATGCCGAACCCGCATGGACGGCATTCAGAAAGCTATTAAATATATAAAGGGAGAAAAAATATGAATTTCAGACAAAAATTTGATGCATTGAAAAACAATCCCGAATTTACCCTGAAAGAGCTTTTGGGCTTTGCTTCGGGTTCTTTCGGTAATTCTATGGGACAAGACTGTGTTGCAACATACACGGACCAATTCTTCTACGATTATATGGGGCTCGGGAAAGAACAAAATCTAACAATCAAAGCCGTAACAAAGGGAGTTAATATCGTTTCCTCCCCCGTTATCGGTATGCTTCTTGACAACACAGGCTCTGCAAAAAAGTTTATGACACTTTCCGCAGTTCCTCTCACGCTTTCATCCGTGCTTTTGTTTTTTGTGCCTACAGGCTCACTGACATTCAGACTTATATGGTCATTTCTGCTGTTTCTTCTTTTCAATGTTGCCGACACTTTTTATGACATTTCGCTTCTGACAATGTCATCAAGAATGACGGAAACCGCAGGCCCGAGAAGAACCTTTTACACCGTAGCTCAGTTTGCCTCAACCCTCGGCTCAACTCTCCCCGGCGGACTTGTACCCATCATTATTGACATCCAGAAAGGTGACTATAATTCGGAAAAATGGGCATTTTTCGTTGTTGCCCTCATTTTTGGCATTCTCGGATTGATAACAATGATAATTCCCTGTCTCACGCTTAAAGAAAGACTTGCACTGTCACCTAAGATCAAGGAAAAGAAGGCATCTGTTGACCTTAAAGTTATTATGATGAACAGACCGCTGCTTCTTTTGTCATTAAGCCAGATAATAGATTCAGTCCGTCAGGTGTGCTACAGTGCACTTCCCTTCTTCTATAAACAGACAATGAATAACTACGGAATGAAAACCGTTGTTGAAGTATGCTCATCCGCTCTTTCATACATAGGACTTGCAAGCGTTCCCTTTATAGGCAAAAAGCTCAGCTCCCGAGATATGGTGTCATTCGGATATCTGCTTACAGGAATATGCTATTCCCTTCTTGCACTTTTCGGCTACAAGAGTAAAATAATTGTCGGTGCACTTATTGCAATAGGCGGCTTCCCCAATGCGGGAATGAGTGCGGCAAGGCGTGTTCTTCTTGCAGACAGTGCCGATTATATGGAATGGAAGAGCTATAAAAAGCTCGGCATTTCTTTAAGAAACGAGGGTATGATATTCTCCTTCAACACAATGTGTTCACGAATTTCAAGCCTCTGGAAGGACCTTATGATAGATATCGGTCTGGGAATTATAGGCTATAAGAGTGCTTATATTGATGAAACGGGAAAAAGCGTTGAAGCTGTACAGACACCAAAAACCCTAAAAGGCATTTTCTGGCTTGTGGTGCTCCCCGGAATCATAGGAAATCTCATTCCCGGACTCATTATGAGATTTGACAATTTCACAGGCAAAAACAAAGAAAAGATTATGGCAGAGCTTCAGGAAATCCGAAAAGAAAGACTTCTGACAGCAAACGAAAATTAAGCGTAGAAAAGACCGTATCGGCAAAGATACGGTCTTTATATTATTCCCAGTCTTTCAAATATGCTCTGACGGAGCGGCTCATTTCTTTTGAGAAATCACTGTTATATTTTCTGTCACAGAAGGCTTTCATCCAGTCTTCATAGCTTTTTTCTTTGGCTTTTTCGGAAAACAATTCTTTCAGCTCGTTTTCAGCCGAAATTTTATATGTATCGGTGTGAACAATATGCTTCATATCGGCTCTTTCGGGCTTTTGTCTTCTTATCTGACTTTCTGCGGGATAGCCGAAAACGAGCATTGCAGCGGGAAAAACATATTTCGGCAACTTCAGCATTTCCCTGTGAATTTCACAGTTTTCCATAATATCACCGATATAGCATGAACCGATACCGAAGCTTTCTGCGGCACAAACGGCATTCTGTGCGGCAATAAGGGCATCGTTTACTGCAAGCAGAAAATCTCCCTCTTCGGGCTTTCTCGGCTCACACCCCGCATATAAAAATGCATCATACCATTTTCTGAAATCAGCACAGAAAATAAGTGTGAATTTCGAGTCTTTTATAAACGGCTGATTGTCACAGGTCACGGAAAGCCTTTCGAGAAGCTCGCGGTTTTTAATATCAAGAATTGTATATAACTGCTGATTTCCCGCCGTTGGTGCATTTACGGCACAAAGAAGGATTTCTTCCTTGATTTCTTCACTAATCTCTTTTTCAGTAAATACCCTTACGGATTTTCTGCTTTTGAGGCTTCTTGTAATTTCGTTCATTGCACGTTCTCCTTTTTCGGTGTCAGTTCATTCCATAATGTGAAGCCTAAAATCAGCACACCGCCTATTATCTGCATCACGGTTATGGCTTCGTGAAGTATCACGACGGAGCAAAGCACCGCCACAAGAGGATCTATATAGCTTAATATTGCCGCTTTCTGTCCGGGAAGATCCTTTAATGATGTAAAATACATACAGTATGTAATACCCGTATGAACAAGACCAACAATGAGAAGAAGCACGGTTCCTTTTGTATCAAGGGATAATACGTTTATTCCGCTTGTAAAAAGAACATACGGACAAAGAGCAACAATGGCTGCCATAAACTGAATAAATGTGCGGTGAATTCCGTCAACACCTTTTGTAAATTTATTGAGTATTATAACCGTGGCATAAAGACAGGCGGCACCGAGACCGAAAATAATCCCCAAAAAGTGATTGCTTCCTGTGTCAAGAGAACCTATTCCCGTGATAAGAATAATTCCTGCAGTCGACATTATAAAACATATCCACTGCTTTATTCTCATTTTTTCCTTAAACAGTATGGGACAAAGCACAGTTACTATAACAGGTGCAAAATAATAGCTTAAAGTTGCCACTGAAACAGTTGTGTAATTATATGCTTCAAACAATAAAATCCAATTGAATGCCATAGCAATTCCGGAAATTATAAGTATGGGGAGCTGTTTTCTGATTTTGTTAAAGGGAATCCTGTTTTTGGTTATCAAAAGGAATAAGCCGATAAAAGCTGCGGCAAGAACAGCTCTGTATAAGGCAAGCTCCCCCGAACTTACGTCTATGCTTCTTCTGAAAAGACCTATTGTGCCGAATATCGCCATTGATATTATCAGCAGCAGTCTTGAGCTGAATATCTTTTTCATTTTCTCTCCTCACTTACGGTAAATCGAATTCATCCGTAAAATATGCATTTGTGTCGGCTTTTAAGCCGTTTTTGTCAATAACGGTAACTCGAAAATATCCGTCACTATTTTTGAGTTCAAAAACCGCGTGGGTGATTTCTCCCGTTTCTTCGTTATATCTTGACATACAGCGTCTTCTGTTCACGGTACAAACTACCTTATCTGCAGGTGAACAGGTGACGTGAAGCAAATCATCTTCAAGCCATAAACCGTAAATTTCGGGGCCCTGTGAAGAATAGAAATTACCGTTTTCAAGTGCCGCAGCAACGCTTTCATATGTGAGCTTTTCTGCTTTAATCATTGTGAAGGCACCGAAGGAATCCCACATACGGCAGAAAGGCTCACGGCGGTTGTGGTTATCGTCTGCGGCAATACAGAAAATTCTTTCGCCCTTTCTGATAAAATCGTCATATGCTTTGGAATTATATTCATCATAGCCGTCTATAAAGCTTGAAAAATTACAAATTTCCATAGCATTCATGCCCTTATATTTTATATAATCCTCATAGTGTTCAAGTGACCATGTCGGATGGTTATATGTAACAAAAAAGCCCTTTTCACGGCATTTTTTTATTGCAGCGTTGATACATTCCGAATTATATTCTCTTTCAAAATCAGGCTCATTTTCGTCAAAAATCACCTCGTTGTTTCTGTTCGGATTGTGATATTTTGTCCGGTGAAAGCACGGCTGTGTATTGTTATTTCTGCTCAAAGAAATAACACACAAATCGCACACTCTTGCTTCAAGGAAATCCTCCCGAGCCTCATCAAAGCCCAGCTCAAATCCTGTGAGCATCAGGAAATCCTCTTCCGTCAGCTCATGGTGAGGTACCATCATTTCATGGTCGGTGCAGCAAAGAATATTGTATCCCCTTGCTTTATACAATGCCTTCATCTCTTCGGGAGTCAGTTCACCGTCTGACACGGTCGAATGTGAATGCAGATTTGCTTTATAAAATTTTCCGTTTTCCGGCAACAGATATATTTTCATACAATAACCTCTGAATATATATTAAAATTAATTCTAACATCCGCAAATAAAAAATGCAATAAAATATTTACCTGACCTGTTTAACTTGACATTTATTCTTCATAATGATACTCTAAAATCAAACAGAATAAGGAGATTTTTTATGGTTGAATGGTTTTTAACGGAAATACTTAAATTTGCTCCGAGACAGTTGTGGGGTGCCCAACAGCAATGGTTTTATTTCACCGAAATTTTCACGTCCTTTTCACTCAAAAGAATTTTTGCTTCCATTGTTGCAATTTTTGAGCTTTTCGGACTTACCCTCTTTGATTTACCCACAACCCCCAGAGGGCAGGAGCTTGATTTATCGGGCTATGAAATTGTTTTCGAGGATGAATTTGAAGGCACAGAGCTTAATACAGATATGTGGGACTACAGAGGCTCAGGCGAAAGACGCGGCGGTTTCAATGCCGCAAGTCAGGTTAAAGTAGAAAACGGAAATATGATAATATCAGGAGAATACCTCAAGGACGGCGAATTCGGTGAAGGCTGGTATACGGGTATGGTAAAAATAAAGGAGCGTTACTGCAAGGGATATTTTGAAATCCGCTGCAAAGCAAATGCAGGCTCGGGCTTCTGGTCAGCGTTTTGGATTCAGGCAGATGATCCCTATACAGCATCAGCTTCAAAAGGCGGTATCGGCGGTTGTGAAATTGATATTTTTGAATCAATGAGCTATGACAATTTCTGGGGCAAAAATTCCGTTGCACAAACAATTCACTGTGCAGGTGTCAACGGTGTTGAGGAAGGCTTTCAGACTGAAAGATTAGGCGATTTTTACGGCAAAAAAATATATGAAGAGTATAACACCTACGGTCTCGAATGGACAGACGAAGAATATATCTTCTATATAAACGGAGTTGAAACAAGACGCTCCTCCTTCGGAAACGGTGTTGCAGAAGTTCTTGAGGATGTTATAGTTTCCCTTGAAATTCCCGATGAGGAAAAGCTTAATGAGCTTGATAAAGATACCTACAAAACCGAATACATAATTGACTATGTGAAAATCTATCAGAAAAGCTAAAAATACCCCCCGAACTCGCTGATTTTTGAGTTCGGGGGGACATATTATTTACCAAACAAGATTCACTTTAAGACCGTCTACTGTGTATGTTATGTCATTCATAATATTTGCATCAATAGAAGCGGTGAAGGCTTCGAGCATTTCTTCGTTGGGCATCACTATTGTTGATTTAAGCGTGAGAACCGAGGGCAGATATCTCATAGTTCCTATATGGAAGCCGCTTATCCACCAATGCCGTTGGAGAGGTCTGTCAACAAGCACCTTATCGCCGTTAAGAATCTGAAGTGACATATCAAGCTCCTGGTCAGGAGTTGCACAGTTATAGAAAGTATTTAGATATTTACCGGGCTCACGGCTATAGATACCGACTTCACCGCCGTTACTGATAAAGTAATTACCTTTCCATATCTGAATCATCCACTGGAGTCCGTCGTATTCAAATTTAAATCTTCTTGTGACATAGCTATAGGAAATAGGCATTGAATTTGCAAGTATGTCATACATAAGGCAGAAGCCGAAGTTTCTCATCCAACAGTCAACTGTTGTATAAACTACCATTTCATAGATATTGAAATTATAGCCTGAACCGAACATACCTGTGCCCTTATCGTTATAGCACTCACCTGTTTTCATATTGATAAGAAGACCTGCATCGTGAATTTCCGTTGTTCCGTCTTCATATTCAAGATAAAGCATTACCTTGTAAACATCTTTTTCTTTTGTTTTTTCGGTATAAATATCAAGCTTCTGAATGATACTCATATAAGCACCAATTGCGTGACAGACAGATGCCATTATATCGTTACCGTTTTCGAGATATTCCTTCGCTTTTTTATATCTTGCCTCTCTGAATTCGGTAGTATTTATTGAATACTTATTCTTGAAATAGTTTGCAATAACATTTATATTGGGAATATTTGCGGCAATAAGTCCGAGGTTAAGTCCGCTTTCAGCACAGATTTCCGATGAAATATCAAGAATAACTTCATCAAGCGTTACATTAAATTTTTCCGTCTGAGGCTCTTCACCTGTAAGAAGATATATGAAGGTTTTCAGTATATTGAGAAGCTTTCCGAAATCTTCTGTTGAAATTACCGGAATACCAAGCTCTAACATTTCATTTTCATACTTTTCAACGCTGTTTTCTTCTTTTGCGTTTGCAAAAGGCACTGCAGTGAACAGCATAATGAATACAAGCATCAGCGAAATTACTTTCTTCATAAATAATTCTGCTCCTTTGGTTTTAAATATATTTATATACAATTACATATATTTTACATCATACTTGTATAAAAAGCAATAGTTCTAAATGGTTTTCTATGTTAATCTTTTGTTAAAAAGTTTTTTCCGTTAGTTGCAGTTATCAGTTTTGTGGCGTATAATATAGCAAACATACAACAAGGATATTAAAATGATAAAAAATATGTTCAGAAATATCAGATTAAAAAACTGTATAATTTCGGTAATCGGCAGTATGATTCTTGCCTTTGGTCTCTATAACATTCACTCAGTTTCCGGTGTCACAGAAGGCGGCACACTGGGACTCTCTCTTCTTTTTGAAAACCGATGTGGAATTTCTCCCGCTTTTTCGGAAATAATTCTTAATTTAATCTGTTATATAATCGGCATTAAAACACTGGGAAAAACCTTTTTAGTCTATTCTGCCGTTTCAACTTTTTCTTTCAGTGTTGCATACCGCATTTTTGAATGTTTTCCGAAAATTTATCCCGAGATTGCGGATTACCCGCTTCTTGCCGCAATTCTCGGTGCTGTTTTTGTGGGTGTGGGTGTTGGGCTTTGTGTTAAAATGGGCGGTGCTCTCTGCGGCGACGATGCTCTCGCAATGAGCATATCAAAGCTCACCAAAATGAGAATTCAATGGGCATATCTCATATCAGATCTAACGGTGCTTTTTTTATCCCTGACATATATTCCTTTTTCTAAAATAATATATTCTCTTCTGACCGTTATTATCTCTGGCCAGATAACAGGATTCATTTCAAAGACCAAGAAAACGGCTTAGCAGAAAAAAGCTTTTTGAGGGATTACAATTATTATTTCTTCAATATGAAAGAGATTTCTTACGATTTATCAATCCCACTCCCCAAATCTTGAGGGAGTGGGGCTTCTTATACGCAAATTGCTCACAATACAAACAATTCTTTATAAGAAGAAAACTCCCCGTAAGAGCTTTTCTTACGGGGAGAAAAATTATTGTTTAAGCATCAACTTATGTTCTGCCTCAACCTGTTTTTTGACAGTCAACAACTTAAGCAGCAGTTGTTTCTTCAGCTACTGTTGTTTCTTCAGCAACAGTTGTGTCGTCAGCTACTGTTGTTTCTTCAGGAGCCTTATCCCAACCGTCAAAACGGCCGAACTGGCAGTCGTTGTTACCGGAGGATGTCTGGAACATTTCAAGCATGTTGATGGGATCATCGAAGTCAGCAAGCCAGCCTTCACGAGCGATGTCGAAGTTGCCGTTCTTTCTTTCTTCAAGGAATGTGTTCCATTCAACCTGCTGGATTGTCATCTGAATACCGAGTTCAGCGAAGTCCTGCTGCATGATCTGAGCAGCTGCAACGTGACCTGTACCGTCGTTTGTAAGGTATTCGATAACGATGGGAGTTTCAGCGGAAAGCTTTCCGTCTGCACCGAACTTGAAGCCTGCAGCTTCAAGATATTCCTTAGCCTTTGCTACTGTTGCATCAAAGTTATCATTGATGCCGTTAACATCATAGTAGGAGTTAGCTTCTGCAGTTGCCTTGAATACACCGCCGTTGCCGTCGGCCATACCAAGAGGAATGTAAGAAGAAGCAGCTACCTGACCTGTCTGGCCAACTGTTTCACAGATAGCGTTACGGTCGATAAGGATGTTGAATGCAAGTCTCATACAAGCAGCTTCAGCAGGTGTCTTGCCTTCGAAAAGCTTGCTGTTTACGTTGAATGCAACATAGTATGTACCAAGGTTGTCAATGATTTTGAACTCTTTATTTTCTGTCTTGAGAAGGTTTGCGATTTCATCTGTGGGAACTGTGTCGATAATATCAACGTTGCCTGCATTGTAAGCTGCATAGATAGCAGTGTCATCAGCGGAAAGCATAAATTCAAGCTTATCTACAGTTACATTAGCTGCATCGTGATAGTTGGGGTTCTTTTCATAAGTCATGGATACATCATGATCCCAACCTGTGCAAACAAAGGGTCCGTTTGATACGAAGCCAGCTTCTGTGCACCAACCGCCGGGAGAAGTCTGCCAATCAGCATAAGCTTCAACAGCAGCCTGCTTTACGGGGAAGAATGTGGGGAATGCCATAAGGCCTTCGATGTATGCACAAGGAGCTACGAGTGAGAACTCAAGAGTCTTTGCATCCTTAGCAAGGACAGAAAGGTTGTCAGGATAGCCTACGAATGTGGAGAACATATAGCCGTAGTCAGAACCTGTTGCTGTAGCAGCAGCTCTCTTCCATGAGTACTCGAAGTCAGCAGCTGTAAGTTCGCTGCCGTCGGACCACTTAAGACCGTCCTTAAGAGTTACTGTGAAAGTAACGGAACCGTCTTCTGCGGGTTCACTTACTGTATAGCCTGTTGCAAGATCCGGAACTGTCTTGCCTTCTGCATCGTAGGTATAAAGACCTGCAAAGGAGTTAACTGCAAGACATGCACCGTCAACTGAGCTGTTGAGAGCGGGATCAAGGAAATCGGGTTCACTTGCAAGGTTTACACGAAGAGTCTTGGAACCGTTTGAAAGAGTTACATTCTGGAAGAACTTGTAACCGAAGAGGTTAGCATACATACCGGAAACATAATCCTTTTCCATATAAATGTCATTGTAGTAGTAAAGGGGAATAACTGCACCGTTAGACATAAGAATGTCTTCAGCTTCGTGCATCATTTCTGTACGCTTTGCCTTATCTGTTTCAACTCTGATATCGTCGATAAGCTTGTCGTACTTTGCCCAGTCATTGACGGGGTCGATAAAAGCATCGCTGAGGAGCTTGCCTGCAGCAGATGTGTCGGTATTGTTAGGAGCAGCAGTTGTGGTTTCTTCGCCTGTGGGGCCGCAAGCACAAACAGCTAAAGCCATAACAACAACGAGAAGCATTGCTAAAAACTTTTTCATTTTGGTTTCCTCCGAAATAATTTTTTTATTATACCCCGTTTTTTGTAACCGACGGAAGAGTTCAAGAACCGCCGAAATAAAAAGCCGGGAAGTATACAGAATTTACTTATTGAAGCAAGCAGACATATGTCCGTTGCCTCTGTCTGTAAGTGTGGGGCATTCCTGTGCACACTGTTCGGTTGCATATCTGCAACGTGTTCTGAAGGGACATCCTGTAGGCATATTGAGAGGACTGGGTACGTCACCCTCAAGAACTATTCTCTGTCTGCTTCTTGCTATATCGGGATCGGGAATCGGAACAGCAGAAAGAAGAGACTGAGTATAGGGATGAAGCGGATTAGCATTAAGTTCATCGGCATCAGCCATTTCAACTATCTTGCCAAGATACATAACTGCAATTCTCTGAGAGATGTGATGAACAACAAGAAGGTCGTGTGCAATAAACAGATATGCAACACCGAGCTTTTCCTGTAATTCTTCAAACATATTGATAACCTGAGCCTGAATTGAAACATCAAGTGCCGAAACAGGTTCATCACAGACAATAAATTGAGGCTCAACAGCAAGAGCTCTTGCAATACCGATTCTCTGTCTCTGACCGCCTGAAAATTCGTGAGCATATCTTGTTGCGTGCTCGGAATTAAGTCCGACATAGTTCATAAGCTCAAGAATTTTTTCTCTTCTTTCCTTTTTATTGGAATAAAGATTATGAACATCAAGCGGCTCGCCTATGATATCTTCAACTGTCATTCTGGGATCAAGAGATGAATAGGGATCCTGGAACACCATCTGCATTTTTTTTCGCATGGAGTTGATGTTACTTTTTGTAACTTCCTCACCGTCAAAAATAATCTGACCGCCGGTAGGTTCATAGAGTCTTAATATACTTCTGCCGACTGTGGTTTTTCCGCAACCTGATTCTCCTACAAGACCTAATGTTTCTCCCTTGTTGATCGTAAAAGAAACACCGTCAACAGCCTTGAGGGGAGTTTTTTTGAAAAATCCGGTACGGACGGGAAAATACTGTTTCAGGTCATTGACTTCAAGCAAAATATCACTCATCAGCATTTCCTCCTTCCGCCATAAGTGCATCTTTTACATTTATCCAACATGATGCCTTATGATTTTCATTTATGGAAATCTCCTCGGGCTTATCTGTAAGACAAATCTTCATAGCATTGTCGCAACGTGTGCAGAAAGAGCAGCCCGCGGGAAGATTAAGCATATTGATAGGTGTACCGAGAATGGGAACAAGCTTCTCCTTCATTCTTGTTACATTGGGAATGGAACGAAGAAGTCCCTTTGTGTATTCATGCTTCGGATTATAGAATATTTCGTGAGCGGTTCCTCTTTCACAGATTCTTCCACCGTACATAACGATAATATTGTCACAAAGCTGAGCAATAACTCCGAGGTCGTGGGTAACAAGAATAACTGCCATACCCAGTTCCTTCTGAAGCTTCTGAATAAGCTCAAGTATCTGTGCTTGAATAGTAACATCAAGTGCCGTGGTAGGTTCGTCTGCAATAAGAATATCTGGCTCACAGGCAAGTGCCATGGCAATCATTACTCTCTGACGCATACCTCCCGAAAGCTCATAGGGATACTGTTTAAGACGGCGCTGCGGCTCGTTGATACCTACAAGTTCAAGAAGCTCTGCTGCACGTGTCTTTGCAGCACTTCCCTTTTTATCAGTATGAAGAGTAATAGCTTCAACAAGCTGATTACCGATTGTAAAAACAGGATTGAGGCTGGTCATAGGGTCCTGGAAGATAATGGAACAGCATTTGCCTCTGAAATCACGCATCTGCTTTTCTTTCCACTTGGTAATATCTTCACCCTTGTAATATATACTTCCGTCTACAATTTTACCTGTAGCAGCAAGTATCTGCATAATTGAATATGCCGTAACTGATTTACCTGAGCCTGACTCACCTACAATACCGAGTATCTCGCCGTGATCAAGATCAAAGGAAACACCGTTGACAGCACATACTTCACCTGAATCGGTGAAAAATGATGTGTGCAGATTCTGAACACTTATAAGAGGTTTATTCATTTTTTATCACCTCTTCAACTTAGGATCGAATGCGTCTCTGAGACCGTCACCGAGAAGGTTAAGGCTGAGAACGATAAGACAAATCATAATAGCAGGGAAAACAAGCTTGTGGGGGTAGGACATAATGCCGTCTCTTGCAGCATTTGCAAGTGAACCGAGTGAAGGCATGGGAGCCTTAACACCAAGACCTACAAATGAAAGATAGCTCTCTGTAAATATAGCAGAGGGAATCTGAAGGGCTACGGAAATTATAATAACCGATAAGCAATTGGGAATGATGTGCTTCTTAATTATACGAGTGGACTTTGCACCGATAGAACGTGCAGCGAGAATATATTCGTTTTCTTTGATTGAAAGAATCTGTCCTCTTATAAGACGTGCCATACTTACCCAGTAAAGAAGACCGAAAACAATGAATATTGAAATCATATTGGTTCCCAGCTCTGCAAGTATGGTGCCGGGCTTGAATACAAGGATTTCATTGAGAACAACGGAAAGCAGAATAATGATAAGCATATCGGGGAGTGAATAAATAATATCAACGATACGCATTATCACAAGATCAACCTTTCCTCCGAGATAACCCGAGATACTGCCTATGATAAGTCCTATAATAAGAACGATGATACTTGCAAAGAGACCTACTGCAAGAGAAACCCTTGTACCGTAGATAACACGGACAAAATAGTCTCGGCAAAGCTCATCCGTACCTAAGATATGCGGGAATCTCTCTCCTCCGTTTGCAATAAACTCTTGTTCTAATTCACTGTACTCAAAGGGAGCAAGGTTCTGTGCACCTCTGTCTCTCTTGCCGTCAACCTTAAGAATCTCATCATAGCTGTATGGAACTATTATGGGAACAAAAATTATAGTAATAAGAATAAGTGTAAGAAGCACAATACTCAATAAAGCAAGAGGATTCTTAAAGAGTCTTTTCATACCGTCCTTGAAGAAGGTGGTGCTTTCACTCATTACATCCTGCTGTGCTTTTTCTTCATCTGTAGCCTTCTGGAATTTACTGAGGTCAATCTGTGTACTCAAAAAACTCTTCTTAGGAAGGTTATTGTTAGCATTATCCATTTAATATATACCCTCCTTAGTCGAATTTGATTCTGGGATCCACAGCCTTATAAAGAAGGTCGCAGATAAGATTTGCAATAACCATAATCGTTGCAAGGAAAACAGTTGTAGCCATTATCATTGTATAGTCACGGTCATTGATAGCTGTAATGAACTTGCTGCCGATACCGCCTACAGTGAAGATAGTTTCAACAACCATTGAGCCCGTGATAATATATGCAATCTGGGGCCCTGCATATGTGATAACGGGAATCATTGAATTCCTGAGAGCATGCTTAAAAATAACCTTAACACGGGAAACACCCTTTGATTTTGCGGTACGGATATAATCCTGACCGAGTGCATCAAGCATACTTGTTTTTGCAAGTCTTGTTATGTAAGCCATAGGATATGCGGCAAGTGCAATAACGGGAAGTATATAATTCGGGTTATTTGCGTTCCAGACAGGTATCCACTGAAGCTTGATACAGAAAACAAGCAGAAGCAGTGTTGCAAGAACAAAGGAAGGAACCGCTGTAAACAGAGTTGAGAAGAACACAATAACTCTGTCCGGAAGCTTGTTTCGCATAAGTGCGGCAATACTTCCGAAAACGATACCGAATGACATTGCAACCGCCATTGCCATAAGACCGAGACGTGCGGAAATAGGGAAGGACTCACCGATAATAGCACTGATCTCTCGTCCGTTTTTCAGAGAAACACCGAAGTAACCGTTTACAATACCTTTCATCCAGTTAATAAACTGAATATAAAGAGGCTGGTCAAGACCGTATCTCTCCTCAAGTGCCTTTACGGTAAGAGGATCAAGAGCCTTCTCACTGTTAAAGGGACCGCCGGGAACAGCATGCATAGTAAAAAATGTAATTGCACAAATTATAAGAATTGTGACGACAGCGAGCAGAACTCGCTTCACAATGTATCTTGACATATGCTATCTCCTCTCATTTTTGCCGTAATCAAAACGGCAGAAAAACAGTTATAAGTATTTTACCCGACCTTATACAAAAATGCAACAGTTTAAGGTTGATTTTAACAATTTGTAACCTTTTTTACAAAATTATGATAAAACAATTTAATTTTATTGTTTAATCTAACTTGAATTCTTTTTAAATATATATTACATTATAGTAAATAAAAGGTGAATGGAGGCTTTTATGAAAAAATATAATTATGTTGCAGTTATCGGAATTGACGGTATGGGAAAATTCAATTCACAGACCGACACCCCTAATCTTGATAAAATTTTTGAAAACGGTGCGGTAAACTGGTCTGCAATTTCACAGAATCCCACAATAAGTGCACAGAATTGGGGAGCTATGCTTTTAGGTGCAACTCCTCTTGTACATAAGCTCACAAACGGCAGCATCAGCAACGAGCCCTATTCCAATGAAACACTGCCATCTGTTTTTAAGATAATAAGAGAAAGCGATCCCGACTGCTATCTGGCTTCGTGCTGTAACTGGAATCCCATAAACCACGGCATTGTTGAAAACGGTCTCGGTGTGGACAAAATAACCGCACCCAACGATAAAGAGCTTGTTCCGATGATAGTTGAATGTGTTAAGAAAAAGCCAAAATTCCTTTTTGTTCAGCTGGATGATGTTGACGGTGCAGGTCACTCGGGCGGTTACGGAACCGAGCATCATTATGAAGAAATCCGCAGAGCTGACGGATATACCGGTGAAATTTATAGGGCATATGTTGATGCAGGCATCATTGACGAAACACTGTTTATCGTAATTTCCGACCACGGCGGTGTGAGAAACGGCCACGGCGGATATACGGATACTGAAAAATATGTATTTATGGGTATTTCGGGGAAAGGCGTAAAAGAAGGCTTTATCCCCTATTCCGAAACCCGTGATATTGCAGCAATTGTTTTATATGCCTTGGGCCTTTCGGTGCCGGAATACAACGAAGAGGGATTCACTTCACAAATTCCCGAAAGCATCTGGGACGGAACAAAGCCTTATTACAGAAAGCCCGTTGAAAAAACAGTAATCCCCGTAAGAGAAACACCTGACAATATATATGACTTTATCCCCGAAGACAAAATCAAGCTTCTTATGCACCTTGATAATTCCCTCGCCGACAAAACAGGCAAATGTTCCGTTAAGGAAAAGGGCACCGTCAAATTCTACTCAAACGGTGTAAACGGCAGCTGCGGTGAATTCGGAAAGACAGGCTTCGCTGTTACCGACGGCATTTCTTTCGGTGAAAATAATTTTTCTATAGCATTCTGGGTGGAAACAGATAAATCCGTCAACGAAGCCCCTGCACTTATGGGCAATCAGGACTGGTGGTGGCAAAACCGCAAGAAAAACGGACTTACCGTGGCTTTAAGAAGCAATGACATAATGTTCAACATTTCAAACGGATATGACCATCTCGACACTGTTGTTCCCTTCCCCGAGGAAATGGAAGACGGCTGGATGCACTATATTGTAGCCTTTGACAGAGAATATAACGAAGTGCGTTTTTATAACAATTTCAAGCTACGCCATATGATAACCATACCCGACGATTATCATATTTCCTATGATACCGATTATCCTTTTGTCATAGGTAACGACGGGAAGGGTGTTTATAACAATGTCAGCCATGATTTTATTTTCAGGCTTGACGATGTTCTTATCACATCATTTGCTTTTAACGAAGAAGCAACAGAAAATCTGAGAAAATATTATTACGGTGAATAAGATGAAAAAGGAACTTCGATTCAAAGACGGAAAATTCAGAATTTTATGCTTTTCCGACTCTCACGGCATAAAGGATTTCGATACCCGTGTTGTCCGTGATATAGAAGCAATAGTTCAAAATACAAAGCCCGACCTTGTTCTCTTTTTAGGAGACAATGTATGGCGTGACGGTGCTGAAAATGAAGAAACACTCCGTTCATTTATGAGTGCGGCAGTGAAGCCTCTCAATAAAAGAAATATCCCGTGGGCACACGTTTTCGGAAATCACGATATGGAAAGAGGCTTTGAGACAAAAGACCAACAGAAGGTATATGAATCCATTGAAGGCTGCCTTTCAAGTGCCGGCCCCGAAGAAATCAGCGGTGTGGGGAACTGGGTGCTTGAAATAAAATCAGAGCACTCCGACAAAACCGTGTATAACGTATGGGGAATTGATTCCGGCAGAGGAATCGGAGAATTTCTCGAATATTGCTCTCTTCCGAGAGATACAAAAACAAAGCTTTCCGATCCCTTGCACGTTTCATCGGGTTATGATGCCGTAAAATTCGATCAACAGATGTGGTATTGGAACGAATCCGTAAGAATAGAAAAAGAAAACGGCGAAAAAGTCCCGGGACTTATGACTATGCATATGGCATTCCCCGAATATGTGCTTCTCTATAAAAATGTACAAGAGACAAATTTCAAGGGGGTTCACAGAGAGGGCGTCGGAAGCGGCCCCGTAAATTCGGGATTTTTCGCAACTCTTGTGCAAAGAGGTGACGTAAAAACCGTTGTTGTAGGCCACGACCATATAAACGACTGCGAGGGCGAATATATGGGAATAAAGCTCACCTATGACGCAGGTATCGGCTATGACGGCTACTGCCACGGAGACCTTCGAGGCGGCAGGATAGTTGACATAAAAGAAAGCGATCCCTGGAATGTTGACACCTATATGGTACGCTCTTCAGCTTTTGTGGAAAACTACGAATTTGAAAACACATAAATTAACGGCAAGAGCTGTTATTTTATGATATGAATAATGACGTATAAAAAAGGCTCCTTGCGGAGCCTTTTTTATACGTCATTTCTTATAATGTCATCCAAGGTTTCTCTTTTTACCGCGATATAATCCTTGCCGTCTGCAATCATTACCACTGCGGGCTTGCCGAGACGGTTGTAGTTGGAGCTCATTGAGTAATTATATGCACCCGTTGTGAGAACAGCAATTACTTCTCCCCTTTTTATATCGTGGGGAAGACGGATGTTTTCCTGAATAAGGTCTCCGCTTTCACAGCATCTGCCCGCAAGGGTACAGACCATATCGCCTTTGGCTTCGGGACGGGTTGCAGACATCACAGTATAATATGAGCCGTAAAGAGCATATCTGGGATTATCTGCCATACCGCCGTCTATGGAAACATAGTTTTTATATCCGGGGATTTTCTTGAGTGTTCCCGCAGTATAAAGGGTAAGCCCTGCATCTGCTACTATACTTCTGCCGGGTTCAAGACAGATTTTCGGCATTGTGATACCGAGCTGTGCCACAGTATATTTTATAAATTCTGCAAGCTCTTTTATATTCTTATCAATATCAATATAGGGATTGGCATCTATATATCTGACACCGTAGCCGCCGCCCAGGTCAAGTATTTTTGCCTCAAAGCCGAGCTTTTTCTTTACATCAGCAATAAATTCCAGCATAATTTCGGAGCTTCTCTTATAAATCTCCGAATCAAATATCTGTGAACCGATATGGCAATGAAAACCGCAAAGACAGATGTTAGGAAGAGAAAGTGTCTTTTCGGTTATTTCAAACGCCTGACCTGTTTCAATGGCAGAGCCGAATTTTGAATCCACCTTGCCCGTATTTACGGCTTCGTATGTATGGGGATCAATGCCGGGAGTGAGACGGAGAAGAACATTTTGCATAACACCCTTTTCTCCCGCGATTTCACTTATGGCATTCACTTCCTCAATATTGTCGCAGACAAAATATCCGATACCGTTATCTATAGCAAAGGCTATATCCTCATCAGTTTTGTTGTTTGAATGAAAGAAAGCATTTTTAAGGTCAAAGCCGGCCTTGAGAGCTGTATATACTTCTCCCGAAGACACAACATCAGTACCGAAGCCTTCTTCTTTGATTATTTCATAAAGCCTCTTAAAGGAACAGGCTTTACTGGCATAAAGGCAGGCTGCATTTTCACCGAAGTATTTTTTCATAGCCTCAATATATACACGGCAGTTATGTCTTATTCTGTTTTCATCCATTACATAAAGGGGTGTGCCGTATTTTTCGGCAAGCTCTACGGTATCAACATCCGCAAAGGTGAGATGTCCGAGAGAATTTACTCCTAAATTATCACAGATCATAATAAATCTCCTGTATCAAAGCATATGAGAGAGCATTTCCTCATAAGGAATTGCCGACATATCACGGGGTGCAACATCAAAAACTGTTTTGCAGCCCAGGTCCCCTCTCATTTTCATTTTATATATTGCTCTCGCATAGCAAAGAATTACACTTGCGGTAAACTCGGGGTTTGAATCAAGCTTCAGCTTATATTCAATGACTTCCTTGTTTTCACCGTCTTTGCCCGTAACACCCGTTCTTATAACGGAGCCGCCGTGTGGGATGCCTTTATGCTCACGGTCGAGCTCTTCTTTTGTTATAAAGGTGACTGTTGTGTCGTAGTCGGCGAAGTAATTGGGCATCGTCTTGATTTCATTTTCAATTCTTTCAAGGTCTGCACCCTCTTCAGCCACAACAAAGCACTCACGTGTGTGCTTTTCGCGGGTGGTAAGCTCGGGATTTTCTCCGCTTCTTACCCTGTTCATAGCACTTTCCACGGGAACGGTATACTGTCTTGCATCAAGAACACCCTCAATTCTTCTTATTGCATCGGAGTGTCCCTGACTTACTCCCCTGCCCCAGAAGGTATAGTCCTTTCCTTGAGGAAGAATAGCCGAAGCCATAAGACGGTTCACGGAGAACATACCGGGATCCCAGCCTGCAGAAATAAGGGCAATGGTTCCGTTTTCTTTTGCCGCTGCATCTACATTTCTGAAATGCTCGGGAATTTTTGCGTGTGTATCAAAGGAATCTATGACATTGAAATTCTTTGCAAGCTCCGGAGTCATTACGGGTAAATCCGTAGCACTGCCACCGCAGATTATCATAACATCAATTTTATCTTTATATTCAAGCACCCTGTCTGCCTTAACAACTTCGGCAGAACAGTTAAGTATTTTTACAGCTTCGGGCTCTCTTCTTGTGAATACGGCAACAAGCTCCATATCGGGATTTTGCATTATTGCACATTCCACACCTTTTCCTAAATTACCGTATCCGTATATTCCTATTTTCATTTTCATCACCAGATAATTTAATTTAACCTATAAGGGAACTCATATCATAAAGTCCCGGTTCCTTGCCGGTAATAAATTCGGCTGCAGCAATAGCACCTTCGGCAAAAAGCGTTCTTGAATGTGCTTCGTGCTTTATTGTTATTGTTTCATAATCGGTGGAAACAATAACCTCGTGAATGCCGACTATATTTCCGCGTCTTACGGCGTGAATTGTGATTTCGTCAGCATCTCTTTTTGACATACCGTGTCTGCCGAAAATAAATTTTGCATTTTCTCTCACGGAATTTATTGCATTTGCCAGCATAAGAGCCGTACCGCTGGGTGCATCAAGCTTGCGGTTGTGGTGTGTTTCAACTATTTCAATATCCGCTCCGGGAAGTGTTTTTGCGGTGAGTGTTGCCATACGGCACAAAAGTGCCACACCCATTGACATATTGGCACTGTAGAAAACGGGGATGCTTTCAGAGGCCTTTCTTATTATCTCCTTTTCCTCATCCGTGTGTCCCGTGGTGGAAACAACCAGAGGCAGAGAACAAGCCACCGCATAATCCGCAACCGATTTTATTGAAGCGTGATTTGAAAAATCTATAATACAGTCCGCTTTTTCACTAATATCGGAAAAAGAAGAATAACAGGGAATGTCGCTCTCTTTGGGATAAAGGTCAACGCCTGCAACAACTTCGGCTCCGAGATATCCGTTTTGGCAGACCTCAAGCACTGCTGCACCCATTCTGCCCGAAAAACCGTTAAGTAAAACCTTCATTTTTATACCTCTCAGACACAAAGTCCTGCTTCACGCATAAGTGAAAGAAGCTTCTTTTCATTTTCCTCTTCCATGGTTGTGAGAGGAAGACGGACATAGTTTTCACCGTAACCCATAGCGGCACAGGCTGCTTTTACAGGAATGGGATTCACCTCGCAGAAAAGGGCGTTTATAAGTGCGAGATAATCAAGCTGCAGCTTTGTTGCTTCAGCAGTATTACCGTTGAAATAGTGCTTGCACATAAGTGAGGTTTCCTTGGGAAGAATGTTTGAAAGCACAGAAATAACACCCTTACCGCCGAGAGAAAGAACGGGAAGCACCTGATCGTCATTACCTGAATAAATATCAAGCTTTCCTCTTGTGAGAGCGGCAATTTCCGCAACCTGTGAAAGATTGCCGGAGGCTTCCTTTACACCCACGATATTGGGGTGGTCTGCCAGCTCAAGCATAGTTTTTGGTAAAATATTACAGCCTGTACGGGAAGGAACATTATAAAGAATACAGGGAGCAGTTGCAACGTCTGCAACAACCTCAAAAGATTTTATAAGACCTTTTTGTGTTGCCTTGTTATAATAGGGAGTTACGAGAAGAACCGCATCCGCACCGACTTCACAGGCATATTTTGTAAGGTCAATGGCATAATCGGTATCGTTTGAGCCTGTTCCTGCAATAACGGGAACTCTGCCTGCTGCTTTTTCAACCGCAAACCTTATACATTCTCTGTGCTCTTCGTCTGTAAGGGTTGAGGCTTCGCCTGTTGTTCCGCAGGCAACAATTGCATCAATACCTTCTTTTATCTGCCATTCGATAAGCCTTCCGAAGCTTTCGTAATCAACTCCGTTTTCATTGAGGGGAGTTACAATAGCAGTTGCCGCACCTGTAAAAACTGTCTTTTTCATTATATTTTCCTCCGAAAAATTATACATATTTTAACAAAAAATCAGCCGCCCGAAAATACGGACAGCACAACCATACTAAAGACGTAACATAAAAAACAGCCGTATAATACGGCTACCGATACGTTACAAGTAAATACTTTAAGTACAGATAGCTCTCCGCAAAAAGCGACAGCACAGTGAATCTTATTTCACCTTGCCGGAAAAACTCACGCCTGAATTCACCTCGGCGTCGATACCTTTCAATCCTGCAACACTTTCGCGTTAAAAGCTTACACAGAACATACTATTTATCCAACGCACCTCTATCATTAATATTGTATGTAGAATAACACAAATAAAGAAGATTGTCAATATTTTATTTGAGAAAAAAGCCGCAAGAAAAACGGTGTTGCTCTTATCGAAGAAATTAAAAGCCCTTCAACTTAGTATCAGTGATATTCTGTCTAAATATAGCTTTGCACAGCCAAATAAAGCTCAGCTAAAAGCCGAATATCACTTCGAAGCAATATAATTGCCGTAGGTGAATAGAGTTGCGTGATACTCCGCTAAGAGCATCACGCTAATCCCGGCGGCTTGTGCTTATTTATAAAGCTCTTCTCTTCTGTCGGCAAAAACATTAAAGCTTTCACGAAGCTTTCTCACTTTTTCAATATCAATATCCACAGTGAGTATTTCCTCCGATTCCGATGCTTTTCCGATTATTTCACCGGTGGGGGAAGCTGCAAAAGACTTTCCGCCGAAAACAGTGCCGTTCATAGCACCCGCCGAATTACACACAAGGGCATACATCTGATTTTCCGCCGCTCTTCCTTTTCCCAGAATTTGGAGAATTTCAATTCTTTCTGCGGGCCATTGGCAGGGAACAAAAAGAAGCTCTGCCCCCATAAGTGCGGCTTTTCGTGTGAACTCAGGGAAGCGGATGTCATAACAGATAATAACAGCCGCTTTTATATCACCTATGCTGAATATTTGAATACCGTCACCTGCAGAATAGAAAAGGTCTTCACCCATATGAGAAAAAAGGTGGGCTTTACTGTATGAGGAAACACATTCCCCTTTTTTATCGTATATGTAACAGGTATTATAGATTTTTCCGGCCTTTTCTTCCGTGACACTGCCACCCACTATACACACACCGTGTTCCTTTGATATCCGGGAAAAAAGCTCTTTTGCTCTTTTACCGTCTTTATCTGCGAAAGCATCAATATTCTCCTTAGGGAAAAATCCCGTATTCCACGTTTCAGGCAAAACAATAACATCAGAAAAGGCTGCTGCTTTTCTTAAAAGCTCTTCGGCGTGAGTGAAATTATATTCCGTGTCTCCCGCCCTCATATTCATTCCTATAAGAGAAATTTTCATATCACAGCTTATTGCGGATTATTTTTCCGCTTGTGGTCTTTGGAAGAGAGTCTCTGAATTCAACTATTCTCGGATATTTATAAGGAGCGGTGTGCTTCTTGACATAATTCTGAATATCCTTTTTAAGCGTTTCGGAGCCTTCCGTTCCCTTTGTAAGAACGATAACTGCTTTTACGACCTGTCCTCTCACCTCATCGGGTGCGGCAGTGACACCGCATTCGAGAACATAAGGAAGCTCCATAATAACATTTTCTATTTCGAAAGGCCCTATACGGTAGCCCGAGGATTTGATAACATCGTCAATTCTTCCCACATACCAATAGAAACCGTCCTCGTCCTTCCATGCCATATCACCTGTGTGATACATTCCGTCATGCCATACCTCATTGGTCTTTTCTTCATCAAGATAATAGCCTGTAAATAAGCCGCAGGGCTTTTTGTCCCCTGTTCTTACAATAATTTCACCGTGTTCACCGACATCACAGGATTTTCCTTCGCTGTCAACAATATCAATGTCGTAAATAGGAACGGGTTTACCCATTGAACCTATCTTATGATTTGCACCGACAAGATTACCTATCATAAGTGTGCTTTCAGACTGACCGAAGCCCTCCATAATACGAAGTCCCGTCAGCTTTTCAAGCTGCTTGAACACTTCGGGGTTGAGTGCTTCACCTGCTATGGTTGCATGCTCAACGGAAGACATATCATACTTTGTGAGGTCTTCTTTTATAAGCATACGGTACATTGTGGGCGGTGCACAGAAGGTTGTGATGTGATATTTACTGAACATAGGAAGAATATCCGCCGCATTAAAGCGGTCAAAGTCGTAAACAAATGTGGCGGCTTCACACATCCACTGTCCGTAAAGCTTGCCCCAGAGAGCCTTTGCCCAGCCTGTGTCGGAAATTGTGAGGTGAAGCCCGTCAGGGTCCACACTGTGCCAGTATTTTGCGGTTACAAAGTGTCCGAGAGCATATTTGAAATTGTGTGCGGCAATTTTGGGATAGCCTGTTGTGCCTGATGTAAAGAACATAAGCATAAGGTCGTCTCCGCAGGGTGAATCCTCTTTTCTGTCAAATTTTTCACTGAAAAGCTTATATTCATTATCAAAGCTGTGCCAGCCTTCTTTTTCTCCGTTTACAATAATCTTCGTTTTAAGTGAGGGAGCTTCAAGAGCGGCTTTTTCGGCTTCGTCAGAAGTATTGCCGTCCGCAGTGCAAAGAATTGCACTTATTCCCGCCGCATTGAAGCGGTATTGAAAATCGTGCTCAAGAAGCTGATTTGTTGCAGGAATTGCAACTGCACCGATTTTATGAAGTCCCAGAATTGCAAACCAGAACTGATAGTGACGCTTGAGAACAAGAAGAACTCTGTCCCCTTTTTTTATTCCTAAGGATGTGAAATAGTTTGCACACTGATTTGATGCACGGGAAATATCGTCAAATGTAAATCTTCTTTCCGTCATATCCTCGGAAATATGAAGCATTGCAAGCTTATCGGGCTTTTTATTTGCTATTTCATCAACTATATCAAAGGCAAAGTTAAATTTATCCTCATCCTTGAAATCAACCTTAACGGGAGTGCCGTTTTCATTTTTCTGAACAGACACCCATTTTCTGTAAACACGGTCTGTTTTTGCTTCACCGAGTCTTTTGGGAGCCACTGCATTTTCTGCCTTCTGGGCGGAAAATTCAGGGATAGGCTCACCCGAGGGATTGAGAACAATTGCATAGAAAAGGCAGTCCTCATCACCCACCGCCACCATACCGTGGGGAGATGAAGAGTCATAATAGATACTGTCACCCTCGTGAAGCACTTCAACGTGCTCACCTACCTGAACTTTAAGAGTACCCTTTATAACTATGTCACATTCCTGTCCCTCGTGGGTTGTGAGTTCAATATCCTTGTTTTCTTCATTTTCGGATTTTACTGAATGAACGTAAAGAGGCTCGGCAATTCTGTTCTTGAAAGAAGAAGCAAGATTATAGTAGGTCATACCGTGTGCCTGTTCAATTTTCTGTCCCTCGCCCTTTCTTGTAACGGTATATGAAGCAAGTGTGGGAGACGTACCCTGAATAATGTCGGTTACATCAACATTAAAAGCAAGTGCACAACGGTATATGAATGCGAAGTTAAGGTCGCTTTTGCCCTCTTCACAGCTCATATATTCATCAACGGATACACCTGTTTTCTGTGCCATTTCCATATAGGTATAGCCCATAACCTCACGAAGCTCCTTGATTCTCGAAGCCATTTCGCGGATTTTGAAATCAAGACCTGAAATAATGTTACTCATAAATTCCTCCTGCCGGGACGAAAAAAAAATCGTCCCAAAGAAAATTCTTTGAGACGAGTATAAACCCGCGGTACCACTCAAATTGCACTTATGTGCCACTCAGGCTCTATCAAGCCTTAGGCCTTCACGCAGCCGTACGGGAGAGTTCTACGGCAAAAGCTTTCCTCTCTCCGACTCGGAAGCTACAGATATTTTCCCGTCATCAACGGCTTGCACCAACCGCCGTCTCTCTGCGGATTCCAAAGAAAAATCCCTCTTCGTCACAGTCTTTATTGGGGTTATTCTATCATTAAATTAAATAATTGTCAATGGCATATCAATTAAAATAATTAAAATGCATCTTTAATATGTTTGAACATCTTTCTTATTTCAATATTCTGCGGACATCTTTTTTCACAGGCTCCGCAATCTGCACATTTTCTTACCCTGTCTTCAATATCGGGCATAGCTTCTTTGACTTTTCGTCTGTCGCCGGTTGCATTGAGATTAAAGGCGGCAAAAATTTCGGGAATTGCAATTTCTTCGGGGCAGATATCACAGTAATTACACTTCGTGCAGGGAATAAGCCCCAGCTCTGCGTGGGCTTTTTTTGCGTTTGAGAAAGCTTCTATATCCTTTTCCGAAAGAGAATTTTCAGTATATTTATCGGCATAAATGAGGTTTTCTTCAAGCTGTTCGGATGTTCCCATTCCGCTTAAAAGAAGTGAAACGCCTTTATAATTCCAGACATAAGAAAGGGCTGCTTCAACCGTGTTCATTCCTTCGGGCAGGCACTTTTTCACACTTTCGTGGGGATTTACCAGACCGCCGCCCAGAAGAGGCTCCATAACAATTACACCCAGTCCCTTTTCTTCTGCCAGACGAAGTCCCTCAAGTCCTGCCTGGTAGTCTGTGTCAAGATAATTAAACTGAATCTGACAAAATTCACAGCCGTCATATTCCTCAATAATCTTTTCAAAAACCTCAAGGTCATCGTGGAAAGAAAAGCCTATGTGCCGAACCTTTCCCTCCTCTTTTGCCTTTTTCATTTTTTCTATAAGACCGAAATTTTTAACCTTTTCCCAATGGTCACGATTAAGAGCGTGGAAAAGATAGAAATCCACATATGGAGTGTCAAGCTTTTTAAGCTGTGCTTCAAGAAGTGTTTCAAAATCCTCCGGACATTTCACATGTCCCATGGGAAGCTTTGTTGCAAGATATGTTTTTTCTCTGTATCCGTCCTTGAGTGCTTTACCGACAAGCACCTCGCTTTCACCCTCGTGATAGAAATATGCCGTGTCAACGTAATTCACACCGCTGTCTATAGCCTGACGGATAAGGGAAATTGCATTTTCCTCATCAATAATTTTTTTGCCGTCCTTTTCAATTGTGGGCATTCTCATGGCACCGAAACCGAGCTGAGACACCTTTACTCCTGTATTTCCGAATACTCTGTACTGCATAATTTCTCCCCTTCAGATATTTTAATATATCTTAACCTATTACATATATTTTGTCAAATGTGAAGAATAAGAGGTTGTCTCACAGAGAAAGTAAGACAACCCCGTTTTTTAATTTATTGACTATTTTGTAAGAAGCTGACAAATTGACAAACCTTTAGCTTTTTATGCTTACAGGCAATTTATCATATTCAGGTGGTTAAGATAAAGCTCATGCACCTGAACATTGGTCTTCAAAAGTCCGCCCTGAAGTGACATATGGTCACCGTTATAAACAGGCATAATGTTCCATATACCCATCGTGACATTTCCCTCTTCATAATCCTTTGAGGGTGCGGATGTGGGTGCCTTTGCAGATATGGTATTCACAAGTCCGTCATTTTCAAGCCATTCTTCGCCGAAGGCATAACCGTCATTGGTAACTCCCGTATATGCTCCCATAGCATTAGCAGAACTCTGGAACATTCCTTCCATAAGTTTTTTATCTGCCTTATATGTGCCGTCATCTGCCTTTTTTGTAGCAGAACAGGCAATGGAGAAATAATAAGTGTTTTCATCCGTTACCATTTTTTTGTTAAGCTCCATAGCATTATCAATATACATATCATATGCGGCACTGTCTGCATTTTCGGCTTCTGTTTCATAAGCTGTGGTGCCGTTATGGGGAGCTGCAAGTGATGTCAGAGAATAAATATAATCAGCCTTTCCGCCTGTGAAAAAAGGTGAAATCTCATTTTCGGGAGTTACTGCCATTTCCTCTTCGCTGCCCTTTGCCATAAGAGTGGCAAACAAACGCATTGTTGCACCTCCGAAAGAATGACCGAGAAGATTTATTTTATGTTCACTGTCAAATTCGGGAATAAGTGCCCTTCCCGTGAAATCCTCACCGTATCTGTCGTGAGAGTGCATTTCAGAGTGAGCTTTACCGTAATCGACAACCGTACCTGTCAGCTGTGCATAGAGTTCACAGGCTCTGTCCCAGGCACTTGCAGTTCCTGCAACCGATGCGGCATAGCAGTTAAAGCCTGCATCATCAAGCTTTCCGAGCAGCTCACCGCCGAACATACCCCAATAGGGCATAAATTTATACTGAATATCATAATTTCCCCAACCCATAAGTCCGTGAACGAACACATAAGAATAGTTTGTGTTCCATTCTTCCTTATTTATATTCACATCATTTTTAGGAAGATAAACACCGAAAATACTCAATAATGCAAACAGTAAAGAAAAAGGAAAAGATATAATTTTAGCCATTTTTTTCACCTTTCATATTTCAAATTAACAATATTATATTCTATTTCAGAATAAAATGCAATATTATAAATTTATTTTTAACAAATCGGAAACACAAAATTCATCTTCAATTAAGCAAAAAAGCAACTTGCAAAAGCAAGTTGCTTTTTTGTGCCGGCGACGACCTATCTTCCCGGGCGGCTGCCCACCAAGTATTTTCGGCACGATTGAGCTTAACTACCGTGTTCGGGATGGGAACGGGTGGGACCTCAATGTTATAGACACCGACTGTCTCAAGAGTTTTCTCTCAAGTGCAAAAGGGATTATAGCAGACCAAAATACGTTTGTCAAGCATAATTTTCAATTTTCTTGAAAATTTTTCAGAAAATTTTCAGAAGTAAATTCCCAAAGTAAGTTCCACAGTGGAAATTGCAGTGGACTTTAGTTTGGGAAGCAAAATGTAGTAGACTTTAGTCTGGGAAGGAGGTCCCGGATAATGAGTCAAAAATATAAGCATATGACACTTGATGAACGAATAGAAATTCAAGAGTGTCTGAACAAAGGAATGACTTTCAAAGCAATCGCTCAACGTATCGGAAAAGATCAGACAACCATATCAAAAGAAGTAAAAAAGCATTTAATTGTTTACACTAATAGTTTTACTAAAACCGATGAATGCTGTCCGAAGCTTCTTCGTGCTCCATTCGTTTGCAATGCTTGTGAAAAGCGAAACAATAGAGGTTGTAGCTTTCCAAGACGCAAATACGTAGCAAAACAAGCACAAAAAGATTATGAAAATCTGTTAGTTGAGGCAAGAGAAGGCATACCGCTGAACCGCAAAGATTTTTACGAAACAGAAAAAGTGATCTCGGATGCTGTCAAAAATGGTCAACATATATACCATATCCTGAAATCTAATGATTTGCCTGTTTCTAAATCTTCTGTTTACAGACACATAAATAAAGGCTACTACACTATTTCTAATATTGATTTGCCTCGTGCCGTAAAATTCAAGCCTCGTCACTCAAAAACTAATGAATTTGTGCCTCGACAAGCTAAAAACGGAAGAACTTACAACGATTTTACGGAATATATTGAAGACAACAATATTACCAATTTTGTCGAAATGGATACTGTTATCGGTCGTGTAGGCGGAAAGGCGATTTTGACACTACATTTTAATGCATTCAATTTTATGGTCGGTATTTTACTCGACAACAAAACAGCAGCTGAAGCTTCATCTAAAATTTGCGAATTAAAAAACAAATTGAGCTCTAACGGCTTTGCTTTCGGTTCAATTATCCCTGTAATTCTGACAGATAACGGTGGTGAATTCAGCAATATTTCTGCTTTTGAAAATGATGAATGTGGTATTAAAGAAACCTCTCTCTTCTTTTGTGAGCCAAACTCACCATACGAAAAACCGCATATTGAAAAAAATCATACTCTGTTCAGGGATATTGTCCCTGCCGGGACATCCTTTGATAGTTTTAATCAGGATACAGTTAATTTGATTTTTTCTCATGTCAATGCTGTTAAAAGAAAAAATTTCAACGGTAAAAGTGCGTTCGATTTATTTTCTTTTGCATATTCCTCTGATTTAGCTGCCGTTTTTGGCATCTCTTTTGTAGAGCCTGTGCAGGTTATTCAATCTCCTAAACTTTTGAAAAATTCTTTCTGACACTAAATTCCACTCAAGTAGAACTTAGTCTGGGAAAATACCTTCTCAGGCTTATTTGGGTTGCCCTTTTGTCTTTTTTTGCTTTGTTTTTTGCTTGTTTTCTATG
>JAZSJT010000090.1:0-6578 GCA_045534425.1 Acutalibacteraceae bacterium | reverse complement strand
GGAAGAATTTCTTTTGCAACAGCCTTATTTATAAGCACAACCTCACAGGCATTGCAAACAGAAGGTCTGCTTGTCTTTGCATTGTTTATTATATTTACAGCCTTTTCAATATCTGCAAATTCGTCAACATAAATATGGCATATGCCCGTGCCTGTCTGAATACAGGGCACCTTGGCATTGGCAACACAAGCAGAAATAAGTCCCGCACCGCCTCTGGGAATGAGAAGATCAACATATTCGGTTGCGGTCATTAATTCGTTTGCACTTTCACGGGAGGTGTCCTGAATAAGATTTATGAGATTTTCGGGAAGCCCGACTTTTTCAAGTCCCTTTCTCATAGCCGTGAGAATTGCATTTGATGAACGAAAAGCCTCTTTGCCCGAACGAAGAACGGAAACATTTCCGCTTTTAAGAGAAAGTGCCGCCGCATCCGATGTTACATTGGGACGGGATTCATAAATCATAGCAACAACCCCCATAGGGACAGCAGTTTTTTTAATTACAAGACCGTTGGGACGTGTCACGGTATCAAGAACTTCACCTACGGGATCGGGGAGCTTCACAACGTCTCTTATGCCCTGTGCCATACCCTTTATTCTTTCAGGGGTAAGACGGAGTCTGTCAATCATAACTTCATTGATTTTGCCTTTTGCAGCTTCAATGTCAAGGGAATTTTCTTCCAGAATATAATCGCAGTTTTCTTCAAGAGCATCAGCCATTGAAAGCAGAGCTTCATTCTTTTTCTCGGTCGTAAGTGTCAGAATGGTTTTAACTGCATCTTTGGCTGATTTAAGAATTTCGGTAGTCGTCATATTATTTCACCTTTGCAATAAATCTTGTGCCGACACTTTTACCGTCAGCTATATCATAGAGTATATAAGGATTCTGTCCGTTTGTTATTATCATATCCGTGCCGCTTTTTGTGCAGATTTCGGCTGCGTGAAGCTTTGTTTTCATACCGCCAGTGCCGAGAGTTGAGCCCGCATCACCGCCCAATGCCATAATCTCGGGAGTGAGCTTTCTGATTTCGGGAATAAGGGAAGCATCCGGATTTTTATGAGGATCGGCGGTGTAAAGTCCGTCAATGTCACTCATAAGAACAAGTAAATCCGCATTTATGCTTTCTGCAACCAATGCTGAAAGGGTGTCGTTATCTCCCACACTGATTTCATCCGTTGCAACAGTGTCGTTTTCGTTGATAATCGGAAGAACATCAAGCTCAAGAAGCCTCATCATTGTGTTTGTAAAATTCAGATGTCTGTCCTCGTGCTTGAAGTCCGAGCCTGTCAGAAGAATCTGTGCAACAGTGTGATTGTATTCCGAAAAAAGCTTGTCATATGTATACATAAGCTCACACTGACCTACGGCTGCTGCCGCTTGTTTTGTGGGAATATCCGAGGGCTTTCCTTTAAGAGACAGCTTTCCCGCTCCCATACCGATAGCACCTGAAGAAACAAGAATAACCTCGTGACCGCTGTTTTTAAGGTCACTCATAACCTTAACGAGCTCTTCAACTCTTCTTATATTAAGTCTGCCCGTAACATGGGCAAGGGTTGATGTTCCGACTTTTATAACAATTCTCATAATCCTTCTCCGTAACATATCGGCACTTTACCGCATTAAATTGATAATAATATATTATAACCCTCATATTTTTCTTGGTCAACAAAAAAATTAAATATTTGTCAGAAGTTTTTTGAAACTTCATTAAGCAGATTCCGTATGTCAAGATGCTGCGGACAGGCTTTTTCGCATTTTCCGCATTTTATACATTCATCGGGCTTCGGATTTGTGGCAATAATTCTTCTGTAATACATTCCCGGATTCCAGCCTTTGAACTGTTTTTTTGCATTAAGGCAGGAAAAATAATCGGGGATCGGAATGTTTTTCGGGCATACATCAAGGCAATATTTACAGGATGTGCACTGAATGAGATTAAGACCTCTGAATGCCGCTCTCGCTTTTTCAACAGCAGCATTTTCTTTATCATCAAGCGGTCTGAAATCTTTCATATAGCTTATGTTGTCATTCATCATATCCATATTTCCCATTCCCGAAAGCACGGTGAGAACACCGTCAAAGCCTGCGGCATATCTGATGGCATATGATGCATAGGATGCATTTCCCAATTCGTCAAAAGCCTTTTTTGCTTCATCGGGCGGTGAGGCAAGACTTCCGCCCTTGACCGGTTCCATAATAACAATATCTTTGTTGAATTTTCTTGCCGCCTCATAGCATTTTCCGCCCTCAACGGAGGGATCGTCAAAGTCGAGGTAATTGAGCTGTATCTGAACAATTTCAATTTCCGGATAATCTGAAAGAATTTTTTCAAGAACCTCTGCTTTGTCATGAAATGATATTCCGAAGTGCTTTATTTTGCCTTCTTTTTTCAGCTCAAGACAGGTTTCAAAGGCCTTGCACTTTTTGAATTTCTCATAATTATCACGGTTCAGTGAATGAGCAAGATAAACATCAAAATAATCTACACCGCAGGCTTTCAGCTGTGAATTAAAAAACGGTCTGACCTGATTTTCATTTATGAAAAAATTTGATGTGAGCTTGTTTACGAGATAAAAGCTTTCTCTCGGGTATCTTTTAACGAGAGCTTTTCTGATTGCACCCTCACTTCTCAATGCCATATAAGGATGTGCAGTGTCAAAATAGTTAAAGCCCGCTTCCATAAAGGAATCCACCATTTTTTTCAGCTCCTTATGGTCAATAAGCCCTGCTTTTGTTGGCAGTCTCATAAGTCCGAAGCCGAGTTTTTTTGTTTTTATTCCTGTCTGTGTATTCATAGAAATTTCCCCTGTTTTATTAAAATGCCGTCATCATTATAGCAGACAAAGAATGTTATTACAATAAGTGAAACAAAAAAAGAAACACCGTAAAATTCGGTGCTTCATTCGTTTATATGAGCTTAGGTATCCAGTAAGCGGGAGTACAGCTCCAGGCGTGACAGGCGGAATTTATTTCGGGAGCATTGTAGGGAGATTCAAATTCATTTTCGGGATTGAATATTTCAGGACAGCAGTCGAAGCCCGCATCAGCAATTTTACCCCAGTAATCCTTTATAAATTCAAGTGCTTCATTTTTCAGTCCGCAGTTGTAAAGTGCTTCTATATAATAATGCATCATATAAGGTGTTCGCATAGTGAATTCTGTGTCGGTTTTCTTTATTCTTTCAAGGATTGCTGCACTTTTTTCCTTTGGAAGTATTCCCGAAAGAATTGCCCACACCTGCGAATGATAAGAAATCTGTCCCGATGGAGCTGTAAACAGTCCTTTGTCTTCATCATAAAAAGCAAAAAGGCTGTTCTTTGCATCGGAGATTTCATTTTCTGTTGCTTTTGTGTCAACACCTAGAATTTCACAGAGCTCTTTTAACTGTTTTAATGTGTAAATATAAACTCCGAGGATAGCAGTTCTCTTGTCAAGGGCAGGACACCAGTCAATAAAGGGATTAAGGTCAATAATTCCCGTTTCCCTGTTGAATTTTTCCGAAACCTGTCGGAACTGTGTATAAGCCACCTCGAAAAGCTCATTAAGGAGCTCTTTATCGCCTGTGTTTTTATACCAGTCATAAAGACAGGATATAAAATAAAGTGAATAGTCACAGAAGGTCCATTCGTCAACATAAGGGGGAGAATCGGGAAAGATACAGGGGGCAACCATCCTGTGTGCACCTGTTGCACTTGAAAAAAGATATATGCATCTTTTTATAAGGTCAAGATTTCTGAAAACCGAATAATCGGTCATAGCCTGTAATTTCAGGTCACCTATCCACAGTCTTCTGTCTCTTTTCGGACCGTCTTCAAAAACCTCCTGCTGACATTCTTTAAGGGTAATTACTGACATATCATATATTTTTTTAAGCTTTTCATCCTTTATGTCGGGATATTGTATATCGCTTAAAGAAACGGCAGAAACACTTTTGGCTGTGATAGAAGTGATTTTTACGGGAAAGCTTGCGGAGTCGGTTCTTTTGATTTTAAGATATCTGAAAGAATAACGTCTTTCAAGAGTTACTTCATAGGGAGTGAAAACAAAAGATTTTTCTTCGTTCTGAAGCCAACCGCTTCCGAGACCGCCTTTATATTTTTCCGGAGGTGCTACAATTTCAAGAGGAAATTCTCCGAAGGTAAAATGCAGCTTTACAGGGGAGTCGGTAATCTTGAAATGGCCGTCATTAAAAGCACTGAAATTCAGGTATCCGACAATATGTTCACCGAAATCAATAATAAGCTCATCGCCCGAAGAAAATTCGAGAGGAAAAGCTATATCTGATATTTTTTCGGTCTTCAGCTTCTGAAAAGCAGCTTCGTCGGAATTAATTCTTATGACTGAAGCAGGGGCTTTTATTGTTTCAAGCAAAGGTTTTTTTAGAGCTTTTGCCTTTTTCAGATATGTTTCGTTAATGATAACAGCCATACCGCACCTCTTAAAGAGATTTTATAATACCCTGATATTTTTCAATGAATGCTTCGTTGATTGCATCGCCGCCGTCAACATTACTGCTTGAGAAAACCTCGGGAACAATTCCCTGGTTCAGCATAATTTCAATACAGCCCGCAACCGCCGCGTGAAGAATAGCCGCACCCGTGCTTGTTGATGTGGGACAGGCATTCCGTCCCAATTCGGGGAAGTTCACACTTGCATCGCCGAGGCAACCCATATTATCAAGCACAATATCGGCAATTTCAAAAAGTCTTTTTCCGCTTTTATGTCTTGAGGGGCTTGACTTTGAGTGATTAAGGTTAGTCAGGGCAATAACAGTGAGTCCCTTTTCTTTTGCCAGAAGAGCCATGTCAACGGGAATACCGTTTCGTCCGGAATTTGATGCAATAACAATAACATCATTTGCTTTCATTCTGTAGGAATTGAAAAGAATTTCAGCATAACCCTCAAGTCTTTCAATTTCCGTGCTTTTTGATGCGGATTCGTGAAGCATAAGTGCAGTTTCAAGAACGGGCTGAATTTTTACAAGTCCGCCCGCACGGTAGAAAAGCTCCTCTGCAAGCATGTGTGAGTGTCCCGTTCCGAAAAGAAAAATATTATGATTGTTTTCAAGTGCATTTGCGAAAGCCGCAGAGCATTCATCAATTGCCGACATCTGCTTTTGGGTGATTTCATTGAGTATTCTTTGTAAATTGTTGAGATATTCAAGTGATTTTTTCATATTTTCTTTCCTTTCTCAGTGAAGCCTCATTGCGAACACAATATCATCGGGATTTTCTTCAATAATATCGAATCCGTATTTTTTATAAAAAGCCACGCCTTTAGGATTAAGGGAATTGACAGTGAGCATAATTCCTTTGATTTCTTTTGCTTTAAGATGTGAAATCAGTGCATCCATAAGCTTGTGACCGAGTCCCATTCTTTGATAATTTTCCATAATGTCAATGTGAAGATGTGCGGGGAAATCCTCTTTATACTTCTTATGCATCACGGTTGACATTTCGGCATAAAACCTGTTTGTCTTATCTTTTTCGGGAATTTTTGTAAGATAATTATTTCTGAAAATTTTATGAAATCTGTCAAAATTTTCCGCACAAAGGATATATCCCACCGCTTCATCCTTTTCGTTTACTGCAACAAAGCAGTTGTCTGGTTCTTGTTCTGTATAATAATCACAGTAGGTAGACAGCAGAAAATTTATGGTGTCTGCCTTGAAATCCTCATATCCGTCACAGTAAAGACAGATATCCTGAACGTTTTTTTTGTCTGCAGGATTATATTTTCTTATATTCATTTTCTCTCTCCGTGTAATTCTTATAAAAAGTATAACAGAATAATATTTGTAAATCAAGGCGGGAATAAAAAAACACAGCAGGAAAGATGTTATGCCGGATTCTCAGAATGATATTGCCGTGTGAAGTATAACACACAAGAATTGTCCCAACCCTTTGAAAGGTATTCGTAAAATCTATCATAATTCAATGCTGCATCACCTTTGGTGATATGATGTTATGCTTCGCATAATGATGCTGCTCCCATTAGTCGCAATGATGCAATGCTTGCCGTAAAGCATTAGCAACGCAACATCATCAGGCATAGCCGTCATCATTAGTGAAACGGCATCATTTGCCGAAGGCAAGCATCATTCAACAAGACCTCTTTTGTCAGTAAGACAAAAGAGGTCTTGTTGTTGGTGGGAACAACAGGGCTCGAACCTGTGACCCCCTGCTTGTAAGGCAGGTGCTCTCCCAGCTGAGCTATACTCCCGTATGTAATGTGAGATTTGTCGTGTTTTCGTTTCCGGCATCATAATTTGGTGCCGGTGACCGGACTTGAACCGGTACGTTGTTGCCAACGAGGGATTTTAAGTCCCTTGCGTCTGCCTATTCCGCCACACCGGCAGATTTATGATGCTTATGTATTATATCCTCTGTATTTCCGTTTGTCAAGTGGAAAATGTGTAATTTTAATTTTTTTTTGCAGAGTAAATTCCCAAAGTAAGTTCCACAGTGGAAATTGCAGTGGACTTTAGTTTGGGAAGCAAAATGTAGTAGACTTTAGTCTGGGAAGGAGGTCCCGGATAATGAGTCAAAAATATAAGCATATGACACTTGATGAACGAA
>JAZSJT010000016.1:0-78963 GCA_045534425.1 Acutalibacteraceae bacterium | reverse complement strand
GTGCGCACACTGCATTATTACGATGAAATAGGATTGTTGATGCCAGCCTTTGTTGACAAAACTACAGGCTATCGCTTTTACGACGAAAAATCTTTTCTTCGTATGCAAGAGATTCTCTTTTACCGTGAACTTGACTTTTCCTTAAAGACTATTCGCGAGATTTTGTCATCCCCGAATTATGACAAAAGCAAGGCACTGAACGAGCAAAAACAACTTCTCACACTCAAAAAAGAGCGGTTAGAGCGGTTAATTTCTGCTATTGACGGTGCCGTGAAAGGAGAAAACGTTATGACAGCATTCGATAACAGCGAATTTGAAAAATACAAGGCTGAAGCTAGAGAAAAATGGGGCAAATCGGATGCATACAAGGAACATGCGGAACGGACTAAGAACTACTCCAGGCAGAAGTGGAATGACCTTGCCGAGGGAATGGACCATATTATGGCAGAGTTTGCGCTCTGCATGGGAAAGGACGAAAGCGCTGATTCCATTGAAGCACAAAACCTTGTAAAAATGCTGCAGAACCATATCACCGAGAATTACTATCTTTGTACAAACGAAATACTGGCAAGTCTCGGTCAGATGTATGTAGCGGACGAGCGCTTTACGAACAACATTGATAAGCACGCTGACGGTACTGCTACGTTTATCTGTGAAGCAATTGCGGTGTATTGCAGTAAGTAAATTTCAATTTATCGAACTGACAGCAACTGATAGTTGCTTGTTCAATATAACATTCAGTGATAGAATAACACTGAGGTGATAACAATATGGAAACTAAAGATATTATTCTTGAATTAAGAACTAAAAAAGGTTTATCTCAGGAAGAGCTTGCCGAAAAGATTTTTGTTACTCGTCAGGCTGTTTCGCGTTGGGAAAACGGAGAAACAATACCTAACACAGAAACATTAAAGTTGTTGTCAAAGCTGTTTGATGTTTCTATAAACACTCTTTTAGGTTCTCCTCGAGAACTTATTTGTCAGTGTTGCGGTATGCCACTTGAGGATTCAAACATCAGCAAAGAAAAAGACGGCATTTTCAATGAAGAATATTGTAAATGGTGCTATGCAGATGGTGAATATATGTATCACGATATGGATGAGCTTATTGAGGTCTGTGTACATAATATGGCAAATGAACAGTTTTCTTCTGAACAAGCCCGTGAGTATATGAAGAATATGCTTCCGAAACTTGATTATTGGAAGAAGTATAAATACCTTGGCGGTGCAGAAAAGTTTGAAGAATTCAAGCAACAACTCATCAGCGAGTTTAATGATTTACATATCGACGGAATGCCCAAGGTTGAAAAGCTTAACGCACTTGTGGGTGGATACATTAACCTGGAATACCGTCTTCCGAATGGTCAGACAGTAAAATTCCTTGATGATAACGCAACCTATCTCGGCAATCAGCTTGAGTGTAAATTCGGCGGTGACCGTTGCTTCGGCATCGCTGCTAACATGGATTTTCTGCTCGTATGCACTTATGAAGAAAACGGAGAAAATCCGGAATTGGTTGTATACAAAAAGAGATAACTATATTGTTAATCCTGCCAAAAGGCTTGATTAAATAAAAATTTTTATTAAAGGAGATTGCTTTTTGAAAAAGACAATCAGAACAACGGAGATTGTAGCTTAACCGGGAGGAAGGCTTATAATCTATCCGACCTCCCACACATTGAAGGTCAACAATTTTCAGGAGGAAAAACAATGAATAAAAATGACTATATAATTCGTAATGAAAGAAAAGAAGAACAAAGAGAAGTTGAGTTTCTTGTTAGAGAATCATTTTGGAATGTTTATCGTCCCGGCTGTCTTGAGCACTATGTTCTGAATCAGCTTCGTGATGATGCTGACTTTATTCCTGAGCTTAATTTTGTTATGGAAAAAGACGGCAGAATCATAGGACAGAATATGTTTATGAACGCTAAAATCAAAGCCGATGACGGAAGAGATATTCCAATTCTCACAATGGGTCCTATCTGTATTGCAAATGAACTGAAGCGTCAGGGCTACGGCAAAATCCTGCTTGATTATTCACTGCAGAAGGCAACTGAAATGGGCTTTGGTGCAGTTTGCTTTGAGGGTAATATTGACTTTTACGGAAAAAGCGGTTTTACTTATGCAAGTGAGTTTGGCATCCGTTATCACGGCTTACCTGAAGGTGCAGATGCATCATTCTTCCTTTGCAAAGAACTAAAAAAAGGCTATCTTGACGATGTTACAGGTGAATATTCTCCGCCTCAGGGGTATTTTGTAAATGAAGCCGAAGCAGAAGAGTTTGACAAACAATTCCCATCGAAAGAAAAATTGAAGCTTCCGGGACAACTTTTCTGAAACACGAACTAACACAAAGGGCAGTACATTTCGGTGTACTGCCCGAATTTTTGTATTTATGGGGCAGTTTTCATTTCTTTAAAAACTTTTATTTTTTCAACGAAGCCATTTTTGAGTGCATTTTGCCCTTAGTAATACGGGCAGAATGCACTGATTTTTAATGGGAATTTTGCTGACGGGGTACTGTTCGTTTTGCAAATTTCTATCGTCTGATTTGCCAAATTTGTATTATACGAGCCGAAGAAGAAATGCGATGTTTTATCAGCCTTTCGCATTCAGCCAATCCGCCTTATATACTTTAATTTACTACTAACTAAATTAAAGATATATTTCTCTTTTCTCGGTTGGTATATAACTTTCAGTTTTACTCTGCTCAGTCTTATTACTTGCGATTTTTACGGAGACCTGATGCGTGTTTTCGGTATATCTGAAACATACAGCTTTGCAGGTTTGCCTTTGCCCTGATATTTACGGCGGAGCAGATTGTATTTTTCAAGCTCACGCTGTAGCCGTGTTGCCTTATCGTGCCCGCAATCAAGCATTTCACTTGTTTCTGCAATGGTATAAAAAATGAATACTTCTCCGTTTTTATCACACCAACCGTTTATTGCAGATAACTGCATTCTGTCGAGCATTAAGCCGTAAAGCAGCTTTGCCTCTGCAGATAAATCCTTGTACTCATCCGTAAACAACACCTTCGGCATTTTGAAAAAAGCTTCATTGTCCACTGTCTTTCACGCTCCTTTTTGATACATAATTGCAGGATATAACCACAGCTCTGAAACTCTGCTTGCAGCTGTTAACACATCTCCTGCAAAGCTCGTTATAACAGATTCTGTTTCGTTTATTCAGGAACAAGCTCCATTCGGATTCTTTACTTTTGGTTATCCTTGGAATAACTATCACACTCCTTTTTACTGTAGCTTTTCGGGTTGATTTTTGATGATTTTTTCGTCTGTAATGAGTTTTATTTTGTTGGTAGGGTAATTTCATTAACTACATATCAAAAGAGTCTTTTTGCCGTTTCACCCGAAATAGTTCCTACCCCGGAATCTCACCACAGCGTTGCCTTGCTCGTATCATCGCAAAGTCGTATCACTTTCAGACGGTCATTCAGTTGTCAAGGTGCATAAAAGCAAAAAAGTCCTCACCCCCGATGAACAGAGGAAAGGACTTTTACCGTCGGTATCACGCAAGACAAACAAAAAAACACCGCTGAAATAAGTACAGATTGCCTCTGTTCTTATCTTCATACGGTGCTTGGGTAGTCAATATAAATTGCTCCGCTTACGCGCTACAAAGTTAATATTTAATTTGTGACATCATTATACAGAACGAATGTGTGATTGTCAACAGGTTTTCATAAATAAAAGTTCGTGTTGTAAAGATATAAATGAATAATCCGCATCACAGCTGATAGCTATGGTGCGGATTGATATGTTTTTTTGAATACAATGAACAGATTTTGTTTAATTTAAATATTGTCAAAATTTTTGTTCAAGCATACAAAAAATTAGTTTGTGACAATATTGTATACATTGAATTGTCAGTTATATTTAAGAAAAACTAATTCAATTATATCCATATACTCAGATGATGAATTTTTATACAACAATGATTTTGCTTTCTTTTGAATATGTTTATTTTGTAAAGTAGAGCAAAACCAAGCTAAATCATCAAGTTGTGCAAAAGTAATGTTTTCCACATCAAAATTTTTAGAATTATAATTATTAAGGACTATGCCAGATAAAGATTTAACATTTTTATCAACTATGTTTTCTGAATCAGTATAGCTATTAACGAAATTATACATTTTTCTAAAAAGCCCTAGATAATCATACATTTTATTTGGTTCTTGATACCTTATTCTTTTTTCAGAAACAAAGATTTTAAAACAAAACGGTAATATTTCAGCAAAACTTTTCGGTAATCTTTCCAAAAGATAAGAAATAAATGCCGGGTTGTCACTTAATAAATTTAATAGAATATTTCTATTGTTAATAAAATGTTTTTTCAAGATTCCAGCTAGTGTTTCCAAAAAATTATTTTCATCCAAAATCTGTGCAATTTTTATTGAATTGGTTATCGTATTGAGACCAAAAAATGATAATCCTACATGCTCCAATTCTTCAAGAGACATTTCAAAAAAGTAGTGTATAATTTTATTTAAATTATCATCTTTATTTTTGCGTCTTTCAACCAGATAGAGTAAAGTATTGGATAAAGCTTGTGGGTTTAATTTTATTAACAACTTTAGACTATTAAAATTAATGTAGTTATAAAACAGCCTATTTTTATCTTCTTCTGCTATACCTCTTGGATTTTCTAATAATTTTAAGATGGTCATACGATTACTGTCTTCCCATATTTCATTATGCAAATATATTCTATTTTGCTTATAATAACGATAGGAATAGTGTATGCTTCGTTCGATTTCCTCTTCAAACTCTGCTCTAATTAAAGAATTACTAAAAATGAAATTATTCAACAAAAGATTTTCATTTATTGTTTGATCATCTACATTTAATAATGTCTCCATCAATTTATTCGCTACGGTAAATTGCGATGATGTATATTTATCTAAATGAGATCTCAATAGCATAATCAAATCAGGTAAAGCTTTTACTATAGACACTTTTGTATATGAAAACAACACTTTTCGTTGCAAGCAACACTCGACAAGTAAGATAAAATTTAACAGGGTGTTTCGATTTGAATGATAAATTTCTAACTTATTTAACAACTCTAACATGATGTCATTAATCCTTGTGTATTTGTTTTCAAACTCATAGTGTTCATCGTCTTCTGTTATAAAATTATTCATTTCCTCCTGAACTAAAAGTATTAAAAATGAACAATACAAATCAAGGTTTTCCTCTCTTAACATATCTAAAATTTCTGCATTGTTCAATCTAGTGATTTCTCTAAACATATGGGTTTGCAATCCAGAAAGACCCGTGAGTAAATTATCTGCTAATGTAGATGATACACATAATAAAATGTCGATAGGCTTTTCATATCTAATCGCTTCAAATTTATCATTGCAATTAACTATAACTGAATTTTTTGTTGTTCTTTTTGCTTTTACAATAACAGACAGCCCCGCTAAATCTGCAGGAGAAAACCAAGTTTTCCATAACGAAATCAATTTGTCCCACTGTTTTGAATTGTTTTTTGTTGTTTGTGAAGGGCAATAATCATCTTCAATAAATTCAAAACCATTTTGACAAAGCGCGCTAGCTAGTATTATTAAATTTAACGAATATGTTGCTAAATAACCTATTAATGGGATATTACGCTCGAAAAGTGTTTCTTTGCACATCACACTAGGAACATTTCTTTTGTTTAGAACTATTTCGATTTGGTTATGAACTATGAACTTTAAATTTTCAATAAAATCCTCCATTTTTATTTCAATTGCTTTATCGGAAACTCGCAGATATTGAAGCAATGCTTTAGGAGCGTGTTCACGCAACATTTCAATTACAACTGGTCTTGAGTACAATGGAACAAACATCAAACAATAAAACCAATTTGAATTGAAACCATCTGGGTTTTCTAGTTTATTATTCAGACTCTGTGCACCATATTCTCTTCCTATGTACACATCTTTTACTTCGGTAATTGTATTTCTTAATATAAAATCAGCGGCCAAGAACTCACCGAAGGTATTGTGAAGAAATTCATATGCACTATCTACATTTGTACTATTTTCTTCGATATCTTTGGCTTTTGATTTGTGTATAAAGAAAAAACCGCCAAGCAAAGAATCAGATTCTTGCAATGTATGCGCACTAGGACTTCCGTCATTACGGTGTGCTCTAAATATATCTAAATCATTTTCCAATTGTTTTGAAGAAATTACAACTTCTTGTCTATTATACATTCCGATAGCTGCAACACCTAAACGATTCATTTCTTGGTCTATAATTTTTTCTTGTTCTTTTTCTTTTTTACTATTAAAACCTGGAACATATCTTCCTCGTTCTCTACGAACGAATCGTCTCAAAAGATTATCGTACAACTCCGTTCTTTTTATACTATTAGTTTGAGCTAATTCATTTGCTTCTGAATCATATAGTGCTAACATTAATAATAAAAGTGGCTGTTCCGCCAGTTCCATGATATTATTCTTTTTATTTTTGTCTGATAACTTTGGCAAACAAAATGGTTTTATTCCAGAATTGATAAAATATTCAGAATTGATGTTATTCCAAATACTGATCCATGCCTTGCGCTGTTCGTCATTGAACTCTAATAATCTAAGAACCGTTGAATTTACTGGAACCCTTGCTTTATCAATAAGTGTAATTCTGCTTGTTATTATTATTCTTACTGGTCTTTTCATGGATTTTTGTTCTTGTTGAAAAATACGTACTTTTTCAAGATATCCCGAGAATACATCACCTTTTGCTTGTAATAGTTCATCATACCCATCTAAAATTATCATTAGTGGTTTTTCATTAAAATGTTCAGCAAAATCGCCATATCCTGTTGGCAAGGATTTGTTAGTTAATGATTTTATTTGATCTTCTATTAGAACATCTATTCCATTTTCGGCATTAACTTCTCTTAGTGGAATTCTAATGACTGTATATGAGTTACTTATTAATTGTGCAGAAAGCACTTTTGTTAACAACGATTTTCCGCTTCCAGGATGACCAAGAATTATTAACGGATAGTCAACACTATCTGGGGAAAATAAATATTTAACAAAAAATTTATCTAAGTCATCGTTACGAGGTAAATCATTCCAAATGTTTTCATCTTCTAAATGGATATCTTTATGTTCATATAAAAGACATTTATAAGACTGCGGAATAAAAGCATCTACTATTTTAGGGAAACTTAATCGAATTTCTTCTGTGTCTGATTTAATTTCCTTATCATCAATAATTGCTTCTTCGATAATTGAGTGATACCTGTCTTTTAAATTATTAACTATATTTTGCACTTGAATGGTACGATAGTTCGTGTAGATAGAATTGACTATATTACTTAATCTACTCAAGCCTACATCTATTTTATTAGAATTATCTAAAAGCAAATCTAAAGCTTTTTTGTTTTGTTTAACTGCTGTATTTATTCCATTGAAATTCTGTAATTGAGCAAAAAGTGCAAAATCATTAAAACTATCTGCCAAATGAATATACTGAGATTCGTATATTTTAACAGCCTCTTTAGGAATATCATCAAATACTTTTTTTAAGTTTTCAATTTCTTTTTTATCGTTTATGTTAGAGGCGGTTATAAGTATATCAAAAAGCTTATTTGTAATATTGCTATATACTATGCCTAAGTCTTCTTTTATATCAGAGAAAGATGTAATATGATCTGCAATGAAAAGACTACAATGAATATTAGGTGAATTTTGTTCGTATTCATCCGTTTGTTCTATTGAACCATATATTACATCTTTTTTATCTTGTAATGTAGTTCTAATTTCTTTTATAATCTTTTTTGGAAATTTCCTTTCTAATACCTCAAGATATGATGTATAACAAATCAAAGCATATGCAGATCTTATTTGTTCCGTTCTATCAATATAATCTGGTTCAATTTTTGATGCAATATAATTATAAACTTTTCGACCTAAATTAAAAAGTCTGTCCTTTACATCTAATAAATCAAGGAGTGGCAACAACTGTGGACCAAACACTATCGGGCTAAATATAATAGCAGCATCAGCTAAACTATCAAAAGCATCAATGATTTCGTCACCAACTTTTGAATCTTTTTGCAGGTACTTTTCAATATCCTTTAATTTATAGTCTTTAATCATTTCTATTCTCCTTTGTTTTTTATATTTTTGTCCATGCAAAATGCAAACGAATAATTACAAGTTTAAATATATAGTTTTTGAGAATGAGCAAAATATTTATATAATAATTCTATATTATATGTCAAAAGTATCGCAATTTAATTTTTTGTTCAATGGTGCTTGCAAAAACGTTGCGATTTTCGACAAAAACGCTTATTTTTCGACTTATCAAACTTCAAAAAAAATGAACCGCACCAAAGCTGTGATACTACGATGCGGTTGAATGTAATAATTTAATTTTAAATTCCGTTCAGGTTGTAAATATACCTAAACTCAAGTTTATTAGAAGAATCACTTTTCTGACCTTCAAGCTCGTCTTTTAATGAGTTGTTTTTATCAATAATGAAATATATTATTTTGCAACCGTATTCAACGGCAGTTGGAATAAACACATCTGCAACCCATTTTGTATCGTCAGGATGATTTTCAAAGCCCGTTCGGGTATCTGCAACATAGTTACAACCATTGTGGTTTTTGATAATATCCAAGGCATATTCTAACGGTTTGCGATAATCATCATAACAGCAGAATTCTTTCCATTTGACGAAAACTACATTGTAAGCTTCTTCATAATGGACTTCGCAATATTTTGTTTTATACATAATCATCCTCCTTATAAACTATCCAAATGCATTTTATAGAACTTTGCTTTGAAAGTTTGCGTGCCGTCAAAGGTTTGATATTCGTCGTAGTGATCAAATACAAGACCGCACTTTTCCATAACTCTGCCCGATGCAGGATTATCAACTGCATGGTTTGAAACAAAATCCTTTATTCCTTGTTCTGTATGGGCGAATTCAATCATTCGTTTTGTAGCTTCTGTGGTTAATCCCTTGTTCCAATAATCAGAACGGATATTGTAACCAAATCCCCAAGCACCGGGTTCTTTTTTGTCGGGACCAATACTACAACTACCTATTAAAAGATTACTTCCTTTAAGCACAATTCCCCAGTGAAAATTGTTGTCGTTGGGGAGTATAGTGTTTATCCAATGCAATACCTCATCTGTGTTTTTGTAGAGGTTATACGGCATAAATTTATTAACCTTTTCATCACTCAACCATACGAATGCCTCTTTTGCATCGTGAGGGATAATAGGACGAAGAAGCAGTCTTTCTGTTTCAAGAACAGGTGTGTTTTTTATGTACTTTATCTGTTTGATTTTTTGTTTCAGGTTCATCGTTTCTCCCTCTTTTCTGTTTCAATCACTATAAACGGAACTGTCATTTCTTCTTCCGTGAGACCTGCGTGAACACCAATAAATTCGTGTTCCTCTCTTGCTGTAAACAATGTTTTTTCGGTTGTTGCTATGGCAAGGAAATCACCAATAAATCCATGTGTTCTCGGGTGTGGTTCACCGTAGCCAAAAATGTTTTCGGAGAACACCTCTTCCTTTGTCTTAAGTATAAAAGAATCACAGAAATGTTTATTGAACTCGTTTTTGAATGCATCCTGTAAACCATCTTTTACAAATAGGCTCATTGCTCTACCCGGCTCAATTGATGGTGGTATTTTCAGCATATTGTAAAGCTCAGGATAGTCTTCGAGAAACAAGTTCACACTGTCACACAGTCCGTGGTCGGCAGTTATGATTACAAGTGAATCATTTAATTTACTGCAAAGCTTTTCAACCTCACTGTTGATGTGCAGAATCTCTTTGTGAGCTTCAGGACTTGTTACTCCGTGCCTATGCATTGCACTGTCAGGCTGATGCCAATAGGCATATATGTATTTCTTCTTTCTCTTTTTGGAAAGCTTGTATATGGCTTTGCAAATATCTTCAATGCTTTTGATACGAAATTTTGAAAAGAAAGCTACACAGTAAGCACTTTTTCTGCCCTTTACCGCTTCAATTCTTTGCATAACATTTTTAACAGGAATGTACCTATTTGCAACATTATATTTTGCAGCAGGCTCACCGTTTCTCTGTAAAATGTTTTTGAAAACTGCAACATTTTCTCCTATTTCCTCAAAGTACAAGTCCCAGCCGAGCCACCCACATTCTAATGGAGAATAGCCACTTAAAATTGATGTGGTTGCAGCAACAGTTGTTGATGGAAAAACGGAAGAAATATCGGTTAAATAATGCTTTCTCAAAAAGTCATTCTCTTTAAGGTGGTAGTTCAGGGTTGAAGTTCCTAATCCGTCAAAAAGAATTACTATAATATTTTTGTAGTCTTTTTTAAGTAATTTATCAAATTCGGGTAAGGTCTTATGCTGACAGTCCTTTACACCGAAATGGTTTAAAACAGATGAAGCAATTGAAAGTATGCTTCTGTCATAGTTTGGATATTTAATCATAGTGCCTACTCCTTTCTCAGCACATCAAGTGTGTGATGTGATATACCGACTAAATCCTGTCTTTCGCAGGTTTTAAAATGATATCTCAAGTATAAATCGTAGGTTTCATCATCCATTTTATCAACGGACTCTTTCATATGGCAAGTATAACCGTCAGTAGCAACGAAATGCAATCTTTCTACACCAAAACTCTTTGTTAAATCAAATATTTCGTTTTTACTGTACACCTTAAAAATACCGTGTGGTGGAAAATGTGCTTCAAGTGTAACAGGGTCAAATTCACCGTCTGCAATAAGTTTGTCAATTCTGTTATTCTTGAAGCAACAGAACATTGAGGGCTCAAGCATACAATATGCAACAAAGATATATCCGTCAGGCTTTGTGATTCTGATTGCTTCCGATAGTGCTTTTTTCTGCTCTTCAGATGTATAGAGGTGATACATAGGCCCGAGCAAAAGTGTTATATCATAGCTGTTGTCGGGATATTCAGATAAATCCAGAGCATTGCCTTGTTTAATTCTGACATTTTCATCAGGCAATGTTTTAGCCTTGAAAACCTCAATATTGTGTTCAATAAGCTCAACTGCATTAACCGTAAAACCTTTTTGAGCGAAATAATGAGAGTATCTGCCTGTTGCGGCTCCGATTTCAATAATCTTCATACCGTCTTTCAAGTGTTGCTCGATATATTTCACAGTTGTCAGAAATTCAACTCTGCCGTGCTTGGATAAAAGACGAACTTCTTCATCGTGAGTGTTGTAATAATCAACAAGATAATCTCCTGTAATTTCGCGGTGCTTTTTGAAAAGTTTCTTTTTGATTAAGTTAAGTAATTTCATAGAGAAATCCTCCTTTTGATATAAGAATCTCTCACACTTCGTGTTCGAGAACCTTGTTATTGCATAATAAAAATAAACGGTGTAAGTTTCTGCAGCAACTTACACCGTTATAAACATATGGAAAAATAATGTTATCTATCCCAAAATGAATATAGAGGTATAAGCCTGCCCATTGATGAATGATAATCATCCTGTGCAAGCCAATTCATATCCATATCAAGGTTTTTGAGAAGATATGCGTTCATAATAATACCTCAAATTGAATTTTGACAAGAATAACATAAAAGTATTGCTTTGTCAAGTTTTTAATTGTTGTCAGGTGTAAATCAGCTCATTTTCAACAATTTCTCTTGCTCGTCCCTGAATATTGCATATTTTCTGTACCCATAGCATCTGATTTTCTTTTTTCAATTCCTCGGTCACACCCTCCGTCTTTTTCATCTGTTCAACAAGTGTATCAAACACATCTCTTGCCTGGTTTTCAACATCTGCACAGTGCTGATAAAGTTTGCCTTGGGTAAGCATTGTTGTAAATAACACTTTCTTGTGATTGAAAAGATAGTCTTTATGTAACATACCCCATTTGCCAAGATGTATATTTGCTTCTTCGGATGGGATAGTAAAATCTGGGATATTGTAATCTCCAACTCGACGGTAACTAATTGAATTTCCGTTTGACATAATAACAACCTCCTTATTTTTCACTCTTATCAATGATTTTCAGCAACAGCTCATCAACATCCTCTGTAGGTAAATCCTCAGCTAAAAGCATATTTCTGAACTCATTCATACCATTGATAAGCAAGTTGCACTCGAAATCCGTGAACTTAATTTTAGTTTTTCTTTCCATAACAAAACCTCCTGTTATTTGGCAGCTTTATTCTACCTTATAACAAGAGGTTAGTCGAATGTGTGGATTTTAATTTCGGTAGCCGCTACCGAAATTACTATTTTTCCACAAAAGTTTCGTATGTAAATCTTGCTCCGAGCCTGAAGCCTGAAATAAAGCTGTCAGCGTTACTTGTTGTTGAAAACTCAATATAAGCACTTACGTAGTCTTGAAACAGTTCCTTATCTTCGCCGGTCAGCCTTGCAGTAAGCTGTTCTTCTTTCTCTGCAAGATTACTCAGTTTCTTCTTGAGTTTAGGTGTTAATTCGGAATTGACCTCTTGTGGCTCTATATTGCCATAGTAAAAATCTTCGATAATATTTGACATTGCTACATCTCCTCATTTTACCACGAAGAAAAGTTTTTGGTATGAAAAGAATGTGTATGATGGTGCCGTGAAAAATATGTTTTAGGTAATCCGTTATAATCATTCATACCAAAAAAGGGGCTGTTTTTTTTACAGCCCCTAATTTATTTATCCAAAAGAGAAATATATTTATAAACTGTTGTTACCCTTAATTCACACACTCTTGCAAGCTCTGAAACATTAAACTTCCTTATTTTTATGACGGACAGCCTACTGAAAATTTGCGGAATTTCATGGCGGATATAAAATATCACGGACTGTCACAAAACCGGTGAAAAACAATGTAAATAAATAAAAAATGAAAAATGCAAAGCCAGACCAAGCGTAACCACGGCTACGGCACATAAGGAATAAGAACGTTGCTCGCAGCTGCGACGTTGTTCGGAGCTTTTGTGAAAGGATAGGATGTTTACGGTTAATCTGAACATTTGCGATATTGATAATAAGAGGTAAAACAAACAAATCCGAATGAAAGCCACCTTGACGGTCGGCTTTTTTGTTGTTATTGTACACAAGTATAGGTGGTGTTTGTTGTGCATTTCAACAAATTTCGATATTTTTCTGAAAAATGGTGTTACTTTTTCCGTTTTACAACACTTTAAAGGTATAAGGCAAAATTTTAATTTAAGGGAAAAGTAGCTATGAAAACAAAAGAAATCGAACAAACAAAAACCAAAGAAGAATTAAAGGAATTTCTGAACAGTAACGGATTATCGTGTATTCCGGTTACATATTACGGTTGCGACGGACTATTCTTTCCATTTGAAAACAGCAAAAGCTTCGGTCTTGCCCCCGGAATACCCGTGACCACCTGCAATAAAGATATTTGCATAGTCTATCTCCATGAGATTCTGTACATTGCCATAGAAGGCAGAAAATCCGTACTGTACCTGATAAACAGAAAGCTTGAAACATATCACTCCATAGAGCATTGGAAAAATGTCCTCGACGAAAAATCCTTCGCCCAACCTCACTACAGCTACATAGTCAATCTAAATTATGTGACGGAAGTGACAAGGGATTTTGTCAGAGTAAAACACGGGGATAAAGAAGAGCTTGTTTACACTTCTTCAAGAAAAATCGGTGCATTTAAGAAGGCTGTGTTGAAGTTTGGCTTAGAACAAGACAAAAAGTGAGCGTTTTTGTCGGGATACTTTGCTTTAGACCGTCTGTTTTTAAATAGTTTATTACTTTGTTATCTTATACCCCAAAGAAAATATCAGCTTAATCGTTTCTGTGGCTGTGTTTCTGTCATATTCCTTTTCGCTTTCGGGAAGTTCGGAATAGGGTACGAGACAGGGGGTTTCTTTTTTTGCATCATCACGCTTTTCGCCGTAGGTCCAGCCTTCTTTGATTCTGCCTGCTGCCCATACATCGTGAACATTCTCGGCAATTTTTTCCGTAAGCTCAAGTATGTCGTCGGGAAGAATTATGCTTTCGGTGTTAATCGGATTAGGTGTATACATAATTATTTCTCCTTAAATAAATTATCGGCAAATTTTTTCATATCATATATCTTTTCAATGATTAAAAAATCTGATTCCTTAAAATTTTTGGCCTTTTCATTCTTCATAAAATCCATACTGTTATAAGCATCCTGTATTTCATCAAGATTGTCCCAGTGTGTTATACAGGGATGCAGCTTTGACAAATCATCCTTATTCTTTTTAACCGAAGGAGCATATTTCCTCATAGCTTCAATATCACAGGAACGGTAGCCCACGCTTCTCATATAAGCATTCCAGCGTTCATGCTCGCATTTTGCCAATTCAACAGTTATCGGATGATTATGGTCCTTGGTTATACGGATAAATTTCTCTTTAAGCTCATTCTCACCGTATTTTTTTCCGTTTTTTTCTAACAGAATCTTAAAAATGTGTAATTTGGCATCAACGTGTATCGCAGCAGCCATTGATGAGCATCTGTTATAATTATCTGACAAAAATTCATTTTTTGCTTTTTTATAATCGTGGATATCCGTGCTATTATCCAGAACCCTGTTGTAGCAGAAATGAGCTGCTAAAGCGAGTTTTTCAATTTTTGAACCGAACAATATATTTTTGGCAAACATATCTTCAATATTACCTACAAGATGAATATTCCGCTCATTAAGAAAGCCTTCCTCTTCATTTGCAAAGCTGTCATATTTTGTTCCTGTTTTTACACGGGTAAAAATTGGCGGCGTTTCTTTAAATGCTCTGTTTCTTCTGAAGATACCGCAAAGAGAATCGGCAGCTGCAATGTTGAGTTCATCATGGCCGGTAAAAACATAAGCAACGGTTGCTTTTTTTGCCTGTTTATTTTCCTCGGTTATAATTCTTTCAAATTCCCAAGTGTTTATATCAACATCAATAAATTCAATATCATAGCCGTATTTTTTATTAAGCTCGGGGCTATGCTTATTAAAGGTCTTTTCAATTTCTTTTGCATTTTTGTCATAGACCTTTATTTCAAGTCTATAGCCGTAAATCTGACCGTACCATGCAACAGTTCTCAGCATACACAGCCCTGTTTCACCGCAGCCTAATATCATAACAGAAATATCCTTCACATTCTCCGGTGTATTGAATATGGGATATTTATAAATCAGATTATTACAAAACAGTGCCTTCGCATCAATAAATCTTATACTGAAATCCGGCTCCTTCCACTCAGGAGCTTTATCTGCTTCGGATACATTTGTTTTTGGTGCTTTTTCGGTTTTTATGCCGCTTACAGCATTTGCAATGTTTTCAAGCAACGCAATATCAGGACCGCTTTTTATAAAGGCATTAAGAATTATTTTTTTATCACTGTTGCCCAGCTTACTGATTAATTTTTTTGCTGTACGGGTGTTCGCTGCTTCATCATCCGACACAAGATAAAACTCATAGCTTTCAGAAATTATGCTTATATCTTCACAGGCTTTATAAAGCATTATTGAATGTAAGCCTTTTGCCTGTTCTGCAAGCGGTTCGTCGCAGTTTTTTGTTTTGCAAAAAACAATTCTTATATTTTTATCACTCTTTTTCAGCCCTTTTGCAATATTCAAAGAGCTGTTGTTGAGTTCTGAAAAGACATAAATTTTTTTAGATGTGGGCAAAACATATCTTATTTTTGAAAGTGTATCGCCGACAAAGGAGAGAACAAGACTTGAGCCTAATACGGGAGCCGCAATAAATGCAGCATAGTTAAAAAGAATATATATGTACTTTAATATTCCCGTAAAACCGATAGTATCAAGCTGACCGAGCTCCTGTCCTCCGCCTAAAGACTTTAAGCTGTAGAACAAAGAAGAAATGAGTGCATACAGTAGGCCTATAAGCGTTTCTTTGCTTTCACCCCATTCTGTGGGCAAAACCATAAAAAACACCGATAAAAGCACACCAATCAGCACAATAGAAATCCACATCTTTGTGTTGTGCCGTTTTTTATAGGCAAAAATAATACAAACAACAGCAATAATCAATCCTATTCCTGCACAAATATAATCAAACATTTTTTCCTCCGTACTGTTAAAACTTTTCTTCGCATATTACATACGACTTATTCTTCCTCACCCTCATTATGAGAGAACTTAAGCTTTTCAAGCTGTCTGAATATCCATGAGGAGCTTTTTCTTTTTTTATTTTCAAAGGTATTGTTTTCCTGATTTTCTTCCTTGCGGGAGTTTTCATTTTCAGGTATAGCTTCAGAGCTTTTGCCGTCTGACTGCTCTGCTTTTTTTAACTCTGACACCTTTTTGTCGTTCTGCCATTCACCTTCCCAATAAGTTCCGTCCGCATATGTTATCTTTCCCTTGCCGTGGCGTTGGCTGTCAAGAAAAGCACCGACATACACTTCACCGCTGTTATATCTGAATTCACCGTGACCGCAATATTCACCGTTTATAAACTCACCGATATAAATATTTCCGTTTTTAAATCTTATTTCTCCCAAGCCGTCAAATTTACCGTTCTTGAAATCGCCCTCATAAAAATCTATATGTGAGCTGCTGTCATAACAAAGCTTTCCCTTGCCGTTGTATTTTCCGTCCGTAAACTCACCTGTGTAAAGTCTGCCGTCACGGAAGGTCAGCACACCGTAGCCGTTTTTTTGACCGTTCTCCCAGTCTCCGTCATAATAATCGTATTCGCCCTTCACATAGGTCATTTTTCCTTTGCCGTGATAGGTATTGTTTTTGAATCCGCCTTCGTATGTTTCACCTGCACGGAATTTGAAAAAACCGTTACCGTTCAGCTTTCCGTCAACAAAATCACCCTCGCAGTATTCGCGGTGGTCATTTTCGGCATAACAAAGCCTTCCCTTGCCGTTATATGCTCCGTTTTTGTATTCACCGATATAGATTTCACCGTCAGCCTCTTTTATTGTTCCGGAGCCTGAGAGCTCCTTGTTGTTTTCCCATTCACCTTTCCAGAAGGCTCCGTCAGGGAAAGTAAGCGTTCCTTCTCCGTGACGCTTTCCGTGACGGAATTCACCGTTATACACATCGCCGTTATAATATCTGAATTCACCGCTGCCGTGATATTTATCATTCTCAAAGCAACCTTTATAAATGTGGCCGCTTCTGAATTTCAATTCACCCGTGCCGTTTTTTCTGCCGTTTCTCCATTCGCCATCATAATATTCACAGACATGATTTTCTTCATATGTATATAAGCCTTTGCCGTTTGTATAATCATTTTTCCATTCACCGTCATAACAGGCACCCGAACGGTAAATAAGCTTTCCTTTACCGTTTCTGTAGTTATGAAGCCATTCGCCATCATAGCTTAAATTATCACTGCCCTCACTGTATATGAGCTTTCCGAGGCCGTGCTTTTCACCGTTGGAAAAATATCCCTCATACCGTGTTCCGTCGGTACGGGTATAGATAAAATGGCCCGTTATTTTACCGAACTCCATTTCCCCTTCATATCTGTCGCCGTCATTGAACTCAAGCACACAGGGACCGTGTGCCTGTCCTTCAACAAAAATGCCCTCAAGAAAGCTTCTCTGGTCATTGGGACCGTATGTGATTTTTCCCTTGCCGTGATATTTGTCATTTTCCCACAGCCCGTCATAGACTTTTCCGTTTACATAGCTGCATATACCCTTGCCGTGGCGTTTGTTATCAAGCATTTCTCCCTCATAGAAGCCATCACCCGAGGAGCCGTCCCCCGAAATATCAATAACATTGAAGTTTCTTCTTATCTGCGATATGATTTTTTCGTTGTGATTTTTCATTTCAAAGGGTACATAGGTTGCCTTATCCTTAAAAGCAGAGGTCAGTGTCTCGTTCAGAGCCTCACCGACATAAAATTCAGAAACAAGCTCCTCTGAAAAAGTAGGAAGTGCTTTGTTTATTAAGACAGAAGGCTTTTCATTTGAGAGATTGACACAGAAATAATTTTTTGCCGAATTGAGGTCATTGAGCTTTTTATTTTTACCGAGCGTGGTAAAAACTTCCATTAATACTGATTTACTGGAAAAGAAGCTTTCGCTTAAAAAGAAAATTACACCGCTGCAATGGGGATTGATAATTTTTTTGATTACCTCATCATCCCAGTCATGGCCTGCCGTAAGTTCTTCGTCATACCAGAATCTGACACCCGCTTCATACATAAGAGCCAGATCCTGATAGACCTTTTTATAGTCCTTGTGAGCATAGCTTATAAAAATATAATTCTGATCCTCCGAGATTTCAGGCACAGGAACTCTTTCGCAGTCGTTAATATCTTTGGATTTCAATAATTCTTCGCAATAGCTTCTGCAGTCAAATTCTTTCATAATTACTCCCCTGATATCTTTTCTGTTAATTTGATTATACAAAAAAGCATATTGAATTACAACAAAATTAAATGAGATATGACAAAAAATATAAAAAATGCTGCCCTCACAAAAAGTGAAGACAGCTATAAAATATAATTTGTTTTACATATGTAAAAGCTTGAGCTCTTTATTTTAGTCACCTAAAAGACCATGATATCTTGCCATCCAATAGGGAAGAAGATAGATGTAGGGCTGCTGGGCTCTCATTCCGTTTGCACCTGCAGTGCCGGGGAGAGTGGATGTGCGGTTTACTGTTTTTGAATTGATTTCAATAAACTCCTCTGCTCCCGAATCGCAGACAAACTGATTTCCGTCATAGTGAACGAGAACACGTGCAGAATATTCAACGGGGTATTTAAGCTGAGGGGGGCAGCCCATTTCTTCGGTGCTGTGGTCCCACACGATGTCTTTTCTGTGGCTGTTGTAAACGGGCCAGCGGATAAGGTCGAGATTCATTTCAGAAAGGCTTCTTGCGGCATTTTCAATATCGCAATAGTTTTCTGTCAACGCACCGTAAATTATATTGAACATAGGTGAACGCTCGATCTTTTCATAATCAAAATGGTGAGTGAGTCCCATTTTGAAAATTTCCTTGTGTGCATTGTCCTCGGTATATACGATAAGAGGATAAATGTTTGTGAAGTCAAGCTGGTCGTCTATGTGTGCAAGGTGGAAATCTTCAACCTTATACTGCATACAGTTCATGGCATAGTGATGCTTTTCAATGAGCATTTCATATACCTTATTATATTTTTCATCCCCTGTCACGTGATATGCGGTTTTAAGGAAGGAGAGGATCTCAAGGGAATTTGTTCCTCTTTCATAATACCAGCGGTCATCGTTATTGAGAAGGTCAGGCTCCCAGTTTGCCCAGGTGGTGGGAACACCGTCAACATCGCACAGATGGAAATTATTGTCAATTATGTGGTCGGTTATGCTCTTTACAACCTCGGCGATTTTTTTCTTTTCTTTCTTGTCGGCAACAAGGTCGAAATAGATACCGTATGCAAAATAGTGACCTGTCATTTCGTCGGAGGAGGTCTCTCCTAACCATTCACAATCGGGATTGCTTTCGCAGAAATGCCATTCCTCACGGTTGCCCGTTGCGAAGTTTTCTTCATATGAATATCTTGTGGCTCTTGCCGTGAAGCCCTTCTTTCCCGTCACCTCGGTGAGCTTAATCATAGCTTCAACTGCTCTTTTTGCGTTTTCCTTTGCCTTTTCGTCACCTGTCACCTTATATCTGAAGCACTGTGAGGCACAGTAAAGTCCCGTAAAAAGTCCGTCATTATCGGAATTGGGAAGCCATCCCGACTCAAGGTCACCGTATTTACGAAGCTCACGGCATACCTGATAGCCCTCATTTCTTGTGAAATATTTCACTGCCATCTCATCATAATGGTTTGCTTTTTCTTCAAGAGTCATCAATTCATTTGTGATAACGCTTATGCCTCTTTCGGTTACTGCGGCAATAGTGCCTTTTTCAGACACGGCAATTTTTGTTACTCTCGGATGCATAAGCCATGCACCGTAGGAGAAATAGTTTATTTTACCCTCAATAAGTGTAATTATACCAGTGTTTGTTGCAAAATATTTCTTTCCGTCGGGAGTGAAGCACATATCGTTAAAGGAGCCTGCGGGCACACTGTAAAAATCGTTTCCGTTATACCAGAAGCTTCTTCCGTCATAGATATTAAGCCCCTCATCGGAGCCTACCCACAGATGCCCCATACCGTCAAGAGAAAGACAGTTCACCTTCTTTGAGAGCACGCCCGACATATCGGGTGTCATTTCAGCAAAGTGACGGCGCTTGCCCTTCATTGAAAGAAGTCCTTCAATCACACCGCCGATATAAACTGTTTCGCAGTATTTTGAAAGGTTGTCTTTAGCACAAAGGCATACTGTGTTTTCCGGAACACCTACAACACGGCTGAAGCCCTCATCGCCGAGAAGATAGAGTGCCTTTTCGGTGATGAGCCACAGAGATTTATCCATAGCCACGGAAACATCAACAACATCACAGTCAAAATCGGCAAGCTTCTTAATCTTTCCGCCCTTAAGCTCTCCGAGGCTCTTGCCTGAAGCCGCAAAAACTCTGCCGTTTCTGCCGAAAAGCTTGTCTGCCTTTACGGATAATTTTTTTATCTTTCCTTCGATATATTCAAAAAGACTGCCCTCAGCGGTGAAATAAAGTGCTTCACCGAGAAATGCAACGGAATTCACGGCTTCTGTGTTTATTCCGTTTTCGGCAGTGATGAATTTTTTGTCATACTGTCTGAACTGACCGAAATTAAGTGTATACTTTTTCATATATTTTCTCCCGTAAATTATTTTTCACTATTTTATCACATTTTACCGTTTCTGTCGAGATTCTTTTATTACAGAATAGCTTTTTCGTTTTCGGGGAAATATTCCCCGTTTTTTTCACCCGATACGGTATAGAGACAGTAAAGAGCGGTGTTCCTTATGTGGATTTTTATGTTTTCCTTGTCACAGAGAAGCTCCTCTTTTGTGAACCAACGGAAAATTCCGCTTTCGTTTTCGGAGGCACAGGGCTTTATATCATCTGTTTGTGCGGCATAGATAAAATCAAGAAAATCCTCGCCGCCATCCTTTTTATCGCCTTCATTATAAACACATAATGGTGCGGGGATTCTTTTTACAAGTCCGATGCTGAAATTATCCTCATTTTTCCGGAATAATGTAACATCAAGCCCCGATTCCTCTTTAACCTCTCTTAATGCCGCCTCGTGGGGAAGCTCATCCGCCTCAAGGTGTCCGCCCACAGGAAACCAGGTTTTATATTTTTTGTGCATATGCAAAAGCACTCTGCCGTTGTTGATTATGTATACGGTTGCTGTCAGTGATTTATTGTAATTCATTTCTGCCTCTTTATAAATTTCAGTGCTTCAATTATATATTTTTGCTAATGCTCTGTCAAATATTTACTTCGGCAGATTTTTGCTGTAAAATAATGTCAGATTACTTTTAATGAGGATAGCTATGGATAACAGAGAATGGTTCAGAAGTGCAAAATACGGAATGATGGCTCATTGGGGACTTTATTCTCTTTTGGGTGGTGAATATAAGGGCAGACATGTCAAAGACTATGCGGAATGGATAGGAAGCTTTATGCCCATTCCGAATAAGGAATATGAACAGCTCGCAAAGGCTTTCAATCCCATATATTTCAATGCAGATGAATGGATATGCCTTGCCAAAGAGGCGGGAATGAAATATTTTGTTTTCACCTCAAAGCATCACGACGGCTTCGCTATGTTCAAATCCTATGCAGATAAATATAATGTGGTTGATTTCTCACCCTTCGGAAGAGACGTTGTGGGCGAGCTTGCCCAGAGCTGCTATAAGCACGGGCTGAAATTCGGTCTTTATTATTCACAGGAGCTTGACTGGCACCACCCTCACGGCGGAGGCTATACAAATCTCACAGGCTGTTCGGGCACTTCCTGGGACAACAACTGGGATTTTCCCGACAGAAGCAAAAAGGACTTTTCAATCTGCTTTGAAGAAAAAATAAAGCCGCAGGTGAAGGAAATCCTCACAAGCTACGGCGAAATTTCTCTTATCTGGTTTGATGTGCCCCACACAATAACACCCGAGCAAAGCCTTGAGCTGAATCATCTTGTAAAAGAATATCAGCCCGACTGCCTAATAAATTCAAGAATAGGAAACGGAGCTTATGACTATGTTTCATTGGGTGACAATGAATATCCCGATTCCTTCAGGGCGGAAGAAAACACCGATCCCAATGCCATTCACGGCTTTAAATACTCCCCCTACGGACTTTACGAAACTGCAGGAACAATGAATTCCTCATGGGGCTTCAAATATTATGACAACGATTTTATAAGCCCCGAAAAAATAAAAGAGAGAAGAGAAAAGCTCAACTCGTTGGGAATAAACTATCTTCTGAATGTCGGTCCCGACGGATTGGGAAGAATTCCGAAAATCAGTGCCGAAAATATACTGAAGGCAAAATAACAAAAAAATATAGTTCATAAAAACGGTCTCTGTTATTCAAGGCACCTGTTTTATGTTCGCATTCAAAATCTGAGCTTATGATTATTTATAGCAACGCAAAATATTTTATAAATTTTTACAATTTGTTTTTTTTCATTTTATTTTAATGTTGTATAATTGATTATTATCCGCAACAGGAGGCTAACAGACAAATGCTTCAGCTTAAAAACATTTTAAAAACATATAAAACGGGTGACGTCACGCAAGATGCATTAAAAGGTGTCAGCGTCAGCTTCCGTAACAATGAATTTGTTTCTGTTCTCGGGCAAAGCGGATCAGGAAAAACAACAATGCTCAACATTATTGGAGGTCTCGACCGTTATACAGAAGGTGACCTTGTTATCAGCGGAGTATCGACCAAAGAATATAAAGACTCGGATTGGGATATATACCGAAACCACAAAATCGGTTTTATTTTTCAAAGCTATAATCTTATACCCCATCAGAGTGTACTTTCAAATGTTGAAATGGCTCTTACCCTTGCAGGTGTTTCCAAAAAGGAACGAAAAGAAAGAGCCGTGGATGTTCTGAAAAAGGTGGGACTTGAGGAGCATATCCACAAAAAGCCGAATCAGATGTCGGGCGGACAAATGCAAAGAGTTGCAATAGCAAGAGCACTTATCAATAATCCCGAAATACTTTTAGCCGATGAACCGACAGGTGCCCTTGATACGGAAACCAGCATCCAGATAATGGAGCTGCTCAAGGAAATAGCAAAAGATAAGCTTGTTATTATGGTAACACACAATCCCGAGCTTGCCGAGGAATACTCCACAAGAATAGTAAAGCTTTCCGACGGAAAAATAATAAGCGACTCAGATCCTTATGAAGAAACAACCGAAACCGAAAAAAAAGAAAAGATAAAAAAGATATCAATGTCTTTTCTGACAGCACTTTCTCTCAGCTTTAATAATCTGAGAACAAAAAAAGGCAGAACTCTTCTTACTGCAATGGCAGGTTCAATAGGTATTGTGGGAATAGGACTTATTCTTGCGGTTTCAACAGGAATGACTGCATATATAAACAGCATACAAAAAGACACAATGTCGCAATATCCCATTTCAATCAGCACCGAAGCATTGGATACAGGTGCCTTATACGGCGGAAATAACGCAAGCCGTGAAGAAAATGAGACCACCGAGGCTTATTCACAGGAAGAACCCCTCACGCTAAACGGTATATATTCGGGACATAATAACCTGGAAAGAAAAAATATAATAAGCAATGTTATCAAGAAAAACGACCTCGGTGCTTTCAAGGCTTATCTTGACAACCCAAACAGCGAGGTTCACGATTTTTTAGGTGAAAAAGGCGTTATTTATACCTATAACATAGCCTTCAATGTTTTTACCTATAACAGCGAAGGAAAGTTTTCAGATACCGACAGTGCTCCGGAAGTTCAGGATACATCTTCGGGCACAGGCGGATTTTTAAGCAATCTTCTTTCCGGCGGTTTTTCCTTTTTAGGCAACGGCTCATCCGATACGGCTGAAAATTTCAAAGAAATGCCGAAGGGTGAAAACGGAGAAATTCTCAATCCGGAAATAAAAGATAATTATGACCTGCTCTACGGCGAATGGCCGATTAATGTAACCGACACCGTTCTTGTGCTTGACAGAAACAACAAAATATCCCTTGAGGAAATGTTCGCTTTAGGGCTTATTTCAAACGAACAGTATAATATTGTTGCAGAAATAATAAATTCGGGCGAAGAAGCTCCTCCTATTGTCCTTGATTATTCTTCGGTGTGCGGAAAAAAATTCTATCTCATTACTCCGGGAAACCGTTATAAGCAAAATGAAAACGGCACATTCTCATATATCGAAGAAATAGAAGGCAATGAAGAAGTGCTTCTTAAAAATGCCGTTGAGCTTACAATTTCCGGAATAGTTAAAAGAAAAGCAGATGCTTCGGGGCTTTCAGTTTCAGGCCCTGTTGCATACAGTGCGGTGCTCAAAGATTATATAATCGAAATGAGCGGCTATGCTTCCATAGTGACTGCACAGAATTCAACACCCGAAATAAATGTTCTCACAGGGATGAGGTTTGAAATAATTGGTGAAGAAGAAAAAATTTCTGCAATTAAAAATTATCTTTCAACAATGAGTGAAAAAGAAAAAGCATCGGTTTATAAAATGATATCCCTTCTCGGCATAGGTTCGTTTGCGGGGAGCGAAACGGAAAATCCCACCGAACCCGTAACCGAAGCGACTGCCACACAGCCGCCTGTAACCGAAGAGCCTGTAACCGCTCCCGTCAGCTCACAGCAATCGGGAATTCTCGGCTCTTTATTCGGATTTCTGTCAGACATCTTCACAGATATCAAGGCTTCATTTGAAAATATATCAAAAATTTTTGAAATGCTTCAGTTAATGAACACGCTTTCAGAAAAATATCCCGAATTCAATGCCGAAAACATAGGCTCTGTGATTGAAAATTTCCAGAATATGCAATCGGGCAATATTGAAGATATTATTTCAGGTATTGATATTGAGTCAATAATAAAAGACTATATAGGTTCAGATTTGTCTGATATTGCAGCAAACGATGAATATTTTGCCTCACAGCTTGATAAATGGCTCACAGCTTCTCCCGACACAAAAATGCTTCTGACAATTTACGATCAGTATATAAACGAAACTACATTTGAACAGAACCTTCAGGATTTCGGATATATTGATATAAATAAGCCTGCAGCAGTGAGCTTATATGCCGATAATTTTGAAAACAAAGATGCTCTTGCACAGTGCATCAAAAACTACAACGACAGTGTTGACGAGGAAAAAGCCATTGCATATACGGATTATGCCGCTATGCTCACCTCCTCGCTCACTTCAATAATCAACGGAATATCCTATGTTCTTATTGCATTTGTTGCAATTTCTCTTTTTGTTTCGGGAATAATGATAGGCATAATCACTCACATATCGGTTATGGAAAGAACAAAAGAAATAGGAATTTTAAGAGCTCTCGGTGCATCAAAAGGCAATATATCCCAGGTTTTCAATGCAGAAACCTTTATTATCGGTTGGTTCTCGGGACTTATCGGAATCATAATAACCATGATTGGAATAATACCGATAAATGCAATCATAGAAATGAAAACAGGCATAGAAAATCTGGATGCACAGCTTCCCTTCACTTCTGCCGCAGGACTTATGGCAATAAGCATAATAATCACTCTTGTGGGCGGTCTTATTCCTGCCCTCAAAGCCGCAAAGAAGGATCCCGTTGTTGCCCTTAGAACAGAATAAATCAAGAATTGCAGGGCTGATGCCCTGCAATTCTTGATTCAGTGATATTTTTGCTTCGCAAGAGAGATATTGCCCTTTCGGGCAGTGGTATTTATTCCTGCGGAATAAGTGATATTTTTGTCTTCGACAAAAGTTAAGGAAGGCATAAACGCCTTGTTCCGCTTCGCTTTATACGCTCGTGCCTTTGGCACATCGCTGAAGTTTGATTGTGATAAAAAAATTGTGCGAAGCACATATAATGCCAACCGCAGGTTCCAAAACTTTGCGAAGCAAAATACCACTCGGCGAAGCCGAATAACACTGTGCGAAGCACAATATAACTCACACCAACGGTGTGAATATAACTATCATAAATTATCGTTCCGATAAGTTATGGTAAGCTCTTTTATATCAAGACCGTTATTTGTGGGATACCATTTTTTACCCAAAGTCAGCTCATCTTCGGAAGAGCCTATGTTTATTTCTAAAAGATTGGTGCAGTTATAGAAGGCATATTCCCCGATTTCTGTTACATTTTCGGGAACATATATGGTTTTCAGCTCCGTGCAGTATGAAAAGGCATCCTTTCCGATGAAGGTCAGTGCTTCCGGAAGAAGGATTTCATCAAAGCTGCAGCGGAAAAAGGCTTTTTCTTCAATGGCTTTAAGGGTTTCGGGCAGAGTGATTTTTCTTACATCCGAGCACTTATAGAAAGCCTTTGTTCTTATTGCTTCAACACCCTCGGGAATATCATAGCTTATGCCCTTGACGGTTTTTCCGTCGGGGGTATTAATTTCTTCTATGCCTCTTGCCATGGGATAGAAAAGCAGTGTTTTCTTATCCTTGGAAAAAAGAACTCCGTCTATATCACAGAAATACTGATTTTCTTCATCAACCTCAATGGCAGTGAGCTTTTTGTTGTTTTCCATAGCCCACAAGCCAATAGCTTCAACATTTTTGCCGATAGTCACCTTTGTGACATTTTCAAGATTTACAATTGCGAAATCTGCAATTTCCGTAACGGGATTTCCTTCATATTCATCGGGAATAACAATTTCGGGCATAGTGAGATTATCGGGAACCTCCGTTACAACGGCTTTTCCGTCAGATATTCTGTAGGTTATTTTGAGATTTCCCTTGCCCATATCCTTTATGCTGTCAAGGTCACAGGAAGAAAAACAGGTGAGAAGAAGAATAAGAACAATTGAAACAGATATCAGCTTTTTCATACCGCAGCTTCCTCGCTTTCCTCTTTCTCGGCTTTTTCCAGACGTTCCTTCAGTTCTCTGACACACATATCGTGTTTTTCTTTTGTGAGGTCATAGAAGAAATAGGGAATTGCGAATAATGCCGTTGAAATAATCGCACCCCAGATATAAATGTAAAATACGTTATTGAGAATGGTTGAATCGTAATAAACATCCCAGTCGGAAGTAAAACCGCAGAGTGCAAGAAGCCAGGGAAGAACATAACCCAGTCCCATATTCAGAGGGTTCAAAAACCAGCTGAACACACCCGAAACAGAGTCGGAACGCTCTCCGTATTTCCAGTGGTGATAGTTCTGTATATCTGCCCCCAAGCCCTGTGCAACACCTGTTTCAACAGGCTGAATGGTGTTACGAAGGAACATAAGAATAAGATAAATTATAAGATTTTCGGATTTAACGGCAAAAAGTGCACCGAAAAGAATGACAAGGGCAACTGCTTTTGAGGCAAGAAGAATATCTCTTTTCTGGAATTTTGCAGTGAGAATGGGGCAAAGAATGTTACCTGCCGTCATACCGATAACGACAACATTTTTTGCAACACCCATAATTGATTCGGTGCGAAGAAGATATATAAACCACAAGTCGAGTATTGAAGCCATAAGCCACTGCCACTGACCGACAATGTTTGAAATGTTCACTATCCACAGATATTTGTTTTTAAGTGCATATTTTGCACCCTCAAAGAATTTTACCTTTTTTCTCTTTTCAATGTTCTCTTCAATAACTCTTTCCTTACAGAAAAGAGCTGCAAGAGACACAACCGCACCGATAATTGCAAAAATGGGAATGAAAATTTTATATGTAGTAATATTGAGATATCCGCCCGTGATTGAAATAAGGAACGGGAAGAACATATTGATTATTGAGGGAAAGAGTCCCGTGATGATGGGAACAATGGAATGAAGCTTCTGACGCTCCTGTGAATTGGGCGTCATAAAGGTTACAAGACCGTTTACACCGATGAAATTATTATAGAAATAGTTCATAAGTGTGAATGCTCCGTGTAAAATTATAAGCTTATAGGAATATGAGAGTCCGTCCACAGGCAAAAACGGAATTATTGAAACAATAATTGCCGATGGAATGGCACAAATTACAATAAACGGCTTTACTCTTCCGTATTTTGCACAGAATTTTCTTCTGATAAACCAGGTAATATAGTTTGTGACACCGCTTATGAGAAGGATGTTACCGACAAGCTGCGGAAGACCGGGCATAATCACATCAAAGGTATTCATCGGAATAAAATAACACGCACCGCCGAGAAGAATTTCCCCGATATATGAAATATGGGCAAATTTTGTCATGCCCGAAGATAATCTTCCGTGATTTTCATAAATGAGCATACCAATGGGGTTCATAAACATCAACACATAATTTATAATCGTGGAAACAAGGTTAATGAGATAAAAGTCCATAGCGGCAATGCCCATAATTGAGCCGCAGAAATATGATGCGGAAAAGGTCATAAGTCCGCCCGCAGTGGCATAAATGTATGTACCTGCCTGCGAAATCGTATAAGCCGCCATTTCCTTGAGCGACAGATATTCACCCTCGGCGGGTTTATTCCAATGCTCCTTCACATAAGCAGGTGCCTCTTTCACCTTTCCTATGATTTCAGAAATATTCAATATTATCATCCCCTTTTAATCTACATTATATATTTTTACTTTAACTAAATAAAGTGTTTTTTATGAATAAAAAATTTTTGTAGAATTAACACAAAGAAAAATAAGTTTTTCTGTAGGATATACTAAATGACATACTTCTTTTGCCGTGATAAAATTTACCTGAAAGAGGTGTTGTTATGAAAAAATATCTTTTACCCGAAGCGGGGAATTTTTATAAGGCAAATCTTCACTGTCACAGTACATTTTCAGACGGAAGCTGGACTCCCGAAGAATTAAAAGAAAGATATATGCGGCACGGCTACAGTATAATTGCATTTACCGATCACCGCACTCTTTATTCTCAGGCTCATCTTACAGACGAAAATTTCCTTGCCCTTGACGGCTATGAAATAGACGTATCGGAAACTGAAGACAACGGCAGAGGCTATAAAAAGACCTGCCATTTCTGCCTTATTGCAAAAAGCGAAAGCACTCCCCACACTGATTTCGGCGATGAAGACACCTATACACCCGAAAACATTTCAAGAATTATGAAAGAGGCAAAAGAAAAGGGCTTTTTCGTTACCTATAATCACCCAAACTGGTCCCTTGAAGATTTTTCGGATTATATAAACTATCACGGAATGGATGCTGTGGAAATCTGTAATTACGGCTGCATTGCAGTAGGCTATCAGGACTATGTGCCTATGGTTTATGACGAGCTGCTGCGATATGGGAAAAGAATTTTTTGCGTAGCAACGGATGATAATCACAACCGCTATGCTGAAAACTCACTCTATTGCGATTCCTTCGGCGGCTTTACCGTTATAAAAGCTGAAAATCTCAACTACCGCACAATCACAAAGGCTCTTGAAGACGGTCATTTTTATGCTTCGCAAGGACCGGAAATTAAAGAATTATGGTATGAAGACGGAACAATCCATATAAAAACATCCCCCGTCAAAAAAATTGACTTTGTGTTCGGAATAAGAAAAGCAAAAACCGTTATCGCAGAAAAAGACGGTTTTATTACCGAAGCTGAATGTGAAGTACCCGAAAATTCAATATATGTGAGAATTTCCGCAAAAGACGAGAAGGGACTTCCCGCCGACACAAATGCATATTTCGTTGATGAACTCAATTCATAAATTGCAACTGTTTTTGCAGAATATATACAGAAAAAAGGAATCGGGCTTACCGCTTGGGTAAGTCCGATTCTTGTGTTTTTATGGAATTGAGTTATTTGCTTTCGTCAATGAACTTCTTTACCGCGGCTACGCCTGCATATTTTACCGCTTCGCCGTTTTTGTAAACAACGAGTGTGGGAGCCTGCTTGAGTTCGAGTTCCTTTGCAAGGTCTGCATTCTGTGAAACAAGAAGCTTTTCATAGGAAATTCCTGCTTTATCAAGCCACTGAACTGCAGTTTTGCAGTTAGGACAGGTTTCTGTTGTAAAAAGAAGAACCTTTTGTGCCTCTGTGCTTTCACATACACAGGGCTCTTCCTTTTCTTCAACGGGAGCACCGTTTCTTTTAAGAACGGACTTATCTATATCATAAACCTTTCTGTCCTTGAATTCCTGACTCTTGCCGTCGTTCCAGTTTTTAACGGGACGGTAATAGCCTGTAATTCTTGAATAAACCTCTGTTTCCTTGCCGCAGAGAGGACACTTATACTGTTCACCGATAAGATAGCCGTGCTCCTGACATACGGAATATGTGGGAGAAATTGAATAATAAGGAAGTCTGTAGTTTTCTGCAATCTTTCTTACAAGGTTTGCGGCTGCCTTCCAATCGGGAAGCTTTTCACCGAGGTATGCGTGGAAAACAGTACCTGATGTATAAAGTGTGTGAAGCTCATCCTGCATATCAAGAGCAGTAAAGATATCTTCAGTATAGCCTACGGGAAGGTGTGAGGAGTTTGTATAATAGGGAGTTGCACCCTCGTGAGCGGTGAGAATTTCGGGATATCTTGCCTTGTCGTGCTTTGCAAGGCGGTAGGATGTGGATTCTGCGGGTGTGGCTTCAAGGTTATAAAGGTCTCCGTAAAGCTCCTGATAGTCGGAAAGACGTTCTCTCATATGGTTGAGAACCTTCTTAGAGAATTCCTGTGTTTCGGCATTTGTCATATCCTTTCTCAGCCAGTTTGCATTGAGACCGACTTCGTTCATACCCACAAGACCGATAGTTGAGAAGTGGTTATTAAATGTGCCGAGATATCTCTTTGTATAGGGATAAAGACCTTCATCAAGAAGCTTTGTGATGATTTCTCTCTTTACTTTAAGTGAACGTGCGGAAATATCCATCATTTTGTCAAGACGGTTGAAGAAATCTGCTTCGTCCTTTGCAAGATATGCAATTCTGGGCATATTGATTGTTACAACACCGACTGAACCTGTGCTTTCGCCGCTTCCGAAGAAACCGCCGGACTTCTTGCGAAGCTCACGAAGGTCAAGACGGAGTCTGCAGCACATTGAACGCACATCGTTGGGCTCCATATCGGAGTTGATGTAGTTTGAGAAATAGGGAGTGCCGTATTTTGAAGTCATTTCAAAGAGAAGCTTGTTGTTCTCTGTTTCTGACCAGTCAAAATCTCTTGTGATTGAATATGTGGGAATGGGATACTGGAAGCCTCTGCCGTTGGCATCGCCCTCAATCATGGTTTCAATAAATGCCTTATTGACCATATCCATTTCCTTCTTACAGTCACCGTACGTGAAGTCCTGAGGCTTGCCGCCGACAATTGCGGGCTTACATGCAAGGTCAGCAGGAACTGTCCAGTCAAGAGTGATGTTTGAGAAGGGAGCCTGTGTGCCCCAACGGGAGGGAGTGTTCACACCGAAAATGAAGGATTCGATGCACTTTTTAACTTCTTTATAAGAAAGGTTATCAGCCTTTACGAAGGGAGCAAGATATGTGTCAAAGGAGGAGAAAGCCTGTGCACCTGCCCATTCGTTCTGCATAATGCCGAGGAAGTTCACCATCTGATTGCAAAGAGTTGCAAGGTGGCTTGCGGGAGAAGAGGTTATCTTTCCGGGAACACCGCCGAGGCCCTCTTCAATAAGCTGTCTGAGTGACCAGCCTGCACAGTAGCCTGTGAGCATTGAAAGGTCGTGGATGTGAATATCCGCATTTTTGTGAGCATTTGCAATTTCCTCATCATAGATTTCGGAAAGCCAGTAGTTAGCAGTAATTGCACCTGAATTTGAAAGGATAAGACCGCCGACGGAATAGGTAACGGTGGAATTTTCCTTAACTCTCCAGTCGGATACCTTAACATAGTTATCAACAATCTCTTTATAGTCGAGAATTGTGGATTTCATATTACGGATTTTTTCTCTGTTCTTTCTGTAAAGGATATATGCCTTTGCGATTTCCGCATAGCCTGCCTGAACGAGAACGGATTCAACAGAGTCCTGAATATCTTCAACGGTGATATAGCCGTCTTTTATCTTTGATTCAAAATCTGCAGTAACCTTGAGTGCAAGGAAATCTATGATGTTGGGATGTGTTTCTCTGTTCTGTGCTTCAAAAGCCTTCTGAATGGCGGCAGCAATTTTAGTTATATTAAAATCTGCCTTTTCGCCGTCTCTTTTAATTACCTGATAAGCCATTTTTGTTCCTCCTTGTTTTCTTTAATTTTCTAAATCTATCAGTTCATTTTTTGTTTTTTTCGACACGGATTTCCCGTGTGCCTGCTAATAATAGCATAACAACCATTTAAAAATCAATATCTTGTGGCAAGATTTTTTTAAGTTTGGAATAATGCACAATATATTGATAGGATTTTGGCACAAATGTCTGTCAAAAAGCCGAAAAATTATGCATTGACACAATATCTTGTGTCAATGCAATTAATTTCATACAATATATTCGATTGAATTATATTCCTCTCGTTTCACACAAAACACCGTATTTTTGTGCAGCCGCAGAGAATTTATTGAGCTCATCGGGATGAACAGCAGACTGTCCGGATGCAAGAATTTCGCCCGAATCCTTAAACTGCTGAAGAAAGTATTTTTCACCCTCACCAAGCCACCTTGCAACGGAAATTATATCCTCTTCGTTGTGAAGCTCTTTGGTGACGGTGGTTCTGAATTCGTGGGGAATGCCGCTGTTTTTTATAAGCTCAACGCTTTTTTCAATATCATTTATATTGATATTTTTTCCCGCCGCAAGAGAATATTTTTCTTTGCAGTTTTTTATATCCATAGCGATATAATCAAGAAGCCCTCCGTCAATAAGGACTTTCAATCTTTCGGGGAAGCTTCCGTTTGTGTCAAGCTTCACCGCAAAACCGAGGTCTTTAATTTTTTTAATAAAATCTCCTATATCCTTATGGAGAAGCGGCTCACCGCCCGTGATTGCAACTCCGTCAAGAAGCCCCTGACGCTTTTTAAGATATGAAAGAATTTCATCCTCGGTATAATTCTCCTCTGCCGTTCCCGTCACAAGAGAAGCATTATGGCAGAAGGGACACCGCATATTGCACCCCGAAGTAAAAAGTGTGCAGGCAGTATGCCCCGGAAAGTCAAGCAGAGTCAACTTCTGAAAGCCTGATATAATCATAAAATCACCTAAGCTATAGTACACCTAAAATAAAATTATGTCAAATTCAAAAAAATAAAAAATTCAGAAAAAAATCAAACTGCTGTATACAGATAAAAAATGTTGCAAAATACATTTTTTTGATATATAATATTCTAATAATAATAAAAAAGGAGAAATTATTATGAAAAAACTAATCGCACTTGCACTTGTGCTTGTTCTTTCCCTCGGTATTTTTGCCGCTTGCGGTAAGGACGATGCAAAAACCTACACCATCGCAGTTCCCAATGATACCACCAATGAAGCAAGAGCTCTTCTTCTGCTTGAAAACATCGGTCTCATTAAGCTCAAAGAGGGTGCAGGCATCACCGCAACTATCCTTGACATTACAGAAAATCCCTACAACATCGAATTCAAGGAGGTTGAAGCAGCACAGATTCCCAATGTTCTTCAGGACGTTGACTTTGCTGTTATCAACTCAAACTATGCTCTTTCTGCTAAAATCAACCCCGCTGAAAAGGCACTCAAGCAGGAGGGTGCCGCATCTGCTTACGGCAACATCGTAGCAGTTAAGGAAGGCAACGAAGAAACAGCAAAAACAAAGGCTCTTGTTGCAGCTCTTGAAAGCCAGAAGGTTGCAGACTACATCAAGACTAAATACACCGGCTCCGTTGTTTCCACGGTTGAAGCTCCCGGCACAGGCTTTGATGCAACAGTTGACTATGCAACACTTGCAGGTCAGACAATCACAGTTGCCGCTTCTCCCGCTCCTCACGCTGAAATCCTCAATGTTGCAAAGGATATTCTTAAAGAAAAGAATATCACTCTTGAAATCAAGGAATTCACAGACTATGTTCAGCCCAACAACGTTGTTGATTCAGGCGATGTTGATGCTAACTATTTCCAGCATCTCCCCTATCTTGAGGACTTCAATGCACAGAACGGCACAAAGGTTGTAAGCGTCGGAGCAATCCACGTAGAACCCCTCGGCATCTACGGCGGCAAGCAGACCTCACTCGATGTATTCGCATAAGGGAAAGCTTTACATAAATCACCGTCTTTGACACACAAAAAATATTTTGTGACAGAGTTCGGTTTATGTATTTTTTCTCTGTTTTCCAATTTTCTTATTTTCATAATTCAGCAGTCGCTGACTGCTGAATTATGATTTACTTTTGTTTTGGAGAAAATGTTATGATTGAAATAAAAAAGCTTACCAAAACCTTCACCACCTCTGACGGTGAGGTTCAGGCACTCAAGAATGTCAATATTACAATAGAAAACGGTGATATTTACGGTATTATCGGTATGAGCGGAGCAGGTAAAAGCACACTTGTCCGCTGTATCAATATGCTTGAACGTCCCACAGAAGGTTCTGTTATCATTGACGGCACGGATATGGCATCTCTTTCTCCGAAACAGCTTCGCGAAAAAAGACGGGACATCACTATGATTTTCCAGGGCTTTAATCTTCTTATGCAGCGTACCTGCCTTAAAAACATCTGCTTCCCTCTGGAGCTCGCAGGCGTAAAAAAGGCGGATGCCGTAAAAAGAGCAAGAGAGCTTCTTGAAATCGTAGGACTTCCCGATAAGGAAAATTCATATCCCGCACAGCTTTCGGGCGGTCAGCAGCAGAGAATTGCCATTGCACGTGCACTTGCAACAGAGCCCAAGGTGCTTTTATGCGATGAAGCCACAAGTGCATTGGACCCCAAGACCACCCACTCCATACTTGAGCTTATAAAAGACATCAACCGCAAGCTGGGAATTACGGTTATCGTTATCACACATCAGATGAGCGTTGTTGAGGAGATCTGCAATCACGTTGCCATTCTTGATGACGGCGTTGTGGTTGAAAACGGAGCGGTTTCCGATATTTTCTCCGCACCAAAGTCCGATGCGGCAAGAAGACTTGTGTTCCCCGAGGGCTTTGACGAGAAATCAATGGAATCCTTTTCCGAAGAGCCCCGCATCAGAGTGGTTTTCAACGGTGCGGATGCGGCAAAAACTCCTCTTATTGCAACAATGGCAGCCGAAAAGGGCATCTTTGCCAACATCATGGCTGCTTCAACAAAATCAATCGGTGATAAGGCATACGGCAGTATGATGCTGGGAATTTCGGGCGGAGAAGAAAAGCTTCAGGAAGCACTTTCTTATCTTCGCACCATTAAAGACATCACCGCAGAGGAGGTAAGAGACGATGTATGATAATATTTTTTCCCCTGAAGCCTGGCAGTTTGCCCTTGAAATTGTAAAATCCGAATTTCTTTTAGGTATATGGGAAACCTTTTATGTAACGGTGGTATCAACCGCCATTGCAATAGCTTTAGGGCTTCCCCTCGGTGTGCTTCTTGTTGTGGGTGACAAGGGCGGAATTATGCCCCTTCCGAAGCCCGTTATGAGCACACTCAATATAATAATAAATCTTCTTCGCTCCGTTCCTTTCCTTATTCTTATGATTATGGCATTCCCTCTTGCCCGTCTCATTGTGGGCACAACCATAGGAACGGTGGCATCAATTGTTCCTCTTGTTATTGCCGCATTCCCCTTTGTGGCAAGACTTGTGGAAAGCTCTTTAAGGGAAGTTAATCCCAACATCATAGAAGCCGCACAGAGTATGGGAGCATCTCCCTTTGATATAATAAGAAAGGTTATGATTCCCGAAAGCATTCCCTCTCTTATTTCAAATTTCACAATAGCAATCACCACCATTTTAGGCTATTCCGCAATGAGCGGAATTATCGGCGGCGGAGGCCTCGGAAAAATCGCCATAAACTACGGCTATTACCGCTATAAATATGTGGTAATGCTTCTTGCGGTTATTCTTCTTGTTATAATGGTACAGATTTTCCAGTCTGTCGGCACAAGGCTTTCAATAAAGCTCGATAAAAGACTTAAAAACAAATGAAGCTTATAGATTTCCACACTCATATATATCCCGACAATATTGCAAAAAAAGCAACCGAAAGCATCGAAAATTTCTACTCTATGAAGGCAGAAAATGTGGGCACGGCAGATGAGCTTCTGAGACAGTCCGAAAAAGCCGGTGTTTGTCTCAATGTGGTTCTTCCCGTTGCCATAAAGCCCTCGGGAGTGGTTCATATAAACGATTTTGCGGCAAAAATGCAGACTGAACACAAAGAATTTGTGTCTTTCGGTACCGTTCACGCCGCAATGGATAATATTGAGGATGAAATAAAGAGGATTGACAAGCTCGGTCTTCGCGGCATTAAAATTCATCCCGATACACAGCTTTTTAACATTGACGATGAAAGACTTTTTCCCGTATATGACTATATGCAGGGAAAAATGATTTTTATAGCCCATACGGGTGATCCCCGCTACAGCTTTTCACACCCCGAAAGGCTTCGCCGTGTTATAAAAAATTTTCCCCGCCTTGTTTGCATTGGGGCTCACTTCGGCGGCTGGTCCATGGCGGATGAGGGAGTAAAATATCTCTCTGATACAGAAAACTGCTATGTTGATATTTCAAGCTCCTTCCCGTGCGGTATGAGCATTGAAAAAGGTGAAAAGCTCGTTTCTCTTTTCGGTGAAGACAGAGTTCTTTTTGCCAGTGATTTTCCCCTCGGTTCTCCTGTTATTGAAAGAGAAAATCTTGAAAAATTCAGAATTTCCGATGATATAAGAGAAAAAATCGCATATAAAAACGCCGAAAAGCTTCTCGGAATTAAACTTTAAGGAGAAAAGTTATGTCAAAATGGGATAAGGATTATCTTGACCTTTGCAAAAGAATACTTTCAGATGGTGTGAGAGTTGAAAACCGTACGGGTATTGACACCATAAAGGTGCCGTCACACCATTTTCATTTTGAGTTGGGTGAAGAATTTCCCGTTCTCACCACAAAACAGCTTTTCATACGTCAGGCAGTGCTTGAAATGCTCTGGTTCTATCAGGCACAGAGCAATGACGTCCGTTGGCTTCAGGAAAGAAACGTTCACATCTGGGACGAATGGGAAATTGACAAGGACGGCTTCTGGACAGCAACACAGATGGTGCCCGACGGCAACGGCAATTTAATAAAAAAAGAGATAAAAAAAGAATTCGGCAAGGAGTGGGCACACACCATCGGCACGGCTTACGGCTGGATAATAAACAAATTCGGGCTCACACAAAAGCTTATTGATACATTAAAAAACAATCCCCGTGACAGAAGAATGATAATGAGCCTTTATCAGAACGATTATCTCGAAACGGCAGTGCTTCCCTCCTGTGTTTGGAGCAGTGAATGGGATGTAACCGACGGCAAGCTCAATGCCTGGGTGCATCAGAGAAGCTGTGACGTGCCTTTGGGACTTCCCTTTAATGTCACACAGTACAGTGTTCTTCTTATGATGCTGTGCCATGTTACGGGACTTAAACCGGGTACTCTTGACTGGAGCATCAAGGATGCTCACATATATGTAAATCAGATTGACGGCATAAAGGAGCAGATTAAACGCTTTGACGAAAACGGAAGTCTTCCCGCTCCGAAATTATGGCTCAATCCCGAGGTGAAGGATTTCTTTGATTTTGACAATTCAAAGGACCTTAAAGACATAAAGCTTACAGATTATCAGCATATGGGAAAAATCTCCTTCCCCATAGCACAGTAAAGAGGAAAATTATGACAGTTTCAATGATAGTTGCCAAGGGCACAAACAATGAAATCGGCGGAAACGGTGACCTTTTATGGCACATCCCCTCCGACCTGAAATTCTTCAAGGAAACCACTATGGGTAAAAGCATCATTATGGGAAGAAAAACCTTTCAGTCCCTCCCAAAAGCTCTTCCCGGAAGAAAAAATATCGTGATAACCCGAGATAAAGCATTTGAGGCTCCCGGTGCCACCGTCGTGACAGACCTTGAAGCCGCCCTTAAAGAAAGCGAAACCGAAGAGGTTTTCATTATAGGCGGGGCGAGCATCTATGAAGCCTTTTTCCCGAAAGCCGATAAGCTTTATATAACGGAAGTGGACTTCACCACCGATAAAGCCGATGTATTCTTCCCCGAGGTTGACCTGTCACAATGGAAAAGAGAGGTCTTAAAGGAAGGCAAGGAAAACTCCCTTAATTTCCGCCATGTGCTTTATACGAGAGATATATAATAAGGTATAAATATACGCAAAACCGTCAGGAAATTTTCCCGACGGTTTGTTTTTTATTTATTTTCTTGCAGGCTCTCCGTATTCACGCTTCATGGCATCAACGGAAACAATCCATTGTTTTCCGAATTTGCACACATCAACTCCGTTTATAAGCTTTCCGTAGGTGATTGCCTTTCGCAGTGTGCTTTCATTGAGATTCCACAAAAATGTGGCATCGCTGAACGCCAGAAGTCCGTCAAAGGGAGTGCTGATCTCTGTGCCGTTTGCCCATAGCTCATCACAGGAAATATCTATATCATCATTCCAGACAACACCGTAACCACCCATATCAACGAAAGCGGAATTAAACAGCTCCTGATTTTCTTTCAAGGGCAGAAAAAATTTATATTTATCAAAAAGAGGTGCAACATCATAAATCTTTGTTACCCCTTCACAAAACTGTACGCTGAGCCTGTATTCAGGCAAGACATTTACAGACTTAACCTTATGGAACATACAAGACCTCCTTATTCAAGCGGCGGAAGATTAATAAACTCCTGTGTTTTCCAAATTTTCAGAAGCTCCTCCTTGTGAATTTCATTCCATTCAAGAACCATTTCAAGAGCTTTTTTTTGGAAGCTCACCCTCTAAAATAACGCCGTCAATTATACCTACCGCTGCCATATGCTCACCGTAAATTGCGTGAAAATGCGGCGGATTGTGTTCTGACTGCTGAAAATACATACGAATTACAATTCCGTAAAATCTTGATAAAACAGGCATTTAAATCTCTCCTTACAAGCAGATTATATCACTGTACCGTGATATATGTCAATATTATTATATTCAGCTTTTTGGAAAATACACAAAACCTGCAAAAAAATCAACGGCATATTCAAAAGAGCACTCCGCAGTTTTATTATTGACCTTCGGTCAGTTTTCTGCAAATAAAAAACTGTGAGATTAAAAAGTTTTTCGGGATATAACCGCAAAACTTTCAAATTTTGCACACTTTTTCTGGTTATAACCGCAAAACTTTTAATTTACTTTTGCTGTTTTAAATACAAAAAACCGTCCAAGGTAAATCCGGACGGCTTGTTTGATTATTAAAATGCGAAATATTTTTCCATAAGCTTCTTCATTCTGCCGTTTATGGCGGTGAGCATTTTTATTGCATCTTCCTTTTCTTCTTCTGTACCGACGGCACATATTCTCATAAGTCTTCCTTCTTCACGGCACAGGTCGTCGTGACGGGGGAAATAGTTATTAATAAGGAAGCACGCATATCTCACAAGGCGGTTATCTCCCACAAGACGGAATTCAGTGCTTATGGTGTCAACTGCAACGGAATAGAAATCCTTAATGGAGCTCATAAGAGCCTTTCTCTCGTTTTCGGGAGAGAAAACTATGGTGGAGCATATAAGAGCACCGTCATTGGATTCATATGAAGAATGGCTGTCGGTGCTGCCCACAATGGGATAGCATCTGCCCTTTGCCTTATCCTCATAATACCTTATTGTCTGAAAGCCGTTATGCTCGTAATATCTTTCACCGCCCAGAACCTCAAATGCATCAAAGTCCTGATTTTCCATTATATATTCAAGGAAAGGCGTGGGAACGTGCATGGTGTCACTTATCCAGCACGGATGGGGGAATATTGCAAGACCGCCCGCCTTTTTAATTTCGGAAAAAGCCCATTTCATAACTGCGGCGGGAATTTTATCCACCTTTTCGGGAACCTCTGTCTTTTCGGCAAGTGCTTCCATTTTATCCTGCCACACCGGGACGGTATCGGCTTCCGGCGGAATTACACCGGGCATTGCACGAACCCATTTATCTCCCGCTTCACCGAAATATTCATCCTGAACCAATGCATTTATTGAATATTCGCCGCCGAAATTCACGATATGAGCATCGGCTTCCTTGCCGTGAACATCGGGAAGATGCACCTCTTCACCGGGAACTATAGTAAATTCCGTGGGGATATCTTTATAAAACTCCATAGCACGGATTGAGGGGTAATATCTGTGATGGTCCGTTATTGCAAAGAAGTCATAGCCGTGGGAGCGGTACATTCCGCAGACAACTTCCGGAGTCTGTCTTCCGTCGGAGCAGTTTGTGTGCATATGAAGATCCCCGCGAAGAGGATATCTGCCTGAAAGGTCGCTTTCTACGGCGTAAACGGGGAACTGATTTATTCTTCTGCCTTCGTCATTAAGAACTCTTATGAAATACTGCTGTTCGCTGTCATAGGTATGAGCTACATCAAAACCGCCGATTTCATTACAAACAATGTTTTTTTCTCTGTAGTCACCCGATGAAGGATAGTCATAAGGCTTTCCGCCCTCAAGAGCACAGATAAGAATTTTATATTCCTTGCCCGGTATAAATTCAGGTCTTCCGCCCGTCGGTCTTATATGTACGGTAACCTCTTTACCCACGGGGAAAACAAGAGGAAAAACATCATAATTCAAAAGCTGATCGGTCATTGGAAAAGTCATAAAATAGCCTCCGCATAAAGATATTTTCTTTATTCTATCACTCAATTCATAAAAATGGTATAAAAAATATAAAAAAATTACAAAAGTAGGAAAATTGCATAAAATTGTTGATTTTCTTTTGTTAAAGGTGTATTATAAGATGTTGAAAAAAACTTTGGAGATGAAATTTTTGAGTATAAGAGAAGATATAAGAAATATTGCCATTATCGCTCACGTTGACCACGGCAAAACCACCCTTGTTGACAAGCTCCTCAAGCAGAGCGGTACTTTCAGAGAAAATGAGGTTGTTGCAGACAGAGTTATGGACTCAAACGATCTCGAAAGAGAAAGAGGAATCACAATTCTTTCAAAGAATACCTCTGTTAATTATAAAGGTATAAAAATAAATATAGTTGACACTCCCGGCCACGCTGATTTCGGCGGTGAGGTTGAACGAATTATGACTATGGTTGACGGCGTGCTTCTTCTTGTTGACGCATTTGAAGGCTGTATGCCCCAGACACGCTTTGTTCTTTCAAAGGCACTTGCACTCAAGAAAACACCTATGGTTGTTATAAATAAAATCGACCGTCCCGGAGCTCGTCCCGACGAGGTTATCGACGAGGTGCTTGACCTTTTCATTGAGCTTGGTGCAGATGAAAATCAGATTGAATTCCCCGTGATTTTCGCTTCAGCAAGAGAGGGCTTTGCTTCCTTTAATAAGGATGACCGTGAGGGTGATATGCGTCCTCTTCTTGATGCAATAATTGAAAACATCCCCGCTCCCGCCTGCGAAGAGGATGCTCCGCTGCAGCTTCTTTTCTCCTCACTCGATTATGACGATTATGTGGGAAGAATAGGCGTGGGAAGAATTGAAAGAGGAACTGTAAAAGCGGGGCAGGCTGTTGTTCTCTGTCAGACTGACGGTGTAAACAGAAACGTAAGAGTTTCCCGGCTTTATCACTTTACGGGGCTTGGAAGAACCGAAACAGATTTCGCAAAAGCAGGTGACATTGTTGCGGTTTCGGGTATTGAAGACCTCAACATCGGTGAAACAATCTGTTCTCCCGACTGCGTTGAGCCTCTCCCCTTTATAAAAATTGACGAGCCCACACTTTCAATGACATTCCACGTAAACGATTCACCCTTTGCAGGTAAGGAGGGCAAGTTTGTAACCTCCCGTAACCTCCGTGCAAGGCTATTCAAGGAAGTTGAAACAAATGTCAGTATGAGAGTTGAAGAAACGGAAACCACAGATGCCTTCAAGGTTTCCGGAAGAGGTGAGCTGCACCTTTCAATTCTTATTGAAACTATGAGAAGACAGGGCTATGAATTTCAGGTTTCCCGTCCAAAGGTTATATATAAGCATGAGGACGGCGTACTTTTAGAGCCTATTGAGCTTCTTATTATTGAGGTTCCCAACGATTATGTAGGTCCCGTTATGGAAAAAATCGGCTCCAGACGAGGCGAGCTCGAAAATATGGGCACCCGTGACGGCGGAACAACTCACCTTGAATTCAAAATTCCCGCAAGAGGTCTTATAGGCTACCGCTCCGAGTTTTTAACAGACACAAACGGCTATGGCATTATGAATAACCTTTTTGCCGGCTACGAGCCCTATAAGGGCGACATTCAGACAAGAGAAAGAGGCTCCATAGTTGCTCACGAAACAGGTGACAGCACAGGCTACGGACTTTTCAACACACAGGACAGAGGCAGACTTTTCATAGGTCCCGGTGTTCCCGTATATGAGGGTATGATTGTGGGCGAGTGCTCAAAGAATGAGGATATCGTATGTAACGTCTGCAAGAAAAAGCAGATGACAAACACCCGTGCCGCAGGCAGTGACGATGCTCTTCGTCTTGTTCCCCACTCAACACTTTCTCTTGAACAGAGCATGGAATTTTTAAGTGACGACGAGCTTCTTGAGGTTACTCCCACATCCCTTCGTCTTCGCAAAAAAATCCTTTCAAAGGAAATGAGAATGAAACAGCAGTTCAAAAAGAACTGATAAGGAGACAAAAATGGAAAAAAATAAAGTTGAAATCACCGTGAGCAATCAGAAATATACAATTATTTCAACGGAAGCTCCCGAAGCTATAAAGGCTCTTGCCGACACCGTTGACAAAAAAGTACGTGAGCTTATGAAACAGGGCTCCCGCCTTTCTCTCACCGAGGCACTTGTTCTCACCGCCCTTGACCTTGCAAATGAAAATAAGGAAAACGAAGAAACCGTAAAGAAGCTCAAAGGCGAAATGGCAGACTATCTTGAGGACGCCGAAAAAGCAATGATTGAAAGAGACAAATACAAAAGAGAGCTTGATAAACTCAAGGGCAAGAAATAATCCCTCCGACACAATACCGCAAATCCGTCACAATGACAGATTTGCGGTTTATTTTGATTATTACAGAAGAATTATAGGGCCTTCCTTCTGTAAATATAATACTGTATCTGTTATATAACATTTCTTTGTTGCATCAAACAACGGATAATAACATTTGCAGATTTTTGCCTGTTTCTTACATTTATCAGAGAACAATTTCCTTGCCTGTTTTTAGGTCACAAAGTATCCTTGCCGCCGCCATTGAGAAGGAAATCTTACACTTGTTAAAGCCCGTAGCCGTGTACAGATTTTTTCAGATTATGATAATAAGGACAAAAATATCGGTTTTTGTCAGATATTTGTTGTGCGGTGTGGTTTCGGATGATATAATGAGTGCAACAGTTTTTAACATAAGGGTGCTTTAAGAGAAAACGGTACAAAAAAAATAAAAGGAATGAAAAACTATGGCTGAAATGAAGCATAAGGCTAAAAATGAAATTGCTATCGATAAAAAGCCGAGAATATATTTTACCTGCCATCCTGATGATTTTGACAACTGCTTTGAAAAAATATGCTCGGATATTCTGAAAACTCACGATTGTGTTATTTATTACACGCCCGATATGAGGCAGTCTGTAAAGGAAAAGGGAACGGATATCGGACGAAACAACCTGTTTGTAATTCCTGTGACCGAAAAGCTCCTTACAACCTCTAACCGTGCTATGGATGAGGATTTTCCCTTTGCCTTAAAGTCAAAAATGACCATACTTCCCATTCTTATGGAAAAGGTATCTGACGAGCTTTATTCAAGTCCTGAAAATTTCGGTGATTTGCAGTATCTTAATTCAGCAAGCTCTGATAACACGGAAATAGCATATGAAGAAAAGCTGAAAAAATATCTTGATTCCGTGCTTATCAGTGCCGAAACGACAAAACGCATCCGTGCGGCATTTGATGCCTACATTTTTTTAAGCTACCGCAAAAAAGACAGAAAATACGCAAATGAGCTTATGCGGCTCATTCACACCAATCCCGAATGCCGTGATCTTGCAATATGGTTCGACGAATTTCTCACTCCCGGTGAGGATTTTAATAAGAATATTGAAAAAATGCTTGATGACTGTGAGCTTTTTACTCTTCTTGTAACACCGCACATTTTTGAAAAGGTGACGGATGAAAAGGGTGTGGAAAGGGATAATTTTGTAATTTCGACCGAATTACCTGCCGCCCAAAGAAAAAAAGAAGAAAAAGGCACAGAGATTTTTGCCGTTGAGATGGAGGATACGGATAAAAATGCTTTATCTGAAATAAAAATAGATGCCTGCGTAAATGCGAGGGATGAAGTATCTTTTCGTGAGCGTCTGTTAGAATCCGTCTCAAAAATTGCAAAATCGGAAAATGACACTGACATTATGCATAATTTTCTTATCGGACTTGCTTACCTTGAGGGTATAGATGTTGAGGTTGACCGTTACAGGGCGGCAGAGCTTATAACGGGTGCGGCTGAAAACGGACTTCCCGAAGCTATGGCAAAGCTTATTTCAATGTACTCCGTCGGTATCGGTGTGGAAAGAAGCAGCGAGCAAGTAAGCTATTGGAGCCAAAGGCTTTCTGAGTATTATTTTGAAGCTGCATTCAGCAAAAAGAACACGATAAAATCAAAAGAGAAAATATCCCAATTATTCGAATTATATGGGGACGAAAAATATGAGGAGGTTATACGGCAATTTCTCTTAAAAGCAGATAAGGCGGTGTCATCCGAGGTTATAAAGGAATTATCTGACATAATTTTATCGGAGAAAATAAATGAATACACTCTTCTTTTTGAAATCAGTAAAGAAATGACTATACATAAGAGCAACATTCAGATCAATACACTTCAGGATATTCTTCTGAAATCCGCAGACGGAACATATCCGCCCTACGGACCTCTTTTCTGGTATGTGCCCGAATATTCACTTTATAAAGAGCTTTTGTTTGCACTCAGAATGCTGACAGAAAATGAGCTTTTTACAAAGGCACTTGCACTTACCCGTGATGTTTGCCGTATCTTCGGACATTTTAACGAGATTTCGAAAATTACAACGGAGCTTGACGGTAAAGAGCTTTTATCCCATGCAGTGCTTCACGGCGTAAGAAAAGGGCTTTGTGAGCTGTTCTTTTTAGGACACACCGATACGGAAGAAGGACAGGACATTTATCCCCGCTGCTTCAACATAAAAGAGGCAAAAAGCTGGAAGGATATAGGCTGCGGAAGCCACGGCAGAATGACTGTCCCCTTCGAGGATGAATTAGGGCTTTACACCCACGAAGCCTATACAGAGCTTCACGGTGAATACATCGGCATTGTATCGGTCCCTTATGACAAGGAAATGATAGAAGAAAAGCTGAACTCAAAATCCTGCAGAAAGCTCAGAGGAATGATTTTTACACCGACGGAAAATACTGTGATGAATGACAGGCTTGATATTAATGATAAGCATATAAGAGAGGTTTTTGTACCGGAGAATGTAGAGTTTTTGTTTAATGACTTTTCAGAATCGAGACCTTTTTGGTATAACGGGATTAATATTGCTGTAGTTGAAGACGGAATAATCTATTTTTTCAATAAATTATTTTTACCTGAAGGCATAACAAAAATTGAGAAATATGCTTTCGCATGTTGTTCTTCAATAGAATTCGTAAATCTTCCCGAGAGCTTGTTGAAAATTGAGAGCAGTGCTTTTTATTCTTGCAGTTCTTTGAGTTCAATTAGTCTGAAGGAGAGCATAATATCAATCGGAGCCCACGCTTTTCAAAAATGTGCTTTGACGGAAATAACTTTACCGAACAGTTTAAGAAGTCTTGGTGATGAAGTATTTGTTGGTTGTGCTAAATTGAAAAGAATAAAAAACTGTCCGTTTGGCTATAGTCTTATGCATTTGTTTGGCTTTAGTTACGAAGAAAAACACAGTATCAATTGCAGTATCAAATATAGAAAAAAAATACTGCAAACTATTGATATTCCTTTCGGGACTACAGAGATTTATGAAGCTCAGTTTAGTTGTAATAAGGAACTTTATAAGGTGAATATTCCAAATAGTGTAAAAAGAATTAATGAAAATGCATTTAATGGATGTTGCTCACTGAAATCAATTGAACTTCCTGACAGCATAACAGAAATTGGTCATAATGCATTTTCTTTGTGTAGCTCACTGAAATCAATTAAACTGCCTGCCGGAATAACAAAAATTGGTGATTTTGCATTTTCCGGATGTAGTTCACTGAAATCAATTGAATTTCCTGACAGTATAACAGAAATTGGTAATGGTACATTTTCTTTGTGTAGCTCACTGAAATCAATTAAGCTGCCTGCCGGAATAACAAAAATCGGTGATTTTGCATTTTCCGAATGCGGCTCATTAAAATCAATTAAACTTCCTGTTAATATAACAGAAATTGGTATCAGTACATTTTTCGGATGTTGCTCACCAAAATCATTTGAAATTCCAAATAGTATAACGGAAATTGGTATTGGTGCATTTTCCGGATGTGACTCGCTAAAGACAATTATTCTTCCAAAAAAATTGAAGAAAGTATGTAAAGACTCTTTTAGTAATTGTGCAGTATTGGAGTCGATTAGTTTTTCGGATAGTATTAAATTTATTGAAGATAACGCCTTTTCCGGTTGTGATTCTTTGGAAGCTATAACATTACCGGATAGCATACAAATTCTCGGTGAAGGAGTATTTCGTGGCTGTCATAAATTGAAAAGAATACTGAACTGTCCGCAGAATTATTCACATAAATATTTGGGGGTATCTGCTGATTGTGATATATTTTACAGAAAAGCAAGTTTACAAGATGTGGATATTCCTTATGGAACTGCAGAAATTACGGAACTTCAGTTTTTTGGCAAATCAGAGATTCGTCAGCTTAATATACCTGAAACTGTGAAATACATCGGCAGAAGAACTTTTGAAGAATGTACATCTTTGCAAACAATTAATTTTTCTGAAGGAATATCGGAAATTGACGAACTGGCTTTTTATGGTTGCAGTTCATTGAATTCGATTATGCTTCCCGATAGTGTAAAAAGAATTGGTGCATATGCCTTTCGTTCTTGTGAAGCACTAAAATCAGTAAAGCTTCCGGAAGGAATAACAGAAATTGAAAAGGCAGTTTTTCGCGGTTGCAGTTCATTGGCTTCGATTAAACTTCCCGATAGTGTAAAAATAATTGATGAAGAGGCATTTCGTTTTTGTAAAGCGTTAAAATCAGTAAAGCTTCCGGAAGGAATAACAGAAATTAAATGGGCAGCTTTTGAAGGTTGCAGCTCATTGGATTCAATTACAATTCCTGATAGTGCAGAAAGAATTGGTGAAAGTGCATTTCATTCTTGTGAAAAGCTGAAATCAGCAAAGCTTCCTGAAGGAATAACAGAAATTAAAAAGGCTGTTTTTTGCGGTTGCAGCTCATTGGATTCAATTACAATTCCTGATAGTGTAAAAATAATTGGTAAAGAGGCCTTCTGTTCTTGCAAAGCTCTGAAATCAGTAAAGCTTCCTGAAGGAATAACAGAAATTGAAGCCGGAGTTTTTCATGGTTGCAGTTCATTGGATTTGATTAAAATTCCTGAAAGTGTAGAAAAAATTGGTGAAAGGGCCTTTCATTCTTGCGTAGCGTTAAAATCAGTAAAGCTTCCTAACGGAATAACAGAAATTGAATTCGCAGTTTTTCATGGTTGTAGTTCATTGAATTCAATTACAATTCCTGATAGTGTAAAAATAATTGATGCAATGGCCTTTGATTCTTGCGAAATGCTAAAATCAATAAAACTTTCTGAATCAGTCTGTAAAATTGGTTATCATGCTTTTAATAATTGTAAATCTTTAGAAGAAATTGCTATTCCTAAATCAGTTCGTGAAATCGGTGCTTGTGCTTTTAAGGGATGCACGGGACTTAATAAGATTACCATCCCCATACGCTTTGAGGATGATATTGAGTATATTTTTTACGATGTTGATTTATCTCAGGTCACAATTAACTGGATATAATTTTATGATTTCGGAGCTTTGCTTTACTCAAATCCGCTTCATTATACTTTTTTTCAAAAAAAGACAGGTACAGCTTTCCTTTGAATGGGAAATTTCTGTACCTGTGTTTTTATCTTCTTCTGTTTTTATAAATGCCGATTGCTGAAATGGTCAGCAGTATCAGGGCGGTTATCAGCTTCAGCGGTCTTAAATCTCCTCTTGCAACGAAGATGCTTGTGGGACCGTCGGCTCCGCCTATGATTGCAAGTGCGGCATCCGTTTCATTGATAAGCTGCATACGAAAAAGAAAATCACCGAATATATATAAAAGAAAGCCGACGGCAGCAACGCCGAGAAGGATGAAAAGGTATTTTTTCATTTTTCTGCCTTTTTCGTTTTTTTCTGCAAGCTGTTTATTGATAATTTCAAGCTTTTCGGCAATTGCCTTTAATTCGGATTGCCCTTCCGTTATGACCTCTTCACCTAAAAGCACGCTGACGGAGGTGTCGAGGGCTTCGGCTATTTTAATAAGAAGCTCGGAATCGGGTACGGACAGGCCGTTTTTCCATTTTGAAACGGTCTGTCTCACCACAGAGAGCTTAATTGCCAGCTCTTCCCGTGAAAGACCTTTTGATTTTCGGAGATTTTTCAGATTATCGCTGAACATATAGAGCCTTCCTTCTGTCAATATAATACGTATCTATTATATAACATTTCTCCGTTGCATCAAGCAACGGAGAATAACATTTGCAAATTTTTTGTCTTTTTTCTCTTTTTTATCAAAGAATAACCTCTTTGCCTGTTTTTGCGGATTCGTATATAGCACAGAGGATTTTTATCATATCAATGCCCTGCTGACCTACGAAGATGGGTTCTTTGCCCTCAATTACAACGTCATAGAAGTGCTTTAAGTTGTTGGAGTGGCCGTTATTTTCCTTGCAGTTGGGGGCAGTGATGTTAAGCTGTTCTCCGTTTTCCTCGGTGAAAAGCTCAAGCACACCGTTTCTCCAGCTCATACCCGATTTTGTTCCGCGAAGCTCAACAAAACGGCTTTCCTCCTTGATGTTGGATGCCCAGCTGAATTCTATCTGAAGAATTGCACCGTTATCGAAGCGTATCATACCCATTGCAAGGTCTTCAACATCAAAGGTACCCTCGGCATTTTTGTCGCCGAAATCGGAGTTTACGGAGTCGGAGGAATCGTTGTCGGCAAATTTCATATAGGTGTTGCCCGAAACCGCAACGGGAGTGGGATTGCCCATAAGCCATATTGCAAGGTCAATCATATGCACGCCCAGGTCAATAAGAGGACCGCCGCCGGACTGTGCCTTTGTTGTAAACCAGCCTCCCTTGCCGGGTATTCCCCTTCTTCTCTGCCAGCCTGCTCTGCCGCAGTAGATTTCACCCATTTTTCCGTCTTCAATATATTTTTTAGCAAAACGGGAAGCATCAACAAAGCGGTTGTTTCTCATAACCATAAGGGTTTTGCCCGCCTTCTTTGCTGCTTCATTCATTTTAAGAACCTCCGTTACATCAACCGCATCGGGCTTTTCACAGAAAACGTGCTTGCCTGCTTCAAAAGCGGCTACAGCAATAATGGAATGAAGATAGTTGGGAGTACAAATATCAACGGAATCTATAGTTTCATCCTTCAAAAGCTCATTGAAATCCGTGTAAACAGCGGCATCCGGGAAATAATTATCCTTCAGAAACTGTGCTCTTTCCTCAATAATATCACAAACTGCAGCAACCTCAAGCCGTGCATCGTTAAGATATGTGCTTAAATGTGCACCCTTACATATACCGCCGTTACCGATAATACCGACACGCCATTTTTTCATAAAAATCAAATCCTTTCATTAAATCACTGCCTTGATTTTTAATCAAGGCATATACGGATCGTCTGATGCCTGATAGTCCTCGGGCATAATAAACTGTCTTATGTATTTTATTGTGAAGTCAACGCCCCACTGACCTTTTGCACCCTTCCATTTTCCTGAATGGGGTTCAATGGAAAGCACACCGTTATAATCGTTTACATAGAGCATTGTCATAATTGCTCCCCACTTGATTTCGTCAAGTCCTGCGGGGGGATCGTCAAAGCCGTCACCGGCTACGTGAAGAATACCCTTTACATGGAAATGATAAACTCTGTTGCCCCAGTCGCGAAGCTCTTTAAGATAGTCGCCGCCTCTGTTGAAGCAGTGAGAGGGATCATATTTAATACCCAGCTCCGGGAGTGCTCCGTGAATTACGGACCAGGCCTTTTCCTCAAAAACAAAGTTTGCCCAATCGCAGTTATAGGTTGCGATTTTAACATTCTTTTCTCTCGCATATTCAATAAGTCCTCTGAAATAGTCTATAGCAATAAGACAGTTTTCATAATAGGACCTGTTTTCAATAAAATTACAGCCCACGTTATATACGGGACAGCCGACAATTGAAGCAAGGTCAATAAGGTTCTTATCGTGTGCGAGGGCTTCGGGAATGACATTTCCGTTTTCGTCAATTCTATCCATTCCCCATCTGCCGACAGAGCCTACAAGCACACCGTATTTTTCGGAATAGCCCTTGATTTCTTCGGCTCTTGCAAGCACCTGTGCGGAGTCATAATTATGGTTAATACAAAATTCGACTGCTTCGAGTCCTTTAGCGGAAACCGCCTTGAAATGTCCCTCTTCCCAGCCGTTGATTATACCTAATTTCATTTAAATCACCTCAAAAACAGTATACAGAAACATATCCCTCAAGTCAACAAAATTACAAAAATTGAAAGCATATAAATATCAATTTTATTTATTCTGCATATTTATATACTGTTTTTTGTGCTTTCTCTTTTTTATTGCCTTTAATTTTTAATTATTTACAGAAAAACTATATACAAAAGGAAAACAATTTGCTAAAATAAAAGATAACCTAAAAGAGGAGTGAGAAAATGAAAAAGCTAATAAGTGTTATTCTCGCATCAGTTATTATTCTTTCAACCCTTTCCCTTTCGGCATTTGCTCTTGTGACAGAGGAAAACAAGGAGCTGGGCTTTGCGGTGGCTTCCGACCTTCACTATAATGTCCCCGACGAAGAGCTTACAAAAACCAACGACCACGAAATTTTCTGGTATGCAAACCGCCGTGCCGCTATGGACAATGAAAGCGGTCTCATCATTGACGAAATGCTCCGTCAGTGTGCCGAAGATGCTTCTGTGGAATATCTTCTCATTCCGGGTGATCTTGCAGATAACGGCAGAACGGTTTGGCAGGAGCATTATGACGTTGCCGAAAAGCTGAAAAAATTTGAAGCAGAAACAGGAAAATCTGTTTTTGTTGTTCCCGGCAATCATGATATGGGTGCTGCTGAAATTGATTTCAAGATTGCTGATTTCAAGGAAGTTTATGCCGATTTCGGTTATAACGAAGCTTTAACAGTACTTGAAGACAGTGCTTCATACACAGTAAATCTCGGTGACAAATACCGCCTTATTGCACTTGACAGTAACGATCCCTCAAAATCCACAGAAGACGGAATGAGCATAAAAAAGGTTATGTGGGTTCTTGATGAAGCAAAGAAGGCAAAGGAAGAGGGCAGATATCCTGTTCTTATGATGCATCACAATCTTCTTGACCATCTTCCCATGCAAAGACTTATAAGCCGTAATTTCATTGTGCGTTTCCACTACACAACTGCAACCCTTTTTGCGGATGCAGGAATTAAGCTTGTTTTCACCGGCCACGAGCACTGCTCCGATGCCACAAGCTATACAACACCCCTCGGCAACAAGATTTATGACTTTGCAAACACTGCTCTTTCAATGTATCCCTTACAGTATAAGGTATTTTACATCAACGATGCGGAAATAACATACCGCACAAAGACCGTTGATAAGCTTGACACAGAGGCATTAAGAGGAATTGAGGGCTATACGGAAAAACAGCTTGCTCTTATGAATGAAGGACTCAATGAATACGCAAAGGGTTATCTCAAAGCAGGCATTCAGTACCGCCTTGAGCTTTCTCTTTCAATGGAAAAAATGGGAATTGCTGAGGATTCAATCTTCTATCCCCTTGTAAACACTGCAGTGGGCGGTCTGGTTGAGCTTCTCAATATGCCGCTTTACGGTGAAAATTCCGTTCAGGAATTAGCATCAGAATATAACATTGAAATCCCCGACTCAAGCTATGAAACCCCTTGGGATCTTGCAACAGAGCTTGTTGCCTGGCACTATGCAGGCGAAGAGCCCTTTGAGGTTCAGAGCACCGAGGTAAAAATCCTTTTAAGAGCCGTTTCTCTCATTCTCAAGAGTGACCTTTCAACAGTAAATGACGAAATCTTTATGGGTGCCGCAAATATGCTTCTTGCAAAAATGGGCGGAACAGACACTATGACACAGGATATAGTGAAGCTCACGGGACAGATTTTCGGCGGAATAAGTGCAGGCGAATATTTCATTACCGCTATCATTTCTCCTCTTCTCTATGAATTTGCCTTTGACGGTGACGCCGTTCCCGATAACAACGGCACACTTCAGGGCTACGGCATAGAAATGAACGCAAGAAACATCCTCACAAATCTTTCAAACGCCGCAAACACTTTGGCTCTCTATATAGAAAACTTCTTTATAATTTTCCTGAAGATTTTCGGCATAGGCAGATAAACATCGCACAGGAGGCACAAACAGAAAGTGCTTCCTGTTTGTTTATGATAACACAAATTAAGATTTACATTTATTCTTCTTGGTGCTATAATTACTAAAAAAAATGAAGGAGCACACTTATGAGTGAAAATATTATAAAAATCGGTGTTGTGGGACTTGGCAGAGGCACTGCTATTGCAAGAGAGCTTTTCACAATTCCCGGCACAAAGCTTGTTGCAGCCTGTGACCATAATCCCGAAATCCTTGAAAAAGGCTATAAAGAGCTTTCCGACCTTTCAGGCTATGACATTATCAAGCTTTCCGATTATGACGAGCTGCTCAAATGCGATATTGATGCGGTTATTGTTGCAACGGAGGCTGTGTATCACGTGCCGATAGTAAAAAAGGCAATGGAAGCCGGCAAGCACGTTTTAAGTGAAATCCCCTCTGTAAATTCAGTGGAAGAAGCAAAAATCCTCAAGGAATGCTGCAACGCTCACCCCGACCTTATTTATATGGCAGCTGAAAACTGCTGCTTCTGGGCATTCATTGAAACATGGAAAAAAATGCACGAACAGGGCCAATTCGGTGAAATCTCTTATGCAGAGGCTGAATATCTCCACGCTATGGATCCCGAAGAATTTGCTCCCGATAACTATCCGCCCGGACACTGGAGAACAGTCAATCCCGCAGTCAAGTATCTCACCCATGAATTGGGACCTCTTCTTTACATAATGAACGATAAATGCGTAAGCGTTTCGGGAATGGAAGCAGACACAATTTATAACCCCTATTTTCCCAATATCAAATCAACAGGTGTTGCCCTTATAAAAACTGCAAAGGGTGCGGTTATAAGAATTCTTGTTTCATTCGGTGCATATACAAGCTATGACCACAATTTCCGCATCTGCGGAACAAAGGGAGCCATTGAAACAGGCAGACTTCAGGTGGTTGACGATGCATATTCATATGCCAATCTTTCATCCATACCCGGCACCTTCTCAAAGAAAATTGAAATTCCCGTAAACTCCGCATATGCGGGAGAAAGCAAGGAAGGTCACGGTGGGGCAGACCACAAGATGGTTGAAGAATTTGTCCGTTGCCTTAAAACAGGCGAAAAGCCTGTTTTGGACGTTGATTTTGCAATCAATATGTCACTTCCCGGAGTTCTCGCCCACGAATCCGCAGTAAACGGCGGAACAGCAATAGAAATTCCGCAGTTTTAACTGAAACTAAACCGATTGTCCCGGACAGACAATCGGTTTTTCAATTCATTTCAACAATTAATTTTACTCATCAATAATATATTGCAAAGATTGAAAAAGGATGATAAAATGCATATCTGTAATTATTTTCAGAGGTTTTCATTCAGCTTATGGTTTATTCATTGAAAAAAAACACAAAAGAAATATTATCGGGACTGAAGGACGGTCTTCCCATAGGTCTCGGCTATTTTGCAGTGGCTTTTTCCTTGGGAGTTATTGCAAAGGAAGCGGGGCTTTCGGCTTTTCAGGGCTTTATTTCATCTATGGTGTGTGCGGCTTCTGCGGGACAGTATGTTGCATATACACTCATTGCGGCAAATGCTTCCTATATTGAAGTTGCCGTTGCCACCTTCGTTGCCAATGCAAGATATATGCTTATGTCCTGTGCATTAAGCCAGAAGACAGACGAAAAGATGCCTTTCATTCACAGACCTTTATCGGCTATGTATGTAACGGATGAGCTTTTCGGAATTTCCATTGCACGAAAGGACCGCTTTAATCCCTACTATCATTATGCCGCTTCTTTCGTTGCCGTTCCTTTATGGTCCGTCGGCACGGCTTTGGGAATTATTGCGGGAAACATTCTTCCCGTATCCGTTGTCAGTGCATTATCAGTGGCACTTTACGGAATGTTTATGGCTGTTTTCATTCCCCCTGCAAAAAAAGACAGAATTATTGCCGCCCTTGTGGTTATAAGCTTCACTTTAAGCTTTGTTTTCAGCAAGCTCCCCGTTATTTCGGAAATAGCAGAGGGAACGAGAACCATAATACTCACGGTTATAATTTCCGCCGCTGCGGCAATTTTCTTCCCGAGAAAGAACGAAGAGGAGGCGGGAAAAAATGGATAAAAGCATATATATCTACATTCTCATTATGGGCGGTGTTTCCTATCTTATCCGTGCCGTTCCCATGACACTTCTTCGAAAGCCTATAAAAAACCGTTTCATTAAATCATTTTTATATTATGTGCCTTATGTGACGCTTGCAGTTATGACCTTTCCCGCAATTATTAATGCAACATCTTCCCCGATATCGGGAGCCATAGCACTTGCCGTCGGAATAATCACTGCCGCTCTTGGCCTCAATCTCATAAAGGTAGCCGTCTCCTGCTGTGCCGCCGTTTTTATTGCAGAGCTTATTATTAACAATTTTTTTTATTAACAGATTATATATGGATTTCTGTTTTTTCTTGTGATATACTGAATTATATTTTTCACGGAGAGAATTAAATATGATTATTGAAAATAAAACCTTTGACGAAGAAAGAGCCTTGTACGGCACTGAAAGCATAACTGCCGTAAACTGCCGTTTTGACGGACCGGCTGACGGGGAAAGTGCTTTTAAGGAAAGCTCTAAAATCACTGCACGTAACTGCTTTTTTAATTTAAGATATCCTTTCTGGCATACGCATACGCTTACTGTTGAAAGCTGTGAAATGACAGCTCTTTGCAGAGCGGCATTGTGGTACAGTGACAATATCAGCATAAAAAATTCACTTCTTCACGGCATAAAGGCATTAAGGGAATGTGAAAATGTAAATATTTCCGATTGCAGTATCATTTCTCCCGAATTCGGTTGGTTTTCAAAAAATGTCAACCTTGAAAGGTCAACTGCCGAAAGCGAATACTTTTTCCTTCGCGGAGAAAATCTCAATTTTAAGAATGTGCAATTCAAGGGAAAATATTCTTTCCAGTATATTAAGAACTGCACCTTCACCGACTGTGATTTTGACACAAAGGATGCTTTCTGGCACGCCGAAAGCATCACCGTTAAAAACTGTCGCATAAAGGGCGAATATCTCGCATGGTACAGCAAAAACATCACCTTTATTGACTGTGAAATTTCCGGCACACAGCCCCTTTGCTATTGTGAAGGACTTAAAATGATAAACTGTACTCTTCTTGAAGCAGACCTTTCTTTTGAAAAAAGCGAGGTTGAAGCAGAACTCATTTCCCCTGTTATCAGCATCAAAAATCCGAAAAAGGGCTACATAAAGCTGCCTTCATATGAAGAACTCATAATGACCGAAGCCTCGGACTGTGAAATAACAACCGCATAAAAAAACAACGGCACTCATTTTTGGGTGCCGTAAATTTATTCGTTGAAGCTAAATACCTCAAGATCATCAAGTCTTAATATTACAGGCTTATTGCCGTAGGCGGCACCTGCGTCTATGTTTATCCATGTTTCGGTAAACACAGGCTTTCCGTCATATATATCACCGTAATACTTAGTCGGAGTATGTCCGAAAATAACCTTTTTACCGTCCTCATAATAACGGTCAGCAAATGACGGTCTTGTCCATATAAGCTCTTTCCTCGAATATTCCGAAAGAGGCTTTTCGGGAGAAAAATTATCCAGTCCTGCATGGCAGAGAACAAAATCTCTTCCTCCCACGGAAATTTCTGCATACAAAGGAAGCTTCCTGAGATACATAAAAAGGTGCTTCTGTTCACTGCTTCTCATTGCTTTAAGTGCATCAAGAGTGGGAGCACCTCCGTTATACATCCAGTTTTTATAAATTTTCACTGTCTGCGATGTAAAAAAATCAGCATTATCATCCGAGATTATATCAAACAACAGCTCATTGTTCAGCAGCATATCCTCATGATTGCCTGCAAGCAGCCTTATATTGGGCTGTGTTCTTATCCAACGAAGATATTTCACTCCGTCGGCACCTCTGTCAACCACATCACCGAGAACATAAAGGGTATCTTCTTTTGAAAAATTTATTTTTTCAAGATATTCTTTGAATTTTTCAATAGGATAGCCGTGAAGATCGGAAACTGCATAAATCATTTACTGTCACCCTCATTTTAATATGACGGCTCATTCTTCGTCCTTTATCTCAAGAACCACATAATTTCTGCCGTCTTTTATCCCTTTGCTCATTTTCTCAAAACATACATATGTCTTTTCCAGTTCATTATATACGGAATTTATGTCATTATTTTCAACAGGGAAATATAAAAGCACGGATTTTTCTTTATTTTCTGAAAATTCGGGAATAAGCATCATTAAATCTCCTTAAATAATGGTTTTAACCCAGACCTTTTTTGATACGAGGGTGAGCCCCACAATAACCTTTACAATTCCGAGAAGCTGAATTACGGGGAATACCCAGTAGATTGAAAAGCCGGCATAGAAAAGAATGAAGGCAACGGGAACACTGAGCACCCATAATGTACCCGAATCGAAAAGGAAGGTAACAAAGGTTTTTCCGCCTGAACGCAGAGTGAAATATGATGCGTTTGCAATGGAATCTATCCACATAACAAGGGCAAAGGTTCTTATGAAATAAACTGCAAGCTCTTTAGCCGCATCGTCTGTTTTCTGATATAAAGAAGGAATCATGGCACCGACGGTAAAAAGAAGAACACCCATTACAATGCTTAAAAGCACCGAAAAAGCAATAAGCTTATTTACGGTGTCAACGGCTTCCCTATGCTTTCCCGCACCTAAAAGCTTTCCTGCAATAATGCCGATGCTTGAACCCATTGAAAGGAAGGCTATCATAAAGAGATTATTGACGGTGGATGCAATGCTGTATGCCGCAACAACTGTGAGCCCGTGAAGTGAATATGCAACGGAAAGAGAGGACATACCCGTTGACCAGAGAAGCTCATTAAGAAAAAGAGGAATTGCCTTTTTTGTGACAGTAATTGCAAGCTCCTTGGGAACTTGTAAGCTTTTAAGAAGGTTTCTCACATATGGGAATTTGGTTTTTCTTTTTGATACCGCGTAAATCACAAGAATAAAGCATTCAGCATAACGTGACAGCACGGTTGCCGCCGCAGCACCCTTTACACCCAGCTCGGGAAATCCGAATTTTCCGAAAATAAGGATGTAGTTGAAAACACAGTTTATAACAACAGCAATTAACCCCGTAACCATTGGTGTGAAGGTGTCGCCTGTTTCTCTTAATGTTCCCGCAAAGGCATTCGCTATGGCAAAGGGCAGAAGTCCCAATAAAATTATATTAAGATAATCTTTAGCATATGAGAGGGTTGCCGCAATATCAAGCCCGTCTTCACTTTCGTGCAAAAATAAAGAAATAAGCTCTTCATTAAAGAAAATGAAGATTCCCAGAGCGATAAGAAAAAGCACCATACAGATATATAGCTTATATCTCAAGGTATATCTTATTCCGTCATTGTCCTTTTTGCCGTAAAACTGTGCGGTAAAAATACCCACACCGCTTATGGCACCGAAAATTGCAAGGTTAAAAATAAAAACAAGCTGGTTGACAACCGAGACACCTGTCATTTGCTCCGTGCCGACTGAACCTACCATAAGGTTATCGAGCATATTGACAAGGTTTGTTATAAAGTTCTGCAGCATTATGGGAATTGCCACAGAAAAGGTCATTTTATAAAAGGCTTTATCGCCGATAAGTCTTCTGACTTGCATAACTACTCCGAAATTAAATTAATCAATATGTGTAATGTCTTAAAGAAGAGTCTATGAAAAGAGCTCCGAGCTGAAGAGTGTGGATATATGTGCCGTCCTCCATTGAAAGAAGAGTAAGTCCTTCACCCTCACCGCCGAAATTATCAATAAGCTTATATTCATACATAATACGGTCGAAAAGCTTTTCGACGTCACCTGTTTCAAGGTCAATCGTAAAGCAGGCTCTTGTCATATCGTTTGTGCCGACAAAAAGCCTTCCGTCAGCAATTTCTCCGCCCTGAATTTTAACAACCTCTTCACTTAAAGTAACAGCTTCGATATATGAAAAATCGGAAAGGGAGAATTTATAGATTTCAGTATAATTTCTTGAATCTCCGGTATAAATCACACCGTTTTCACCGTCAACAGCAACCCACGGAACACCTCTTGTCTGCTTATCAACGGGAAGAAGAAAGCTCTTTCCCGTATATTCAAGCGTTTCGGCATCAAAAAGGGCAATCACGGGATACTGCCACTGCTTTGAATCCTCGCAGGCGGCATAGATAATTCCGTCATAGTAGCTTATTCCGCCGATATGCTGCGAATTATACTTTTCACCAAGCTCGTTTTCAAGAGCCTTATTGTTTATGACAACAATTTCCTTGCAGTCGAGGCGTACCTTCTGCAAGGATGTTTTTCCGCTGAAATAGAAATATTCACCGTCAGTTGTAACATCCTGTGAGCGTGTGAGAGTTTCAAGTCCCACAACTGCATTTTCACTTTCCCAGCTTTTTACGTCACCAGTAAAAATGCTGTTAATGCCACCCGTAAAGAAAAGCATCACACAGATAAAAAGTGAGAATATCTTATTGAATGTATTAAGAAAACCTGCCATAATAACACTCCTTTTAGCATAATATGGGTATTATAGCATAAAAATATATTTATTTAAAGACAAAATATTTAATTGACAGTGTATTTTTTTAGTATTATAATTAATGCAGTTTTTCGCTAAATACTAAATATTTTAAAGAGGTTAAAAATGAACAGAAGATTTATTTCAGCTCTTGCAGTTCTTCTCTGTACAATTACGGCGTTTTCCGCCTGCACGGAAGAAAACACAGAGGAAACCACGCTCCCGGATATCATTACCGAAGCCCCCATTGAAAGCACTACCGCAAGCAACGTTTTTCCCGAAGAAACAACAGCACCTGTTGAAACAACAACCGAAGAACCGACGACCGAAAAAGAAATCATCGGCACTGCTATCGGCTATACCTCAAAGGGCTTTGTTCTCTCCGAAAAAAACGGTATAACATATGTTGACAACATTCTTGTTGCCAATAAAACATATTCACTTCCCGAAAGCTATAACCCCGGAGCTCTCCTCAAGGAATGTGAGGCAGCCTTCAATTCTATGAAATCTGCGGCGGCGGTTCTCGGATATAACCTATGGAATGCATCAGGCTTTCGCTCCTATGAGCTTCAGGAAAGCCTTTACAAGAGATATTCCGACCGTGACGGAAAAGAGGCTGCAGACAGATATTCTGCCCGTCCCGGACACTCTGAGCATCAGACAGGACTTGCCATTGACTTGAATGAAATCAGCTCTTCCTTTGCAGACACAAAAGAGGGAAAATGGGTGGAAGAAAACTGCCACAAATACGGCTTTATTCTCCGTTACCCCAAAGGAAAAGAAGCACAGACAGGCTATATGTATGAGCCCTGGCATATAAGATATGTAGGTGTGGACACTGCAACGGCAATATATAACAGCGGACTTTGTCTTGAAGAATATTTCGGAATAACCTCCGCTTATGCTCCCGAGGCAGCAACAGAAGAAACAACCGTTCTCTCAGAAGAATTCGTTTCCGAGGAAACAACCGTATTTGAAGAAATCACAACACCACCGGTCATTGAAGAAAACACCACAGAAACAGTGAATGTAGGATAAAAAGGGGCGTTTATGCCCTTTTTTTGATTTGGATGAGAAAGATTTATGCAAACCAAGATAAAAGACTTTACACAGGGAAATATAACAAAGCAGATTTTAAGCTTTGCAACACCCTTGTTTTTCTGCAACTTTATTCAGATTATCTATAATATGGCAGATATGTTTATTGTGGGACAGGTCCACGGCAAGGTGGGTATTTCCGCAGTTTCCGTAGGCGGCGACCTTTGCAACCTCCTCACCTTTGTTGCAATGGGCTTCAGCAATGCCGGAATTGTCCTCGTTGCAAAGCTTATAGGCGGAGGAATGCGTGATAAATTGGGGAAATTCACAGGCACTATGTGTTCTTTCTTTTTGATATGCTCCGTTGTTATCAGCGTTTTAAGCATCATTTTTCAGCCACAGCTGCTTCGTTTTATGCAGACTCCCGAAGAAGCCTATGAATTTGCAAGGGACTACTCCTTTATCTGTATGATAGGACTTCCCTTCATATACGGCTATAATATGACAAGTGCAGTAATGCGTGGAATGGGCGATTCAAAGCACCCCTTCTTATTTATAAGCTTTGCGGCAATTCTCAATATTATTCTCGACTATATTTTTGTTGCTATTATCGGAACAGGTGTCCGCGGTGCTGCTCTTGCAACAGTTATCAGTCAGGGCTCAAGCTTTGTTATAAGCTCACTTTATCTTTATTTCAACCGTCAAAAATATGCACTGACTGCAAAAATAAAGGATTTTATTATTCCCGACAAAAAAATGCTTTCAAGCCTTATAAAATTGGGAGTTCCTATGGCAATCAAGCTTGCGTCGGTGCAGCTTTCCAAGCTTTTCGTAAATTCACAGATAAATTCCTTCGGAGTGGAGGTTTCCGCCTTTGCGGGAATTGCAAACAAAATTTCGAATACAAGCAATCTTGTTTCTGCTGCTATGAACACAACGGGCTCCACAATGGTAGGACAGAATTTTGCCGCAGGTGATGAAAAGAGAATTAAAAAAATTCTGAAAAGCATCGCTGTTATGACACTTTCTGTTTCCACTCTTATGACCGTACTGTTTTTCTTCTTCAAGGACGCGGTTATCGGTTTTTTTGCCGACGGAGACCTTTCCGTTATTGCGGTGGGTGAGCATTTCTTCCCCATAGCCGTGCTTTTATTCTATGCCAGTGCCCTAAGAGCGGTTATGAATGCTCTTATCAACGGAAGCGGAAACACAAAAGTGAATTTTGCCACTGCTGTTTTCGACGGAATTGTGCTTCGATTCGGCCTTGCCATACTTTTCGGAATTATTCTGAAAATGGAATATTACGGCTTCTGGCTGGGTGATGCCCTTGCAGGCTTCACGCCCTTTGTAATTGGTCTTGTTTTTTATATAACAGGCAATTGGAAAAAGCATTTAGGAACAGGAAAGGAAAAAATATAATGTTTGAAATTCTCACAATAATCATTTCTTTATGGATTTTTATAAAAGCTGTAAAGCTTGCCCTTAAAATCACTTGGGGACTTGCAAAAATAATCGCAACGGTTCTTCTCGTTCTGTTTGTTCCCGTGCTTTTCGTATGTATTTTCTTTATAGGAAGCTTCACCTTGTTTCTTCCCGTAATAACGGCAGCCGCCGCATTTATAATTCTTAAAAAGTGCATATGACAGTAAAGGGTTCAGGTGAAATTTCCTGAACCTTTATTCTTTTGTTGAATAATAACAAAAGAATAAATATCTTTTTTATATTTCTTTTGCGGAATTTTTATTGACTTTGATATTTATTTTATGTAACATAATTTTATAGGAATTCTTTACAGATTTGTTGTTTTTATGCAGTATCATACAATCTGTTGCTTTTTATAATTCCTGATAAAATTTATACAATATATAATATCAAGGAGATGTTGCTATGAAAAAACTAATTTCTTTTATTCTTTGCATCATTCTTATTATGTCATCTGCGGCTGTTGCCTCAGCTTCTGAAAACGGTGTCAAAATCACCGTTGCAAACGACCTGCATTTTGACCTTGAAGATTCATTTGCTGAATCCGTTAAAAAGAGAAACAGTGTGAGTGCTGAATATGCACACATTTCATCGGGCGGTCAGCTTATTTATGAATCCTATGCACTTATCAAGGCTTTCCTCGAAAAAGCTGCAAAAAATGACAGTGAATTTGTTATTTTCCCCGGTGACATTACCAATAACGGACTTGTCACTGAACACGAATTTCTTGCAGGAATGCTTCGTGAATTTGAAAACACCACAGGCAAAAAGGTTTTTGTTGTTGCAGGAAATCATGATTATCTCAAAACATCTGTTGCCGAGTTTGAAAGCATTTATGCAGATTTCGGCTATAATGAAGCTGTTGCAAACGATACCAATTCGGGCTCATATATTGCAGAGCTCAAAAACGGCTATATGCTTCTTGCCATTGATTCCACAGGTCCCGCTCATCAGCCCGATGCCGTGAGCGGTGAAAGATTCAACTGGATTGAATCACAGCTTAAATGGGCAAAGGCAAACAATAAAAAGGTTATCACGATGTCTCACTATAACATTATGGAGCACTTTATTTTACAGGGTACAATCCATAAAAACTCCGTTCTGACCGTCAAAGATTTACGTCTTGCTTCAATGCTTGCCGATAACGGCGTTAAATACAACTTCTCCGCACACACCCATTCTCACGATATTGCTTCCTTCACAAGTGCAAACGGCAACACTATTTATGAAGCTGTAACAAACTCCCTTTCACAGTATCCTTGTGCATACAGAGTTGTTACCTTCGGTGAAAAAGCAGAATTTACAACCGACTATGTCCGTGCAATTGACACAAGTCTTCTTCCTGACGGTATTCACGAGGATGCCCTCGCACTTGCAAACACTAACTTCCTTATGTACGCAAAAAACTGCACATATCTCGGAGTTAAAAACACAATCACGGCATATACAAAGGCAAGCCAGCTGAAAAAAATTCTCAATACAGACAATGAAACGGTTAATGGTGTTATTGATAAAGCAGCTGCTAAATTAGAAGAAATTGCAGCCATTCCCATCTATAAAAAAGATGCAGCAGAAAACGAAAACAGCTTTGAAGCTATGGCTGAAAATCTTGATATTGATATATTCGACACTGAATATAAAACAATTATTGATCTTATTGTGACAGTATATCAGGGCAAGGTTGAGGGTGACGAAAACTTTGCAGGCTACACCGATGAAATGGTTCTTTTCACAAGACTTCTTGCTGTTGCAATAAACTATGCATTCAGCGATGTAACAGCTGAAGAATTTACTGAAATTCTCACGTTTGTTGCTTCTCTTTTAGGCGTTGATATCTCACAGGACATAATTAATGCCATAGGCGGTTCACTTGATAAGTTCAGAGGTGCGGAGCTTTTCGTAACATCTGTCGCTCTTCCCATTCTCGGAGAATTCGGTAAAGACAGCACTCCCGCAGATTTGAATGTAACACTTCCCGGTTATAATTCTAAAACTAACGCATTTGAAAGCTTTATTGAAAAAATCAGAAGGTTCTTCAAGGATATCTTCGATTTCTTCCATATGCTTTTTGCAATGATTGCATAATATAATGTAATACATAAGCATTCCGCACTGTAAAACAGTGCGGAATATTTTTTGTTCAATTAATACCCAAAAAATGTCGATGACATTTATTCATAAATCAGAAGCCCGAGATACTTTATATAAGAATAATCGGAATTCGGTTCGGGAAGAGAAAAATCATTATAAACACCTTCACCGAAAATAAGCAATCCGTTATCCTGTTCCAGAAGAACATAAAGCGTACTGCTGTCAGTATCAATACCTCGGTTTACCTGCAGCTGCCATGCTCGTTTATTTGATGTGCGTACATCAACTGCGGAAATCTGGTCGGTTACACCCGAATGCCATATTCTTTTATCAAAATTATCTTTGTTAAGGGTAATCTCCTGAAATTGCCCCTTTTCTATCCATTTTCCGTCTTCAATAACCCACAGCACCATTGCCGGAGAAAGTCTTATATGGGGCAGATTTTCGGCTTTTACAGCCTCCTGCGAATTTCCGTTATCATAAATTACTTTATGAATACCAAACAGCCTGTCCCCTCTGCCCGAAACTCCTCTTTCGGTTGAAAATTCAATATAAACCGAATAATCATCACTTCTTATTCCGTTGGCTTCAGTATTGAAATGCGATATAAAGCGGTAGGTTCCTCCTTCGGGGACTGTTTTATCATCAATATAATAAATTTTTGTAGTTTCCCTGCCGCCTTCAAGAATATATGCAATGGAAGTCCATATATCATTATTAAGGGTTGATATGAAGCTGCCGTCTTCTTTTTTAATTCTTATATCATATTCACTTCCGAATACGCAATCAATGCTTCCGCTGTTTTTCCATTTTATCTTCACAAAGGGCCTTATACCGTCAAGGGAAATGTCAGTTATTTCAACAGACACATCAATATAATCACTGCCTGAACCGAGAATCGTTACAGGAAGCTTTTCTGACTCATCTTTCTTTTCACCCGACAGGATATAAACAGAAAATATAATCGAAAACAAAACAGTAACAGCTGCTGCTGTTATTAACATAATTTTACGTCTGTTTTTCATACTGCTCTCCCCTTTCTTTATTTCGAAAAAATATCTCATTTCATTTTCATTTTAAATTTCCCTTTCTTTTTTGTCAATGCTTTTAAAATATTTAATATTCTAAAAAACACTAATGCAAATTTATATTTATTACGACTGTATTCAGCATTATTTTCGGATTTTCGTCTTTTATGTAAAAAGCAGATTAGAACCGAACAAAATCGAAAAATTTTTTATTATATACCGAGCGTTCTATTTGTGTCGAAAGGCTTGACAACCACAATATATTGTGTTATTCTTTAACAAAAGACACAAGCCACTAAACAGTGTCCCATTTATGGTACCGACTTTCGACATTTTCCGAACATTTGTGTTGACAAATGAAAATTTATGATGTACAATACAATCACAGAAACAAAACAAATGTTCGAAACATAAATCTTTTATCGGAAAGGAAATATTATTATGTCACCAATACTTTCAGTTATAATCGTTTTAGAAGTTTTATTCACTCTCTTCATTGTCTGGGGCTTTATGCATGAGGAACGCTTCGTTGCCTTTGAAGATAAGATAATCCGTGCTGTTTTAAGAAAGCTGAGAAAAAACAAAGCCGTGCGTGAAATGTTGAGAAGAGAAAGACTTAATGAAGAATTTACTTATACACCCGTGAAGCCTGAAGGCACACGCCGTGTGAACAGTGATTCTGCTGCATGAGCTTTATATATCAATAAATAATCTTTATTTATATACCTTCCTTTTCTTTTTTTTGATTACCCCTTTTATCCCCATCTTTCTTTTATCCTTTAAACAGAAAACACCGCTCCCCGGAGCGGTGTTTTCTGTTGCACACTAAATATAAAAAGCTTTCATTGTCATCTTATTCTTCACGATTTCATAACCTGTGCTTCATATTTAGCATAATAGTGCAAAACTATCGGGTGTTCCTAAGAACACCCGATGTTTTTATTCAGTCTTCAATAAGACTAATTGAACTTATGAGAAGAGATTCTTGAAGAATTCAGCAATCTTCTGGAAGAATTCAGCAATCTTCTGGAAGAACTTGATAAATCCGTTGGGAGCTACGCCTTCATCGGGAGTGATGATGTCTCCTACGTACTTGTTAAGAAGTCCGCCGAGAGAGTTCTTAATTTCACGCATGAATGCAAGATCACTTGTTTCGAAGAGCTGACCGAGGAATGTGTAGTCACCGTTGAACTCTTCAAGCCAGTCATTTGTCTTGTGAGCTGCAACGTTTGCTGCATAGAAGATCTGATATACGGTGTACATAATTTCATCCATACCGTTTTCGCTTGCTGCCATCTGTGAGAAGTTCTCAAGAAGTGAGCAAAGGAATGTGTAACCGTCGCCTGTAAGGCTATCCGCAAGGATTCCTTCAAGAGCTATTACATTGTCTTTGCTGGATACGAATGTAAGCACAAGTCTGAGAAGTACTGTTACGAAGTCAACACTGTCAGCACCTGTAGCATAAACCATTGTGTATGCTGTTTCACCGTTCTTGGATGTGTAGGAGATTACTTCACCGAGAGTGAGCTCTGTGATAGCTTCCATTGCAACTTCAGTGAGTTCGAAGCCTGTGTCTTCTGCAAGGCCTGTGAGAAGCTGATCAATGAGACCTTCAATATCAACCTCGAAGTTGAAGCCGATTACTTCGTAGAGATCAATTTCACCTGTGAGAGGTTCGATTGTTTCAAGAACTCTGATTACTGCATTGATTACGTTGTTGAATGCTGTGTCAAGTCCCTTGGAGTTGAGGAAGTATACGATACCGGGAAGAGTAGCGAGTAATTCATCAATGGGATCTGCAAGAATTGCATCAACACGAGCAAGGATAGGATCAAGAATGCCTCTGAGGAGATTCTTGGGATCACCTGCTGCTGCAGCCTTATATTCTTCGGGAGTCATAATCTTATCGTTATCATAACCGAATGCTTCAAGAATCGGGATGATACCGTATGCATAGCCTTCAGCACCTTGGATAATTACATAGCTGTTCTTATCTGATACTACGCTGCCGTCAATACCGTCATCCTTGTTGAAGAATGCGAGGTCTTCGTCAGTAAGAAGGAATGCAAGTAAGGGATATACAGGAACAAGGATATCGAGAAGTCCGTTAATGAATGCTTCCTTATCGCCTTCTGCGATAGGTGTTACTTCGTAGGTATCCCAGTATGCTACGTTCACACCGAGAGCCTTGTCAAGGATGTTAGCGATGTGTGTGAAGAGTTCTTCACCGATGCTTTCTTTAAGGTCACCGATAAGTCCCTTGAGTGCATCTGCAACTGTTTCGAGGAGATCAGTCTTATAGAGTGATGAACCGATAAGCTGGTCGAAGATATCCTGGAGACCGTCATAAACATCACCGCCGGGAGCCTCTACGCCGAGGAGAACGATCATAGTATCAATGAAGCTGGGAAGCCACTTTGTAATATATTCGCCCATTTCTCTTGTGTAAAGTTCACCGTACATATAGTTATAGAGACCTTCGCCTGATACAGGTGAGAATACCTTTCCTGAATCAGCACTTTCAGTGAAGAGCCACTGATAGGGCTTCATGGGAACTTCAACTTCTGCATCTGTGAGGAATGCCATAATTGTGTTATAGATTCCTTCGCCGTCTTCGCCGAAGAGCTCTACAAGAGCATCCTTATTTCCGGGATATGCAAATGTATCGAGAACTACTGAAAGAACGATTGTGATGAAGTCGTGTGCTTCTTCATCTTCGGTGTAAACCATCTTGAATGCACCCTTACCTGCAGCGTACTCATAATATTCAAGTTCACCGAAGTAGAAGTTTCCGAGATAGTCACCTGCTGCACCCCAGAGATCGATACCGGTCTCTGTCTTGAGGATGTCACAGATAGCTTCAAAGCTGAGGTCTGAAAGATCGAAGCCTATAAGCTCTGAAAGAGACATATCCTCACCGAGAATGGAGCCTACACCTTCAAGGATGTAGTTTACGGGAAGAAGGATGTTGTTGACTGCAGCTGTAATTCCGTCTGCATTTACGAAGTAGAAGAGATTAAGAAGAACATCAAATACTTCGTCAAAGGGATTTGCAAGGATTTCGTCGATTCTGTCACAAACTCTGAGAAGAATTGTTTCAAGAACCTGTTCTGTTACGGAGAGTTCACCGACTGCTGCGGGAATCTCACCAATGTTTGTATCAACACCGAGCATTGAAAGGATAGGTGCAAGACCGTTTATATATCCGTCGCCGCCGGAGATTGTGAGCATTGCGGGTTCGCCGTTTTCAAGCTTTGTAAGAAGCTCGTAGTCTTCGCCGAAGAGAACGAGGTCAAGAATCTCGCCTACGCCGCCGAATGCTGTTGCAAGTGCTTTACAGAAGCTTGCCTTGTCGGTTACATTTGTTGCTTCATAGTTTATGAGAGCTTCAACATCTGCACCGAGAAGTGCACCTGCTGCTGTAACAAGATATTCATCAAGATCCTTAAGGAGATCTGCCACTGCACCGATAATGGTGTTAGCCATTTCGTTAGTGTAGATGTCAAGGTTCTGTGAGATGAACTCGTTAAGACTTGCGGAATCTGTAGCCATTGCAATTACAAGATCTACGATATCGGGAAGGTTATCTATAAGATAAGATGCTGCTTCTTCATTCCAGTTGTTATCGTATTCGATGTAATGGAGCGTACGCTCGGGAAGCTCGGGAAGCTCATTGAACTTGCCTGAAAGAGCGTTTTCAATAGCTGCATCAAGTTCTTCACCTTCAAGATCGAGGAAATATACCCAATTCATTCCTGCAGGAGTGAATTCTACCTTCTGTGCAAGGAGAGCTGCAATTGACTTGATAAGACCTTCATCAAGCTCAAGTGCCTCTTCAATTGCACTTGCGTTATCACCGTAGAGAACAAGGTCAAGCACGAGTGAAAGAAGGAGTACGATTATATCACCGCGGGACTCCTCTGTGAGATGCATCTTGTAAGCAAGCTCGCCTGAGGATGAGATATAAGGATCGACATCGCCGATGTAGAACTTCTGAAGAATGTTTTCGCCGTTTACATCACGTACAAATGTTATTGTTCCGTCATCATTTACAGTTGTGTAACCTCTGAATGCATTGTTGAATTCGAAGTCACCGAGAACCTCCATATCCTCAAGAAGTGTGAATACTGCTTCAAGATCAAGGTTAGTGATATCTATACCGATAAGTTCTTCGATATCAAGATCAACTATGCCGTTTTCGTTAAGCACATCAATTACATTGAGTACGGAACCTGCGAGGTTATTTACTGCTGTGCCGAGACCGTTTGCATTGATGAAGTAGAGAAGGTTGGGAAGAAGCTCAAGAGCTTCATTTACTACGTCGCCCATGATTTCGTCATATCTTGCAAGAACTGCATCGATAATCGGTCTGAACATTGTAGCACAGGTAGGTGTGGGAACGAGAGTGGGAAGATCCACGCCGATAGCTTCAAGAATGGGAGCAAGACCGTACTTGTAGCCTTCGTTACCGGCTATCTTGAGAAGTGTTACAAATTCATCGTTTTCATCTAATTCGTTCTTTACAAAGAATTCATAGCTGTCGCCGAAGAGGAGCCAGTCAAGAACTCTGAATATGGGAGAAATTACTTCTGTAAGACCTGCAGCAAAGGTGTTTGCGTCATAGATTTCAGCATCTGTGAATTCCATGTCCTTCCATACTGCTACGTCAATACCGAGAACCATACCTGCAACTTCAAGAAGCTTTTCATCAAGAAGGTTATAAAGCTCAGATGTAAGATCAACGATTGCATTGAGGTATTCAGCCTGATAGAGGTTGAAAGCACCTGCGAGTATTTCTTCTACTGTATCTGCATCTTCTTCAGCACCTGTCATTTTGAGGATGCCTGTAACAAGATTGCCAATGTTGTCATAGAAGAAGTTTGCTGTTTCCTGAGTAATATCAGAATTATAAGTGAAGTAGTTCATGAATGCTGTCTTGGGAAGAGTGATATCGTATGTTACGGGATCAATTTCTCCGCCCATATAGTTCCAGTCAAAGTCAACATAGTTGGGCTCTGCACCGAGAAGAGGAATGATATCAATGATGTCATTGACTGTTCCGGGTTCAAGGTCAAGAAGAGTTTCAAGAGCTGCTATGTTGTCTATGCCCTTTTCAGCATCCTTATAAAGAGCAACTTCAAGAAGAAGGTTTACAATGATTGTGAGCATTTCTGCTCCGCCCTCTGTTGCAGAATATTCCATTCTGAATGCGGGCTTGCCGTTTGCTGATGTGTAGTATGTCATCTGACCGAGATAGAACTTATCAATCTTAGAGTCAGAAACAACGTCTATAATTTCAAGACCTGTAAATTCTTCAACGATACCGAGGAGATAGAGAAGATCAAGATTGTCGAGCTTGATTGCTTCTTCTTCCACATCGAGTGCATCAGCAAGGAACTTTTCAATGCTTATCTTATCTTCTTCGGGAAGAACTTCATTTACTGTATCAAGGAGAGCAAGAACGCCGCCTGCAAGGTTGTTTACAATAACGGAAAGTCCGTTTGCATTGATGAAGTAAATGAGGTTGGGAAGAAGTGCGAGAGCTTCATCTACGGGGTTAGCGAGAATTGCTTCTGCACGAGCAAGCACATTGTTTACAAGTGTGTAGAAGACATCTGCTGTCTTGTCTTCTGCCTTGACAGCGGGAATTGTTACGCCGAGAGCCTCAAAGAGAGGAACAAAAGCATACTTAAAGCCTTCTGCACCGGGAAGGTTGATAAGAACCTGAATATCACTGTTATTTGCAGTTGTGTTATTAAGATCTGTGTCCTTATCAAAGAACTGGAGATCGTCACCGAAGAGAATCCAGTCGAGTACGGGGAATACAGGATAAAGCACCTGATAAAGTCCCTGAACGAAGGAGGTTCTGTTTGTAATCTGCTCTTCTGTGAATCTTGCCATTGTGTTATAAACACTGAGGTCAACATTAAGGATTATGCCGAGAAGATTTATGATTGCAGCATCAATGCTTTCTGTAAGTCCTGCAACGAGGTCAAGAATTGCATTAAGGTTATCTGCAGTGTAAAGATCTTCATTGAGTGAGAAGCTGTTTGCAAGAATTTCACCAACAGTTGTTGCACTGTTGCCTGTCATTGAAAGAACTGCTGAAATGATTTCATTTCTGTTCTGGAATATATAATCTGCAGTCTGTTCGTTCCAGTCACTTGCATATTCAATGTAGTTGATTGTTCTGCCGGGAACATCTACAGTTGTAGTTCCGGGTATGAATTCTACATCATTGAGATCAAGTTCGTTTTCAGTTGTATCAATGCTTTCATCGAAATAGAACCAATCAATATCTTTAATCTCAATTGTATAGCTTTCCTTAATAGCCTTAACTATACCCTGAACGAGTCCGGGTTCAAGACCGATAAGTTCTTCAAGTGCAGCAGCATTGCCGTCCCAAAGAGCTACGTCAATTACGAATGAAAGAAGGATTGTAATGAAGTCTGCAAAGTCTTCATCATTTGTAAATCTCATCTTGTATGCGAGCTTACCGCCTGCGGAGTTATAACGGATAATTTCGCCCATATAGAAGAGACCAAGCTTGTTGCCGACAACATCAGTGATTTCAAGACCGGTGAACATTTCAACGATTTCGAATACATACTGAAGGTTGATGCCGTCAAGTGTGAATATAAGCTCTTCGTTACCTGTTGCATCTCTGAGGAGATCCTGAAGAAGAACATCTATGTTTACTTCACCTTCAGCATCTGAAATGAGACTTGCAAATGCATTTACAAGGTTAAGAGGACCTGCTACAAGGTTACCAACGGATACCTGAAGTCCGCCTGCATTGATGAAGTAAAGAAGCTCGGGGATAAGGTTAACGATTTCTGTTACGGGATTATTAAGGAGTTCGTCAATTCTTGTGAAGAGAACAGTTGCAAGGTCCTTAATAAAGAGTTCCATATCAACAGTGATATTTCCCTTATCATCAACAGTCTTATACTTTGCTTCAAGACCGAGACCTGTGCATCCGAGAGCTTCGAGAAGAAGAGCAAGACCTTCCTTATAGCCGTTGGAGCCCTGAATTGTGATAAGAACATCGCCTGCAGTAGCTTCTGTGTTTCCGTTGAAGAATTCATAATCATCACCGAAGAGAAGCCAGCTGAGAAGTCTGTATGCGGGTGCGAAGAGAACTGCAGCACCTGTGATGAATTCATCACGTGTTTCAATTCCGTATGTCTTTACGCCGTCAACATCTCTGTAGGAGAGACCGTTTGTTGCGTCAACTTCATATGTTTCGCCTGCAATCTTTGTTTCGAAAGCATATTCATTGTTCCACTGGGTGAGTTCTGCACCGAGAATTACACCAATGAGCTCAATGAGAGTTTCGTGAAGCACTGCATCTTCACCGAAGAGAAGAGGAGCTACAAGGTCAAGAAGACTCTGGAGTGTTTCACCTGTGAAGATGTCTTCAAGGTTGAGAAGCTCTTTAAGAGTTGAGGATACTGTTGCATTTTCATCTTCAACAACACCTGTCATATTGAGGATTGCAAGAACAAGGTCTTCAAAGCCTTCAGATGTCTTTGCTGCACTTTCATATGTCCAGTCTGTTGTGTAGTTGAGGTACTGGAATGCATAGCCCGGAACTATGATCTTGCCGTCTGCGTCTGTTTCGGTAAGGTCAACATTCTTATCAAAGTAGTTCCAGTTGATATCCTTATAGATAACACTTTCGGGATTTCTGAGAGCACCGACGATATCCTGTACTAATGTATCGTCTGATTCTTCACCGTTGATAAGCTTGTCGATAGCGGCTGCGTTGTTATAATCAACCAGAACACCGTTTTCGTCAAAAGTTGTTCCTTCGTCTGTTACGATTTCAAGAACAAGTGAAAGAAGGATTGTTATCATATCGTGACGTTCTTCAACATCAGAATATGTCATTGTGAACGCAGTCTGTCCGTTTGCGGATGTGAATGCTTCAAGCTGACCTACATAGAGATACTTGATATAGTTGACAAGATCTTCTCTTATAACAATACCGAGTGTGCTTTCGAGAATGCCGAATATTGTTGCGAGATTAAGATTTGTAAGGTCAATACCTTCAAGATTTGTAATATCAATCTGCTTATCTTCATCAAGAAGACCGTTTACAACGTCAAGAACACCGATAAGAGAATCAACAATGTTCATAAGTGATGTTGAAAGACCGTTTGCATTGATGAAGTAAATGAGACCGGGAAGTGTATCAACGAGCCAGTTTACGGGATCTTCAATGATCATATCAATGAAATTGGAAATGATTTCAACAAAGTCGTGAACAAAGAGTTCTTCGTCGTAAACCATTGCTCCGTTTTCACTGCCGAGCTCATATTTTTCAGGCTTGTAGCTTGTAAGGTCAAGACCAAGAGCTTCAAAGATGGGAACGATGCCCTTTGCATATGCATTGAGACCGTTGATAACGATTGCATCTGAACCGTAGGAACCGTCACCGGTTTCAGGAGCACCTGCATCGGGTCCGGAACCGATTGTGTGGAAGAGTCTGTAGTCAGAGCCAAGGAAGATTATTCCGAGAAGGCTTGCTGCAGGAGTGAGCATTTCTGTGATTGCTGCAAGGAATTCATCCTTATTGTCAATATAATCTGCTGCTTCAGCGTCTGCCCACCACTTGTGGTTTTCTTTTGCAGCATATTCATATTCGCCTGTTGCATTTCCTTCTTCATCAAGAATCTGTACGTATTCCACATAGGATACCCAAGAGGAAAGGTCAATCTCGAGCATATTGTCGATAATTGAAAGAAGCTCCATGGGAATCATATTGAAGAGGTCACCCATAAGACCTGCAAGCATCTTTATTGTGTCCGCATGGAATACTTCTGTTGCGAGAAGATCATTGATGAATGACTTGAAGCTTGTTGCATCTTCATCAATCATGGGAACAATATAGTCAAGAAGGTTCTTGAGAATTTCATCAGTTGCCTTTGCAGTATCTTCTGTCCAGTCAGTGTAATAGTTGAGGTTGTTGATGGAGTGATACATTGAAAGGTCTGAATATTTCTGAAGTGTCTGATAGTCACCATCTACCCATTCGGTTGAAATGTTATAGTCTAAATTGCCGTCGTTTGCAATACCATACACATATTTGCCTTCAAGGAGATAGTCCCAGTTGGGCTGCTCGCCCATTGAGTCTGTCTTGTCATCAAAAATAACTTTGAGTGTTTCAAGGATACCTGCTGCAGATACATTGTCAAGGTTTCCTTCACCGTCGGGAGCAGCTTCCTTAACCAAGCCGAGCATATTATCAAGAGCTGCAGCGTTATTTCCGTAGAGAAGAAGGTCGATAATTGCGGAGAATGTTACCGTCAATGTATCGGGTCCGTTGTAGTCAAGTGTATATGCTGTCTTGCCGGACTTGGAATTGTATGCTCTAACACCGTATGCTTCACCGTCTCTTGAGTAAGGAACGCACATTCCTTCAAGTGCATAGGAAAGAGGTGAAAGATCAAATCCGAACATTGTTTCAACAACAAAGTAAATTGCTTCAAGGTTAAGCTTTTCAATTGAAAGCTTGAAAATACCGTCAACAAGGTCCTTATCCTTTGCAGCCTGTTCAACTGAATATTCAGGTGCATCACCACCAATGTCAAGAAGACCTAAAAGAAGATCTACAAGAGGAGCTGAAGGATAATTTACTGTGTCATTCTTGTCGTATACAAGTCCCAGATAACCTGCAAGGAACTGATGTATAAATGCATCAAGATTTACGTCTGCTATCGGACGGATTGAATCAACAAGATTCCAAATAGGATGGAGAAGGTTCTTGAGAAGAGTTGAAATACCGTCTGACTGAATGAAATAGAACAGATGGGGAAGTAAATCAATTACCTTCTGAATGGGACCGTATTCAACCATAGCACCGTCTATCATAACGGTTTCGATTGTGAGAAGTTCAGTAACTCTGTCAAAGAGCTTGTTTACAAGGTATTCAAAGCCTGCTGCAGAGTCATTTTTAAAGTTTGCATTATACTCTTCCTGTGTATAAAGGTCGTAAATACCAAGCATTTCATATACAGGAATAATTGCACCATTATAACATTCAGCACCGTTGATAACGATAGCCTTATTAAAGAGCTCAAGGTCAGTACCTGTGAACAGAAGTCCTAAAATGGGAGTAAGGGGCTTTAAGAGTTCACAGAATATCTCTGTGAATATTTCACGTGCATCTTCGGCACCGTCAACAAGAGGCTTGCCGTTTACATACCAGAAATATTCTTTGATAGCGTTACCGTCATCGTCGGTTGCAACAGAGCCGTCTTCGTTAAGCTTATCCTTAACTTCAACTGCAAGTGCAGGGAATTCGTTTACATAGCCTGCTTCACCGGGCTTGAGAGGAGCGTATTCATCAACGATGAGTTCATTTGTTTCCTCATCATACTTGGGAGAATAGTCATATGTTAAATAACCGAAGGACTTATACCATGTGAGAAGGTCAACGCCTGTATCTGCACCGCCGGAGGAAATCTGATCCTTAACAAGATTAACAATCATTTCTTCACCGGCAAGTTTTTCACCGAGACTGTTTACAAGGTCAACAACGTTCATAATACCTTCGTTATTGAACATTGAATTGATGAGATCCTGAAGATAAAGGTTTACATTGCCGTTATAATCCTTGAGAAGATCAGAATCAATCATATTAACGATGGTGTTAGCCATAGCGTCAACATTATTATAAAGGTATTCTGCCTTTTCTCTTGTCCAGTTGTTTGCATATTTGAGATATACAAAGTCTGCGGCTGTAAGGTTATATCTTGAGCCGTCTTCATTGGACTGATACCAGTCATAATCCTGAAGTGAATAGTCCTGGGGAAGGAAGAGCTCAACGAGAGCTGCGAGAGCATTGTCAGCGTCGACACTGCCGAGAATTGCATCTACTTCAGCAGGAAGCTCACCTGCACCGAAGGTTGCAAGAAGACCGGAAAGATTACCGTCAACAGAAATAAAGTCAAGGAGCCATGTGATGATAGCATAAAGCATATCTGCCTTGTCGGCAACAATTGTATGTCTCTGACCTGCACCAAGGTTTGTATCGTTAAGGTTCTGTGTTCTGATAGATGAAACTATCTGATGCTGACCGTAAGATGCCCACTGACCTGCGTTGATGGTAGGTATAGTAATTGTTGAAAAGTCAAGCACGGGACCGTCGCCGTCGCCTTCATCTGCGGCAGCTTCTTCCTCTTCTTCATCCTCTGAGGGAAGAAGGAAGTGGTCAATGATACCGTTGATATCGGAAAGGTCTTCAACACCGAGAAGATCCTGAAGGTCAAGAAGGTTACCGAGATCAAGTTCGAAATTAAAGTCGATAAGACCGCCGATGAGGTTACAAACCGTACCCTGAAGGAGGTCAACAACCCATGAAATGAAGCCACCGCTTGCATTAAGGTCATGAAGAGTTGCAGTAAGATGGATGTTTGTTTTAAGAGCACCAAGCATGGGCTGAACAAAGTTGTAAGCAACACTCTGCATGAGGTTGGGAATAATACTCATTACAGTATCAATGGGCTTTTCAGCAACTTTGTCAATAAGAGCAAGGAGAGGTACAAAGAGAGCATTTGCAAACTGTGCCGCTGTTGCAGTATTTCCTGAATTACCAAATGTGGTGGAAAGGGGATTCTGAACCGTGGGGTTATTATTTGCTATGGTATTTGTGATACCGATAGTTTCAAAGAGAGTACCCCAGATATTGTTATAACCCTGAACACCGTTAAGAGTAAGGTGAAGGTCACCCCAAACGGTAACATTATTTACGTCTGCTTTCAAAATACCATATTCAACATGGATATTCGGGGAGGTTGCATAAAGAAGGTTAGAAGCTGTGCAGGAATAAGTATAGTTTGTAAAGAGAACCTGAAGAAGAGGAAGAACTGATGAGAAAACGTCACCGATTGCAACACAGAAGCTGTCGTAATCGTTAACACCCCATGAATATGCTTCAAAATCTTCTACTGTAAGTTCACCGTCGTTATTACCGTACTTATCCATATTGTTCCAGTCTCTGCCGGAGGCACGGAGATTGGTAATAAGGGCATTGTACTTACCTGCTTTACCGTTAGCAGTATTAGCGAGTGCATTTGCAAAAGTATTGGGATAGAAGGAAAGACCTAACTGAGCGAATGCATCGGCAAGGTATGCTGTACCCTTATTACCGTCAAGGAAGGCATTAAGAGTACCTTCAAGCACATCAACTGCATCCTGAGGAATAGCAGTAAGAGTTATTGCACCGTTTGCTGTTGAATCGGAGGGTGTTACAACTGCACCGGGAAGCTCTGAGGCAAGCAAACCGTCAGGCTTGAACAGATCGCCGATAAGGCCACCGATGAGATCAACGAGCATAGGATAGAGAGCAGAAACAATGGTGTTAATCATCTCATCCTGGAAGAGCATATCATGAAGGAGGTTTTCAATATATTCGGAAAGATTGTGAACGGCAGGAAGCATATTTCCTGTGGGATTTCCGTCCTCGTCAAGCTCGGGCTCCTCTGTTTCACGGTATACACCGATAAGCTTTGTGAAAGCATCGGATGTAATGAAGGAGTCGAGCTTACCGATAACAGTAAGAATTTTATCTTCTGTTACCAAATAGTCATCCTCATCAAGATAGTCTTCACGAACCATATCCTGAGGAAGGGCATAACGAGTGGTGTAATACTTTGAACCTGCGGGTGTGTCAAGCTGAACCTGCTTGAAAGCATTCCAAGCCTGTGCAACAACATTTGCAGCAGCAGTTTCATAAAGAGGTATAAAGCTGTGCCATGTTACCAGAGTGCCTGTAGCAAACTGTGCACTGTCACAGTTGTTGATAACCCACTCATAGAGCTCGTTATCTATGTTCTTAACGCCTCTCTTGACAGCAGAGAAGTTTGAGTTGTCAACCTCATCGGCTGCAGTACCGTCATATGTACCGGAGCTTGTAATATCATAAGCACTGTCAAGAAGAGTATAATGCTGCTGATATGATTTATCATAAATAATTTCATAAAGAGACTTTGCAAATTCATCAATTATATCGGGATATGTACCGTAAATCTGCTTTGCTCTTTCTTCACCAAAGGAAGCAACCGCATTATTGTATGCAGCTCTGAGGTCTTTGGCCTTTCCGGCAGCAACGCCGACAAGATTTGCTACAGATTTCCATGAAACAAGATGATATCTTTCATGTCTTACCGCTTCAAAATATGTGAAGAAGCCCATAAAAGTAACTTCGTGGCCTCTGTACGCAACTTCTTTGTTAAGCTCAGCTGTAAAATCAAGGAAGTCCTGATAGGAAACTTCGCCGAGCTCATCAAATCTTGCAGCAACAACTTCCTGATCCATACCGGCAAACTTGTTCTTCCAGCCATTGAAATAGCCGGTAACCTGTTCGAGCATTTCATTGTCAACAGGGCAAATCTCACCCGCGGATGTATAGGGATAGCTTAAATAGTTCTTTGCACCCCATTTGGATGTGTCATCACCGAAATATACGGTTTCGTCATTTTCCATACGGAAAGCGATTTCATCATAAAGAGCTGTGATATCCCAGATATCAATAAGGTCCTGAATGGTTTTCTGATGATTATCAAAAAGTTCTTTACTGAATCCGAAATTTTCAACAATCGCATCATAGATACCTTGCCCGTCTTCTGTATTATTCATAGGTTCTATCTTATTTTCGATTTCAACAGAATCTTCAAGAAGAGCAACAAGATTAGCTCTGTGTTCAGGATTTCTCGGATCTTGCCAGTCTTTATAAGCATCACGGTCAATATATCCGTCAACATGCTTGCCCAAAGACATCCATTCAGCGTAATCGCGATAAGAAATAGCTATAACAACACCAGAACAAGCATTGGCGAACTGACGATACTGAGACATCATCGGAACACCGGCGATATTACCGTTTGCAAGATAATGGTTTATATATTTGGAATCAACCTGATTACCTTCTTTAAGAACTTCATTATGATATACCAGATACTCTTCTTCTACGGTTGAAAGAAATTCCACATCCATCTGATAAAGACTTGAGGAATCGTCAGCGTAGAGATCATAATATCTCTTAAAGTCACCGGTTGATACATAATCAATATAATCAGAAAGTGCAGAAAGATTTTCAGGCACATCTGACGTATCGGTAGTAACCGTGGGTGTTCCGTTCAGATAATGTGCATGAGTGTAACCAATATAATAGGTAAC
>JAZSJT010000040.1:0-11383 GCA_045534425.1 Acutalibacteraceae bacterium | reverse complement strand
GTTTCAAAATCAAATCTGTCAATGCTCAGAAGCAGGAATATCATAACAATGCAGGCTGTATAAACAGTGAGATATGATGCGGTTGAAGAAATTGTCTGTTCATCAAGACGTTTTCCTTCAAGTTTAAGAGTTTTAATGCTTCTGGGATGAAGAAGTCTTGTAAGCTCTCTTCTCATACCTTTTATAAGAATTATAACGCGGGAAACTTTAAGACCGCCTGCGGTTGAGCCTGCACATGCCCCCATAAACATCAGAACGAAAAGTAATGCTTTTGAAAAACCGGGCCACAGGTTGAAGTCTGCGGTGGCATACCCTGTGGTTGTCATAATTGAGGAAACCTGAAAAGCGGAAAGTCTTACGGCTTCCGATAAGCTTTCACAGGAGCTGTAAATATTTAAAGCAATAAGAACACAGGACACGATACCCACACCGACATATACCCACATCTCTGAGCTTTTCAGAACGGATTTAACTCTTTTCAAAAGCAAAAGATAGTAGAGATTGAAGTTTATTCCGAAAATGAACATAAACACAGCAATAACCCATTGAATTGCGGGGGAGTAACCTGCAATTGAGTCCCCTTTGATGCCGAAGCCGCCCGTTCCTGCGGTTCCGAAGGTGTGAACTATGGCTTCAAAAAGCGGCATTTTGCATATCACAAGAATTATAATTTCTGTTACAGTTATGCCGATATATATATAATAAAGAATCTTTGCTGTTTCATGAGCCTTGGGGACGAGCTTATCAATTTTGGGACCGGGCATTTCCGCTCTCATAATGTGAATTGAACGGTCTGGAAGTCCTGCAGACAGTGCCATAACAAACACAAGAACACCCATACCGCCTATCCAGTGAGTGAAGCTTCTCCAGAAAAGTATACCTTCACTTTTACTTTCAATATCCGTAAGTATAGAAGCACCCGTTGTGGTAAATCCGCTTACCGTTTCAAAAAACGCATCAATAAAAGAGGGAATTTCGCCCGAAATAACAAAGGGCAGACAACCGATAACCGACATCGCTATCCACGCAAGGGAAACAATAACAAAGCCCTCTTTTGAATAAATGACCTTGTTGTCCGTTTTGCAGAAAAATGTCAGCGGAATTGCAGCAAGAACTGCTATTCCGATTGTTATAAGAAACGCCCATATTGAACTGTTCTTGAAAATCAGACAAACCGTAACAGGCAGAAGCAGAAGAAGTGCTTCTATCCAGATGATTTTGCCGAGAATATTAAGAACTATTTTTTTATTCATAAGCTATCTTGTCCCTAATTAAATATATCTTAAAATATCCGAAAGGTCGTGAAGCTTTTTGTCTGCAGAAATTACAATAACTTTATCTGCGGGGAGAATTACCGAGTCACCGTCGGGGATAATTGCTGTTCTGCCTCTTATTATGCCTGCAATCAGCACATTTGGCTTCAGAGACATATCTTTAAGCGGAATATTTACGCTGACAAAATCCTGACTAACGGTAAATTCCAAAGCTTCAATGTTTGAATCCATAAGTCTGTAAAGAGTTTCCACCTTGCTGCCCATTGAATTTTCCAAAGCTCTTGCATATCGAGTGAGCATATTGGCAACCGTTTTTTTCGGAGATATTACACAATCAAGGCCCATTTCGTCCGCAAGCTCTGAAAGCTCTTCACGGTTTACTTTTGTTATGACCTTAGGAACACCTTTTTTCTGTGCAAAATAGGAAATAAGAATATTTTCTTCGTCAATTCCCGTAAGGGCAACGAATGCATCCATATCCTCTATTCCTTCTTCAAGAAGCACTTCCTGTTCGGTGCCGTCACCGTGAATCATAGAAACTGCAGGAAGAAGCTCACTTATTTCTTCACATCTTGTGAGGTCTTTTTCAATTATTTTAACATTGTTTCCTGCATTGATAAGCCTTTTTGCAAGATAATATGCAATACGGCTTCCGCCGAGAATCATAACATTTTTGGTTTGCTTCTGAATGAGATTCAGTTCCTTGAGAAATTTCAGAATTTCCGTCTGATTTGCGGTAACGCCTATTTTATCGCCGCCCTGAAGCATAAAGTTACCGGAAGGGATAAACACTTTTCCGTCACGCTGAACGGCACAGATAAGGAAATTTGCCTTTGATTTGCTTCGCAGCTCCATAAGTGTCATTCCGTGAAGAGAGCAGTCGGGCTTGAGACGCAGCTCAATCATTTCAAAGCCGCCGCTGGAAAAGGTTTCAATCTTTACCGCAGAGGGCATTTTCAGAATGTTATAAAACTCCTGTGCAACTCTGTATTCGGGATTAATGGGCATTGAAAGAGAAAGTGTCTGCTTCATAAATCCGAGGGATTTATCATTGTAGTCCGTTTTTCTTATTCTTGCCACCGAGTGCTGAGCCCCCATTTTCTTTGCAAAAAAGCAGCTGAGCATATTTAGTTCATCAGAATTGGTAACCGCAATAAACAAATCCGCTTTTCCTGCACCTGCTTCCTCAAGTGCATCCGAGTCCGCACCGTTTCCGCAAACACACATAACATCATAAATATTGTTGATTTCTTCAAGAACCTTTGTGTTTGAGTCAATAACGACAATATCGTGTTCTTCGGCAGAAAGACTGTCAATAAGAGCGGTACCGATTTTACCGCAACCGACGACTATAATTTTCATAAGAATCACCAGCCTGTGAATAGAAAACTAAAAATATAATTGTTAAAAATCTGTTGCACGAAGTATTAAATTTCGGGCTTTTGATATTCAACATCAATTTATGTGATTATACACCAATGATTTTTATATTTCTACTGTTTTTTCAAAAATAATATTAAATTGACAATATTGTTACTTTTATTATACAATGATGAAAAATAATCGCGGTGAGACTATGAAAGAATACAGAAATCCTTTCATCGAGGAAAGGGCAGATCCTTTTATCACAAAAGGGCCTGACGGTACATATTATTTTACGGCATCATATCCTGCTTTTAAAGACGAGCTTCACGGCTATGACAGAATAATTTTAAGAGCGGGAAGGACAGTTGAAGAGCTATCGACGGCAGAAGAAATAACCGTATGGAAGGCCCACGAAAGCGGTATTATGTCACGGCATATATGGGCACCTGAAATTCACCTTATCGGCGGAAAGTGGTATATCTTTTTTGCCGCCGCCACAAGTGATAATAAATGGGATATAAAGCCATATGTTCTTCGCTGCAAAGAAACAAATCCCTGTACAAGCAACTGGGAAGAAATGGGAGTTGTACAAAAAACTGATTCAGATGACCTTTCTTTCAGATGCTTTTCTCTTGATATGACATATTTCACATATAACGAAAAGCACTATCTTATCTGGGCACAGATTGAAGGAGACTCTTCACTTTTTATGGCTGAAGCATCAAAAGAAATGCCGTGGAAATTAAAAACAAAGCCCATTCTTCTTTCAAAGCCCGAATATGACTGGGAAAAAGTCGTATGCCGTGTAAATGAAGGTGCGGCGGTGCTTGAAACGGAAAATAAAATTTATGTTTTCTTTTCTGCCTCCGGAACGGGTGCCGAATACTGCATAGGACGGCTTGAAGCTGATAAAGGCTCTGACCTTATGAATCCTTTATCATGGAAAAAGCTTCCCGTGCCTGTCCTTTCAACCGCTGATCTCACGGGTGAGGCGGGTCCCGGACATAACAGCTTTGTGTATGATGAAACCGGAGAGCTTCTTCTTGTATATCATGCAAGACCGTCGTCGCATCTTGATAAAAACTGCGGAACATTCTGTGAAGAATCCCTCTATGATCCCTGTCGCCACACAAGAATAAAAAAAGTCCGTTTCGACGAAAACGGAATACCCTTATTGAAATAATTAAAAAGGAGATATAAACTATGTTAAAGGAATTATGGACTGCTAATCCGCCCGCACTTTTTGCTGTTATCTGCCTTATCGGCTATTTCTGGGGAATGGCGGTGGTTTTTATTGCAAAGCCTCTGAAAAATGCCGAAAGCTTTTCAATAAAGCCGATTGATAATGCCGGAAAAACCGAAATCCGTGTTTATTACGGCGGTATATCCTTTGCTCTGGGACTTTTTCTTCTGTTCCTTACGCTGTCTCTCGGAACTGCTTATTATTCTCTTGTGGGCGGTGTGATTTTTGCAACAACGGTTCTTACGACAAGAACAATATTCCTGTTTGTTGATAAGGGCTGGAAATGTCCCTATACAAAGCTTGCTATTCCTGCAGAAAGTGCCTTTGTGATTGCATTGTGGGTATGCTTCATGCTTGCAAGAAAATTTATATGATATGAAAAATTTATATTTTGTAGCTCATCAGGATGATGAACTGAATAACACGGGTGTTCTTCTTTCAAAGGAAGCAGAAGAATTTCCGGATGAAACATATGTGGTTCTTTGCACAGACGGCGGCGGCTCGGGAGTTATCAGAGTGCTTTGTGACCAAAAGGACTGTTGGCTGCACAAAGGAAAGCATATTTATTCTATGACGAGAGATGAATTTTCTCTTGCCCGTGACAGAGAATTCCTTGAAAGCTGTTCTCTTCTCGGTGTAAAAAGCGAAAATGTTGTAATTCACAATAAAAGAGGCTTTGACGGAAGTCTTTCAGAGGAACAGGCAGAAAATATTATCCGTGATGCAATGGGTCTTTTTTCCGATGAAAAGGATTTCAGAATAAGAGCTGTTTCTCCCTGTTTTTACGGCAAGCAGAATCCTGACCATAAAGCCATAGGTGTTGTCTGTGAAAAGCTTTTCAGGGAAGGCTTGTTTACAGAAATGATTCTTGTGACAGACAGCTGTTTTGAAGGCAACTGCCGTGAAAAATTCCCTGAAAACGCTTATGAAGAAATAAATGCCGATAAATTATCTTATGAAAGAATAAAAGCCGCAGCAGCTTGCTACGGCAAATGGAATCCGTCGGAAGGCAGATTCGCAATAGGCTGGCATTCGGTAAAGGGTGAATTTGAGGAAATTGTGAGAAATCCGAAGGTTACGTTTTATCGAAAAGAAAAGCTGTGAAAAAAAACTGCAGACCGTGCCTTGGGGCACGGTCTGTGTGTTTTTATTCTTCTGTGAGATAAACGAGAGGACAGGGGAATGCCTGTTCGTTATTTGTCATATAAGCTACTGCAAAATCGGGAATATCAATGTTGTTGATAACTTCGCCGTCTTCAATAAAGGAATCTGCACCGTAAACAAAACAGGGAACGTTTGCACCTGAATGACTGCCTGTAAGCCACTTGTATTCATTACCAACAAGAGTAACGGAACCTGTTTCGTGGTCAGCTGTGATTATAACGAGAGTGTTGCCGTCCTTTTCAGCATAATCAAGAACAACATCAACAACTCTGTCAAATTCAAGAACAGCAGTCATAGCACCTTTAGCATCCTGGCTGTGTGAGCACTTATCAATGTGAGCTGCTTCAAGCATCATAAAGAATCCGTCTTCATCCTTGCTTAAAATATCAATAGCTTCAACTGCAAGCTCGGAAAGAGTGGGCTGGTCACCGTTGTCCTTGCCCTGCCATAAGGTATCCCAGTCAAACTGTCCGATTGATTTTTCACCCTCTTCAAGAGCTTTAACCTCAGAAAGAGTATCAACAAATACCTTGCCGTTAGCAATAACTGCTTCTTCCGAAACCTCGTCAGCAACACCGCCCCATATAAGATCAATATCAGAAACTACCTGCTGTGAGAAAATATCTTCACTGAGATCTCTGTCACGAACATGGGCGGAGAAGGAAGAAGGTGTAGCACCCATAATTGAGTCGGAGGTTACAATGCCTGTTGCCTTGCCGTATTTCATTGCGACATCAGTTATTGATGCGGGAACAGCGATAACACCGAGAGGATCGGTGGGATATACACCGACATAGCCGTTCATGGTTCTTCCGCCTGTTGCAAGAGCAGTGCCGCCGGCAGCGGAGTCTGTAACAGGTGAGCTTGCGGAACGAGTCATCTGCTTGCCGTAGTATTCGAAACGGTTAAGAATGCTGAGGTCAACACCGTGTACCTTTTCAGTGGCATAAAGATGATTGAAGCCCATACCGTCACCGATAAGGATGATAACATTTTTAACTTCATTTGCTTCTTCTTCGGGAGCGATGAAATTAAGTCCCAGTGCGTTTGTGAGAGTAATCACAAGGGACATAATGAAAATAACGATTTTTGTAAACATATTATTTTTCTCCTTCATATTTTTACAGTAATATTTTAACAAAGTCGAATTTTTATGTCAATGCTTTTATTTACAAAATAAATCTCTTTATGTTGTGCATATTGATTTTTATTTTTATTTTTGGTAAAATAACCCCGTAATTCAGCGAGGTATTTTTATGAACGGTGATATATCAAAAAAACAACAGACGAAGGGCAGATTTTTTATAATCGGGACTGCTCTTCTGTGGGGACTTGCAGGAGTCTGTGTAAAATCCATTCCGTGGAATTCCTTTTCCATAATGGCATCAAGGTGCGGCATCGGTATAATGATGTTCGCAATTCTTCGCAGAAGCGTTAGGATAAAATTTAATAAATATACGCTTGCAGGTGCAATTATGATGAGCATTACGGGCATACTCTATATGATGTCCATAAAGCTCACAACGGCAGCCACTGCAATAGTTCTGCAGTATACTGCCCCGATTTTTGTTTTTTTGTATGCGGTGCTTTTTCAGAAAAGAAAAGCAAAGCTGTCCGAAACTCTTATTGTTCTTATGGTTTTCGGAGGATGTGTTCTTTCTTTTATTGATGAACTTGATCCCACAAGAATGCTCGGAAATACAGTAGGACTTCTGTCGGGTATATCCTTTGCCGCACAGATTATTATGTTCAGTGATAAAAGAGCAGACTCCAATGACGGAATGTATTTAAGTAACATTATAAGCTTCATAACTTGTGTACCTTTTATGTTTTTCGACAAGAATATGGCATTTTCGGGAGAAATCCTTTTCTGGGTGCTGGCACTCGGCATTTTTCAATACGGACTTGCAAACATATTCTATGCAAAGGGCTGTCAGATTATAAATAAAATTGAAACGTCCTTGCTTCTGACTATTGAGCCGGTATTTAACCCCATTCCCGTTTTTCTTGTTACGGGTGAAATGCCCGGTCCTCTTGCCATAACGGGATTTTTCATAGTTGTGGGAGGAATTACTCTTTACGGAGTGCTTCCTGTATTACATAATAAAAAACTTAAAACAACGGAGTTAAAATGAAAATAGCATTTTTTGACACAAAGCCTTACGATATGAATGCATTCTCGGGATATGCCGAAAATGCGGGAGTGAAAATAAAATTTTTTGAAGCAAAGCTCAACGAAGACACGGTTTTTCTGGCGAAAGGCTTTGATGCAGTCTGTGTTTTTGTAAATGATACGGTGAACAAAGAGATAATTGACGCCCTTTATGAAATGGAAGTAAAAATTCTTCTTTTGAGATGTGCAGGCTTCAACAATATTGATATTAAATATGCCGAGGGAAAAATTCACGTGTTGAGAGTCCCTGCATATTCTCCTTTTGCCGTAGCAGAACACGCAATTGCTCTTCTTCTCACCTCCATAAGAAGAATTCATAAGGCATATATACGTTCAAGAGATTTCAATTTCAGTCTTTCGGGGCTTACGGGCTTTGACCTTCACGGAAAGACTGTGGGGGTTATCGGCACGGGAAAAATCGGAAAGGTTTTTATTGACATTTGTAAAGGCTTCGGAATGAATGTTCTTGCCTTTGATAAGTTCCCCGATAAGAGCATTGAAACGGAAAACACGGTAAAATATACAGATATTGATACTCTGATGAAAAACAGTGATATAATCTCTCTTCACTGTCCCTTAACAGAAGAAACTCACCACATCATTTCTCGCAATACACTTGAAATCTGTAAAAAAGGTGTTGTTATTATAAATACTTCCAGAGGTGCTTTAGTTGATGCGGAGGCACTTTTAGAGGGAATAAAATCAAGAAAGGTCGGTGCCGCCTGTCTTGATGTCTACGAAGAAGAAAGTGACCTCTTTTTTGAGGACAATTCGGGACACATTCTTGAAGACGATACGCTTGCCCGACTTATTTCAATGCCAAATGTCATTGTAACATCTCATCAGGCATTTTTAACTGAAGAGGCACTTGATAATATCGCAAAAACAACAGTAGAAAATTTCATTGAATTTAAAAATACCGGTAAATGTGAAAACGAAGTTCATTTACAGTAAAAGAAGGAGAAAAGCTATGTTTATTACAAAGGATATCAAATACGCAGGAGTCAATGACAGAGAAATCGATCTTTTTGAAGGTCAGTATATTGTGCCCGAAGGAATGGCGTACAATTCTTATGTTATACTTGACGAAAGGATTGCGGTTTTAGATACGGTTGATGCCAATTTCACAGAAGAATGGCTCGGAAATATAAGGTCTGTTCTTGACGGAAAAACACCCGATTATCTCATTATTCAGCATATGGAGCCCGACCATTCCGCAAATATAGTGAATTTTATGAATGCTTACCCCAACGCAACAGTTGTTTCATCGGTGAAGGCATTTAAGATGATGAAAAATTTCTTCGGCTGTGAATATGAAAATAACAGAATTGTTGTGGGTGACGGCGATACTCTTTCTCTTGGCGAACATAACCTTACTTTTGTTACCGCTCCGATGGTACACTGGCCTGAAGTTATTGTAACATATGACAGCACTGACAAGGTTCTTTTCTCTGCTGACGGATTCGGAAAATTCGGTGCTCTTGATGCGGATGAAGACTGGGCTTGCGAAGCAAGAAGATATTATTTCGGCATAGTAGGAAAATACGGTGTTCAGGTTCAGGCACTTCTCAAAAAGGCAGAAGGACTTGAAATTGAAAAAATCTGTCCTCTCCACGGTCCCGTTCTCACGGAAAATCTTTCATACTATATTAATCTCTATGATGTATGGTCAAAATACGAACCCGAAGAAGAAGGCATTTTTATTGCCTATACTTCAATTTACGGTAACACAAAAAAGGCGGTTATGAAGCTTTATGACACTCTCAAAGCAAAGGGCTGTGAAAAAGTTGTTGTGACAGATCTTGCAAGAAGCGATATGGCAGAAGCTGTTGAGGATGCTTTCCGTTACAGTAAAATAGTTCTTGCAACCACCACATATAATTCCGATATTTTCCCCTTTATGAAGGAGTTTGTAAATCATCTCACGGAGAGAAACTTCTCAAACCGTAAAGTAGGCTTTATTGAAAACGGAACATGGGCACCTCTTGCGGCAAAAATTATAAAGAATATGCTTGAAAAGAGCAAAAATCTCGATTTCTGCGAAAATACGGTTTCAATTATGTCCGCAATGAATGAAGAAAACGAAAAGCAGCTTGAAGCCCTTGCACAGGAGCTTATCTGAAATTTTATAAGAGAGGATAGTTATTATGAAGAAACTCACACTGGGAGTTGCTTATCACGGAAACCGACTTCTTGCAAATGCCGAAAGGGATATGAAGGATATTCTGGAGCATAATTTCAATACAGTTGTGCATATGTTTTCACATAACGACTGGGACAGAAGTGCATCCGTTATGAAAGAAATTTTTGATATGACTTATTCTCTCGGTCTTGATATATGGGTTGACAACTGGGGGCTTGCGGGTACACCCGGGGATAAATCTCATTTTCTGTGCTATCATCCCGAAGCACATCAGATTTTTTCGGACGGCACTATGAGACCTGTCAATGTCTGTTATAATAATCCTGATTTTATTTTATGGGTAAAAGAATGGATTGATAAGGTTTATGAATGCGGCGGCAGAAAAATTTTCTGGGATGAGCCTGTGCTTCCCGCTGATGAAAGTAAATTTGCCTGTGCCTGTCCCGTGTGTAAAAAACTTTTTGAAGAAAGATATAATAAGCCTATGCCCGTAATTCCCGATAAGGACTGTTACGATTTTCAGGAGTGGTCTATTGTCCGCCACCTGAAGGAAGTGACAGAGTATTCTGCAAAAAAAGGAATGGAAAACACGGTTTGTGTAATGCTTCAGGACGGAATAGGAATAAATCTCTCAAATCTCGGTGCATTAGGGGAGCTCAAAACGATAGATAATATCGGCTGCGATCCCTATTGGGTGGGAAATTCAGAAATTGAAAACTCTCCCGAAAAGGTTTATAAATATGTGTATGATGCAACCGTAAAAAATCTCAACACCTGTGAAAAAGTCAATAAAGACCATAATATATGGATTCAGGGCTTTGCAATTCCCCGCGGTCAGGAGGACAATATAATTTATGCCGCCGATGCCGCATATGATGCAGGTGCAAGAAATATACTTATGTGGGGATACCGCGGCAGTGAAGGAAACGATTACCGTGCAAAAAATCCCGACCTTCTGTGGCACAAGGCAGGAGTTGCAATGGGAAGGCTTCAGAATAAGGAATATGACAGAATAATCAATGAAGCAAGAACAAATCTCGGTTTGAAGTAAAACCTCAGTCGGATAAAAATCCGAATTTTGCGTATTTTGTAAACACAAAACAGCTTTGTTATTAAATACTGAAAAAATGAGTTGATTTTTTCTTTCCGGTAGTATATAATAGCAAAGTGATATTCGCCGGTGTGATGGAATTGGCAGACGTGACGGACTCAAAATCCGTTGGTAGCGATACCGTGCGGGTTCGACCCCCGCCACCGGCACCAGAAAAGAACCCACATTTGTCTGTGACAAATGTGGGTTCTTTTCAACGAAATAAATCCCATTGGGATTTGTGAAATACGCTTTGCGTGTGAAATATTGCTTCACAATGTGAAATGCCTGCGGGCGTGAGTGGATTTATTTCATTTCACATTCGGCGGAATGCCGAATATTTCACAATGACTTCAGGTCATTATTTCATATCCGTAGGATATTTCACTTTTGCTTCTTATGGTATAATTGTTGCAAGAAAGGTGTTGTTTTATATGGCTGAGTCAAAACTTCGCGAACTGTCAACTGACTTTGCGGTCAACACAATCAAACTCTGTGAAAAAATCAAGGGACATTATTCTCTTGTTAATCAGTTAGAACGTTCGTCGACTTCTATCGGTGCGAATATTCGTGAGGCGAATTATGCTCACGGCAAGGCTGATTTTATATCCAAATTACAAATCGCTTTGAAAGAATGCTATGAAACAGAGTACTGGTTAGAGTTGTTTGTCAAGTCTGATATTATAAGCAGAGAGGCGGCAGCAGATTTGTATAACCAATGTGGTACAATACGACGCATTTTAATTGCTTCCATTAACACAGCAAAATCAAATCAAGAAAGGTGACACCAATGTTTAAAATCATGTTCGTCTGCCACGGGAACATATGCCGTTCTCCTATGGCTGAGTTTATTTTCAGGGATATGCTTAAAACAAAAGGCTTGTCGGAGGAGCTCTCTGTTTCTTCCTCTGCCACAAGCACTGAGGAAATA
>JAZSJT010000054.1:0-3019 GCA_045534425.1 Acutalibacteraceae bacterium | reverse complement strand
CCGTTTTCCGTATTCATACTTTAATAGCTCTCCTTGTAATAAAATGCCTTTACCCCCGCAGCAATTTGCGGGGATTGACTTTTATTCTTTGCCGAGACAGCAATGTTTATACTTTTTACCGCTTCCGCAGGGACAGGGATCGTTTCTTCCCACCTTCTGACCTTTAACAACGGGCTTTTTCTTTTCGGCTTCGCTGCCGCCCGAGGTTACGTAATTGGTCTTTGCTGCAGTTCTCTTTATATCCTCTTCCTTTTTCACACGGTAGCTGAAAAGCATACGCACGGTTTCTTCTCTTATGGATGAGGACATATCATCGAACATATCATAGGTCTGCTGTCTGAAAGCTACAATGGGATCCTGATTTGCATAGGCACGAAGAGAAATACCTCTCTTTAGCTGATCCATAGCATCAATGTGATCCATCCACTTTTCGTCAACATTGTGCAAAAGAACGAACTGCTCGAGCTCTTTTATCTTTTCGTCACCGAATTCCTCGTGAAGCTCAGAAAGTCTTTCCTCACATATACCGATAAGCTTATCCTTGATTTCCTCGGTCTTTTTACATCCCTCAAGAGTATCTCCCGCAAGAATAAAGGAATATTTGATTTGGAGACCTCTCATATTCCATTGCTCCGGCTTTGCACCGTCTGCACAATAGAAATCAACATTGTCGGAGATGCTGTCTCTTATCATCTTTCTTATGGTTTCGTCGATATCAAGGTCGAAAAGCACCTGATCTCTCTGTGCGTAAACAATTTCTCTCTGCTTATTTATAACGTCGTCGAAGTTTATGGTGTGCTTACGTGCGGCAAAGTGATTTGATTCAACACGCTTCTGTGCATTTTCAACTGCGGAGTCGAAAAGACTTGCTTCAAGTCCCATATCCTCGGTTTTGAAGAACTTGAGAATTCTTTCAAATCTGTCACCGCCGAAAACTCTCATAAGGTCGTCGTCTGCGGCAATATAGAAACGGCTTTCACCGGGATCACCCTGTCGGCCTGCACGTCCTCTCAGCTGATTGTCAATTCGTCTTGCATCGTGACGCACTGTACCTATAATGAACAGACCGCCCGCCTGTCTTACCTTTTCGGCATCGGGTGCAAGCTCTGCTTCATATTTTTCTTTAAGTGCTTTGAACTCTGCTCTCACTGCAAGAATTTCTTCATCATCGGTTTTAGAAAATCCTGTTGCTTCATTTATGAGAAGCTCGGGATAATCTCTCTTTTTAAGCTCATTAAGAGCCATAAATTCAGCATTACCGCCGAGAATGATGTCGGTGCCTCGTCCTGCCATATTAGTAGCAATGGTAACCGCACCGGGCTTACCTGCCTGTGCTACAATTTCTGCTTCTCTTTCGTGCTGCTTTGCATTGAGCACCTCATGCTTTATTCCGTTCTTTTTAAGGACACGGGAAAGTGCTTCGGATTTGTCAATGCTGACGGTACCTACAAGCACGGGCTGTCCTTTTTCATGACATTCCTTTATCTGTTCAATAACGGCATTGAATTTTCTTTCCTCATTGACATACATAACGTCCGAATGGTCTTTTCTTATCATGGGACGGTTTGTGGGAATTTCAACTATGTCAAGAGCATAAATTTCCTGAAATTCGTCCTTTTCGGTCATAGCGGTACCCGTCATACCGGAAAGCTTTTTATAAAGACGGAAATAGTTCTGGAGTGTAATGGTTGCAAGAGTTTTGTTTTCTCTTCCCAGCTTCACGCCTTCCTTTGCTTCTATTGCCTGATGAAGACCTTCGCTGTAGCGTCTGCCTATCATTGTTCTTCCGGTGAATTCGTCAACGATGAAAACCTCACCGTCTTTTACGATGTAGTTTTCGTCACGCTTCATAACACCTCTTGCCTTTATAGCCTGATTGATGTGATGAAGAAGCTCGGTATTTTCCGCATCCATAAGGTTTTCAACATTAAAATGTGCTTCCGCTTTTTTAATACCGTTGGTTGTCAGCGTTGCACTTCTTGCCTTTTCGTCAATAAGATAATCGGCATCACCCGCCGCCTCGTCAATGGAAGTCTTTGAATCCATATCGGTAATTTTCTTTGCGGCAAGTCTTTTTGCAAAATCATCCGCACTCTTATAAATATCGGAGGACACAGAACCCATACCCGAAATAATAAGGGGAGTTCTTGCTTCGTCAATAAGAATTGAGTCAACCTCGTCAACAATAGCAAAAATGTGGCCTCTCTGAACACGCTGTGTTCTGTATTTAGCCATATTGTCACGAAGATAGTCAAAGCCCATTTCGTTACTTGTTCCGTATGTGATGTCGGCAAGATATGCCTTCTGCTTTTCTTCAAGGGGCTGTTGAGAATAAACAAGACCTACTTTAAGTCCCATAAAATTAAAAATTTTACCCATCCATTCGGAGTCACGTCGGGCAAGATATTCGTTTACGGTAACAACGTGAACGCCTTTTCCCGTAAGAGCGTTGAGATATGCGGGAAGGGTTGCAACAAGAGTTTTTCCTTCACCTGTTCTCATTTCGGCAATACGTCCCTGGTGAAGAACGATACCGCCTATAACCTGAACAGGGAAATGCTTCATTTTTAGAACACGCCATGCAGCTTCTCTGCAGGCAGCAAATGCTTCGGGGAGAATATCGTCCGTGGTCTCTCCGTTTTCAAGTCTCTCCTTCAGATAAGGAGTTTTCGCCTTGAGCTCTTCGTCTGTGAGGGCGGCAAACTCTTCTTCAAGGGCAATTACCTTATCGGCAATAACCTTTACCTTTTTGACTTCTCTTTTAGAATAGTCACCGAAAATTTTAGTTAATAATGACATTGATTTCTTTCCTTTCGTGATACAAAGTATCTATGTTAATCGGTTTTGATTTTTTCTTTTCCGAATTTGCAGAAGGTATTGAGAGAACATCTTTCACACTGTGGCCTTCTCGCATCGCACAAGGCTCTTCCGTGAAGCACCGCACGGTGGCAGAAATCGTTGCTTTCTTCGGGAGGAAGAAGCTCACGGAGCGTCATTTCCACCTTCAGCGGGTCCTTGC
>JAZSJT010000093.1:0-11799 GCA_045534425.1 Acutalibacteraceae bacterium | reverse complement strand
TTTTGCGTTGATTTTTTGAATGTCATCTCTGTAGAGAGAAAGGATGTCTCTTTTCTCGGCGTCTGCAGCTTCAAAATCTCTGGCGCCTGAAAGATATGCATCAAGACTTTTGGGCATTCCTCCTATAAGAATATACTGTTTGAACAAAAGCATTGCTTTATCGTGCATTTCTCTTATCAGGGGAATTCGTTTTTCGAAGCAGTCTTTAATATAATCAACGAGCATTTCTTCTCCGAAAGCCCAACAAAACTCCTCGAAATCAAGAGGAAACATTTTAAGCTTCCGTTCTTCTGATGGAATGAGAATATCCTGAACATTTTCTTTGATTGATATAAGTGAGCCTGTTTCAATGTAATCAAATCTTCCGTCGGCAACGAGATATTTAATCATTTCTCTTGCTTGCGGGTATTTTTGTACCTCATCAAAAATTATTACCGACTCACGTTTGTAAAGTTTTTTTCCGTATTCAAGAGAAAGAAACATAAATAAATCATCAAGGTGACTTTTGTGTTGAGAAAAAGCTTTTATAACATTGTCGTCTGCTTTTGCAAAGTCAATCAGTATATATGACTTGTATTCATTTTTCGCAAACTCTTCAACAATAGTTGATTTGCCGATTCGACGAGCACCTTCAACTAGTATAGCTTTTGTGCCGTTACATTCTGTTTTCCAAGCAAGAAGTTTGTCATAAGCTTTTCTTTTAAATACCATATTAACCACTCCTTTGACTGTATTTTACCACAAAGATAAATAAAACGCAAGATAAAACCAAAACAAAAACTGATAAAACGCAAGATAATGTTATTATCAAAATTGATAATACGCATTTATTATATGCGTTTTGCCTGAATTATACAATTCATTACATAGCACTCGTCAGATTATGACGGGTGTATTTTTATATCCAAATTTTATTAGAAAGGAGTCGTGCTTCATGCAAAAATTAAAACTTAACCCGCAGTTATTTGAGAAAGTATCAACACTTATTAAAATGCAGTGCTGTAACTGTTATGAAGAAAACTGTCTGTTGCTTGATGACGGAGAAGCTCACATCTGCCCTCAGCTCATAACACCGAGTCACATTGTCTGCAGATATTTTTTTGAGTGCGTACTGCCGGGTGACAAAACATTGCTGAAACGAATAACCGAACTTTAAGACTAACTGTTTTTCAGTTGGTCTTTTTTTATCGGAATTTCTGTTCAGCTGACAGAAATTTTTCTTTGAACAAATCATCGTTCAAGAGATTTCTATTCGATAAACGCTCAAAAAACACGGAAGGTATTCCGATGAAAAATGCTGAAAAAGTGTACCATAAAAATTTTTGAAAGGAGAAAAGCAAAATGTCAAAGGCTAAAGAAACTCATTTGTGGTTTGAAAAAGGCGACGATGAAATTCAGATTGAAAGCTACAGTAAGAAGCTTAACGAAGCAATTCTTGAACTGAACAAAAATGTTCCGGGTGCAGTATATATCATTGATGATGAAGAACCCGGTTTTCTTCGTGCGGCGGTGAAACTTAAAAACATCACCTTTATGATACTGCCACCTCAATCCGAGGAAACAAAGAAAGCTAAGTCCGAAAACGGAAAGCGGAACAGTAAGAATCTTAAAAATCAGAAACGCACCTGATAAGAAGCAAATCTTATTCCCGGTCGGTATTAAAACGAGGACAAACCAACGCTTGCGTTGCTGTTTAAGTTCTGTTGTCCGAAGTTTAGCAAGCATTGGATTTGTATCCTCAAATCCGTAAAAACATCCGTTTTTACAACACAGAAAAAATATTATTTATAAGAAAGGAGAATTCCTATGAGCAAAAGAACAAGAGATATAGACTTTCATGTGTATCTCAGTAAAGACGAAAATCAGATATTAGAAAATCTTTGCAAGAGATTAAGGGTGAACAGAAGCGTGCTTATCCGTGCGCTGATTCTTGGTAAAAGGTTAGTTGAGGCTCCGCCTGTTGATTATAAGCAGTTTATTGTTGAGCTTCGAAGAGTCGGTACTAACCTTAATCAGCTTACAGCTAAAGCGAATTCAATCGGTTATATTGAGGCTGATGAATGCAAAAATGTTTTGAATGAAGTCAGAAAGCTTGAATCTGATATCTCGAAATATTTCAAACCCGGTAAGGAAGCGAATCGAGAATGGCTGTAACAAGAATATGGCCTATAAAAAATAACATTCATCAGGTTGTTGATTACGCTTCCAATAAAAGTAAAACAGATTTATCAAAATACTCTGACCTTGTTTCTTCGCTTCATTATGCAGGCGATAAAGAAAAAACAAATCTCGAAAACGAACAGAAGTTACTCGTTGAAGGTATCAACTGTGACCCCGATATTGCTGCACGACAGATGATTGATACCAAAGAGATTTACGGAAAGACCGGCGGCGTTGTTGCTTATCACGCATATATTTCTTTCAAGCCCGGTGAGGTTTCACCCGAAGAAGCACAACAAGTTGCAATGGAAGTTGCAAATAAAATGTGGGGTAAGGATTATGAAATGATTGTTGCAACTCATCTTAATGCTAACTGTGTTCACTGTCATATAGTAATTAATTCTGTTTCAATGGCTGACGGAAGAAAGATGAATGAAAACAAAGCGATGTATCAGCTTTTCAGAAAAACAAGTGATGAGGTTTGTCTTGAACACGGCTTGTCTGTAATTGAAAAGCCGAAAGGCAGACGCATACCATATAACATTTATAAACCAATTCAGAAAGGCATCAAAACAAAATACGATTATATGCGTGACGATATTGATTATGCAATTATAAGAAGTGCAAATGAAAAACAATTTTTCAGAATTATGACACAGAAAGGTTATTGGTTTGATAACGGAAAGATAGCTTACCGCAATGACGATCACGCAGTGAAGCTCACAACCCTCGGTGAAATTTATACCTATGAAAAAATCAGAGAGCGAATTTACTCGCAGGATAAATTTGCGGCAAACAACAATTTCAGAAATTATTTATATGCTAATGATTTTTTGAAGAGGCAGATATTCGTTTTCGATTACAAAGGTTATGAATTCAAAGAATCAAGGGAGTGTTACCGACACCCTGAAACCTTTAACCGAATGGTTTCTGATTTTACAAAGCTGATTGTGGGCGGTGCTGTAATTGGCGCACCTGTTATTTCACTTTTATTTCTTGCTTTGCTTTTTGCAGGAGCAATAGCCGAGAGAAACAACTGCAATCCACATCCGTTTACACCAAAAATGAAATATTCGTCTCCGAGGATTGAGTTTATGCAGGACCAGATTGACCTTGCTATCAATGAAAAGCTTTATGATTTTGCAGAGGTTGACAAGTTTATTTCAAAGACAGAGCTTCGTATTGAGGAGCTGAAAAGTCAGCGTTATAAAATCTACAATCAGATAAGAAGATGCAAAGACCCGACGGCAAAGGAAGACCTTGTTGCCCGTCGGGATTCTTTTACGGCTGAAATCGGTGAGCTTCGTGAAAAGCTGAAACTTGCAAAAAGAATTATAAAAGACAGTCCCGCACTTGAGGAAAAGCTTGAAACGGAAAAGCAACTTATCCGTGAATGGTACTTCCCCGAAAGGCAAAGGAACAAAGAAAAAGATTATGAAGGGAGGTGATATGTATGCATCCTGAGGAGCTTTGCAGAATTATTGAAAGCAATGAAACTAATAACTCTGAAGAGAAGGAGTACGAGCATGAAATGACATCAGACGAGTATCTTGATAAGTATTTCGGTACTAAACAGTTTTCTGTGAAAAAGTATTTAAGACTTGCAGATGAAGAACGCAGACAGAGAAATGAAAGCAAAAGATTATATTATTATGGAGGAAAATAAATGAATAATAATTTGAAATCACCGGTAAACATCCCGGTAGAAAAAATCCGTCCCTTTGAGGGACATCCGTACAAGGTCTTAGACAATGAAGAGATGAACACTCTGATTGACAGTATTCAGCATAAGGGTGTTATCTCACCTATTGTTGTAAGACCACTCGAAAACACAGACGATGAGTATGAGATAATCTCAGGTCATCGCAGACTAAGAGCATCAGTAAAAGCAGGGCTGGAAACAGTACCTGCTTTAATTTATGCCGTAACCCGTGACGAAGCGGCAATTATGCTTGTGGACAGTAATCTGCACCGTGAGCATATTCTGCCGAGTGAACGAGCTTTTGCTTATAAGTTGAAAATGGAAGCAATGAGCCGACAGGGACAGAGGACAGATTTAACTTGTGGACAAGTTGGCCACAAGTCAAGAGATGATGTTTCCAAAACTGAAAGCGGCAGACAAGTACAGCGGTATATCCGTCTGACATATCTCATTCCCGAACTGCTTGAAATGATGGACGAAGATAAAATTGCTTTATCAGTGGGTGTGGAGCTTTCGTTTCTTGATGAGCAGATGCAGTATGACTTGCTTCGTGTAATTGAGGAGCAGGAATGCACACCGTCGTATTCTCAGGCGTGGCACATGCACAAGGATTTCAATGAAGGTACACTCACTATCGAAAGTATGGAAAACACACTTGCATCAGAAAAACCGAATCAGAAGCCTATGTGCAAGGTGCCCATTGAAAAACTGCAGAAAGTTGCACCTAAGGTTAAGGATAAAGACTTTGAAGATTTTGTACTGAAGGCCTGTGAGCATTACTACAAGTATCTTCAGCGACAGCGAAGCCATGACCGAGATGCACGGTAATCCACACATTTGTATAGGAGGAATTATATGAGTAAAATTGATATAAATGATTTAAGTAAAAATCCTGATTACTGTTTTGCGGCGTTGAAGCTTATTGAGCAGTTATTCAGGGACGGGAAAATTCCCGAGTATATGTTCCGCAATATCTTAAGCGAATATGCGGACATTGTTGATGAAACCGAATTCGTAAAAGGAAACCACAATCAGATAAAGGAGGAATGTGCATGATAAATTCTGATTTCGGTAAGCGCAGAGTTGTAATCTATGCTCGAGTTTCTACGGAGCATGAGGCGCAGATTTCAGCTCTTGAAAATCAGCTGGATTGGTATGAGCCAATCCTTGCTGCAAGACCTGAATGGGAGCTCATCGGCAGATATATTGACGAGGGTATCACGGGTACCTCTGCCGAGAAAAGACCGCAGTTTATGAAAATGATTCGCGATGCCAAGCAGAAAAAGTTTGATATGATTATCACCCGTGAGGTGTCCCGTTTTGCGAGAAATACCGTTGACACTCTGCAGTACACAAGAGATCTGAAGGCAAAGGGTGTAGAGGTGTTCTTCATCAACGACAACATCAAAACCTTTGACGGTGACGGAGAGCTTCGTCTTACCATTATGGCGACTCTTGCTCAGGATGAAAGCCGAAAAACCTCGGTGCGAGTGAAAAGCGGTCAGCAGACCTCGATGAACAACGGCACATTCTACGGTAACGGCAATATCTTAGGCTACAGAAGACATCAGGAGCTTCTGCCCGACAATAAGAAAAAGGTGGATTTCTTCATCGATCCTGAGCAGGCGGAAACGGTCAAGCTCATTTATGATATGTATCTTGCGGGCAACGGACTTACCAAGATAAAGGAAGAGCTTGAACGTCAAGGCAGAAAAACTGCTATGGGCAAAACAAGGTGGTACGAAACCGTAATAGGCCACGTGCTGAAAAACACATTCTACTGCGGAATCATAACCTATCACAAGGAATATACTCCTGATTATCTCACACAAAAGAAAATCAAGAATTACGGTGAGGTTGACCTGATACAGGTAAAAGGGAGACACGAGCCGATTATTACTGAAGAACAATTTGAAAGGGTGCAATTAATTATGGCAAGTAAAACAGCTCAGATGAAAAATCTTAATACAGGCAGAAGGTCCACAACAGGCAAAAGACCGAGAACCACAGTATGGGGAAAGCTCCTTATCTGCGAATGCGGGCACAGATTCAATACGAAGCTCTGGAGAAAAGAGGGAGATAAATCCATTATCGGTTATCAGTGCTATGACTCGGTGCGAACAGGCTCTTATGAAAGCCGAAAGAAAAAGGGTTTACCACTTGAGGGCATCTGCCGTGTGCCAATGATTCCCGAGTGGAAGCTGCAGATGATGGCAAATTATATTTTCCGCAATTATCTTTCTGAAAAGGACAAGGTACTGGCTCTTGCCAACTCAATGCTCGAAGCTCATATTGACGACAAAGAGGATGATGTGGATTATGAGGCTATCATCGAGAAAAAGTGCAGAGAGGTTGAAAGGCACAGAACGAAGCTCAGCAATTTCATTGATATGAGGGCAGAGGGGGAAATCGACAAGGAGTCTTTCACAGCAAAAACTGCCGAGGTAAAGGAAGAGATTGCAAAGCTCTCTGCCGAAATCGAGGAGCTTCAGTTAAAGCTCAATAAAGAGCCTGTAATTACAGACTACAGGGACAAGCTGACAGTGCTTCAATATGCTCTGGAGCAGTACACAAATGCGGATGAAAAAGACATCCCCGAAAGTGTGATTGAAGCCTTTGTAGTGAAGATTGTAGTAAGGCAAGACAGCTTCGACTGGTATCTCCGTTTTGACGGTGACCCCAATGACCCTCTGCACATGAAAACCGAGGGTAAAAGGAGAAAAAACAGTTCTGTTTCTGTGGTTGGCGGTAAACTGCCAACCAAGCAGAATTGCGACACAGGCAGCTATTAAGGGATGAAGGAATTAAGCTGAAACCCTAGTAATATCAAGGGTTCTCGCGACTTCTCCTTTTAATGTTGTAGCTGTATAACAGCTATTAAACTAGCAATCAACTCCCCGTATTCGAAAGAATATGGGGAGTTTTTGTGTTACAAAAAAACATATTGAATTGTTATGTAAATTATGGTAAACTTAATAGTGCCAAACCAATTGAATATAAAAATAGGGGCAATTTCTCTTTTTTTTACAGGGGTTTTATCAACTATTTTTGAGCATAATTGTATTAGTGAATTTGATAAAAATGCAAATTCCATCAATACGATTGTGCTTATTGCCCTTTATATTGAATTGGTTTGGCGACTATCGGAGTTTGTGTTTTTTGTGCGACTGCTTCGGTGGTCGCACTTTTTGTTTTTATTGGGGGAATTTCGGGTTGTTGCTGCATTACATACTTGTCTTAATTATAAAAATTGAACGCATATTACTACGGCAGAAAATAATAATTGTAAACAAAGAAGCACTTAATATAATTAAAGACATAAAAACACCCATTATTTTTGCACCAACCCATTGCGGCAAATTTGATATTCAAGTCTTAGCTGAAGTGTTATGGAAATATCGCTGGTCATTATTGTCAGGTGATCCACATAATTTGCCTGGAACGGTTGAGGGATATTGGCTTAAATTCAATGGTGTTATTTATGTTGACCGTGATAATAAAGAGTGGCGAAATAGAGCAAAAAATGATATGATTGCCCACCTAAAAAATGGCGGCAATATGATGATTTACCCCGAAGGTACTTGGAATTTTTCACCCAATTTGCCCGTGTTGCCCTTGTTCCGAGGTATAGCAGATATTGCAAAAGAAAACAATGCAACAATTATTCCGTTTGCGCAGGAGATAGACGACATCACGAAAACTTATTATGTAAAAATCGGCACGCCGATAAAACCTGATTCAGAACCATTGGAAATTCTTGAAAATATAAGAAATCAAATGGCTGAAATGAAGTGGGTGTTGATAGAGAAATTGCCGTTTTGCAAAGCAGAGTATGACAAAGAAAAACTATATGCCGAGTGGGACAAGTATATTGAAAACCGTCTTTCCGAATGTTCTTATATGAACTTTGAATTGATTTGGAAATATGTCCGCAAAGAAAAATGGCAGATTGAAAAAGAACAAATTGATGCTTTTTTGCAAAGCATTCAACCCACGATGCAAAATGCATTTTTGTTTAATAAAAAACTAAAATGAAAGAGGTTATAAAAATGGAATTTGAAACAAAAGATTGGATAATTATGCTTGTACCTGTCGTTCTTGAGGGCATTGTTATTTTTATTTTTCAGAAACTTTTCAATAGAAGTATTGATAAGAAATTCGCTTTTAAGGATAACATTATTTATTCCTTTTTTGGTCAGATTAAGGATATTCAAACAGAATATCAATACATATTTAACAGTCAAAAAGAAGTTTCCAACGAGGATATTCAAAAGTTTATTGACCGTATCAACCCGACATATCTTTATTTTCAAAAAAATTTACGTGATTTGAAAAAGTTTAAAAATGAATATTATAATTTTTATTTTTCTTGGATAAAACTTGTTGAGATATGGAATATTTATGTTGAAAGCGAGCAAAATCCAGAAAGCAAATTAGGAAAAGAACTAACACATCAATTAGAGGTGTGTGAATCAGCCACAACCACGTTAGTTAATAAAATCAGAAATAAAGAATTTTAAGGAGAAAAAATGCACACAGAAAAGAAACTGACGGGTTATCCGTCAATAGATAAGCCTTGGTTGAAATATTATACCGAAGAAGCTATCAATGCTAAATTACCCGAATGTACTATTTATGAATATCTTTGGGAGAACAACAATGATTATCAAAGCAATGTTGCTCTTAACTATTTTGACCGTAAAATCACCTATGGGGAAGTGTTTGTAAATATTGACAAAGCAACCAAGAGCTATTCTGCCCTTGGTCTTAAAAGCGGTGATATTGTAACCGTTTGTGCAGTAACCATTCCTGAAACGATTTATTCTTTCTACGGATTGAATCGTTTGGGTGCTGTTTGCAATATGGTTGATCCCCGTACAAGTGCAGAAGGCATTCGTGAATACATCAAAGAAGTTGATTCTAAGATTGTAATAACCATTGATGTAGCATACCCCAAAATTGTAGAAGCCATAAAGGGAACTGCCGTTGAAAAGATTGTTGTAATTTCGCCAGCCGATTCACTTCCGCAACCAAAGAAGTTTTTGTTTAAAGTGTTTAAGGCAACAAAGATTCCAAATGATAACCTACATATTAAATGGAATGACCTTGTTGAAATGGGCGAAAATAACAATCCCGTTATTGCTACATACAAAAAGAATACTCCTTGTGCTATTGTTCACACCGGAGGCACAACAGGTTTCCCGAAAGGCGTAATGCTTACAAACGAAAACTTCAATGAAATGGTTATTAGTTTTACATATAACGGTATTTATTTTGAACCTGAAAATATTTTGTTAAGCATAATGCCTCCGTTTATTGCTTATGGGTTGGTAAACGGTATTCATGTTGTTTTATGCAGAAGAATGCAGATTGTTATGGTTCCATTGTTTGAACCTAACGAACTTGATTCTCTGATATTGAAATATAGGCCTACCAATATGCTTGCTACACCAACCCACTATGATGTGTTAATGGCAAGCAAAAAAATTAAACCCGACACGGATTTATCATTTATAAAAATGGTTGGTATTGGTGGAGACGGGTTGCATATTGAAAACGAAAAAAGGCTTAATAAATTTTTTGCAGAACATAATTGTCCGTCTGCCGCTATTAAAGGATATGGTATGACAGAGGTGAGTGCTGCCGCTTGTGCGAGCCGTCCCGAAAATAATGCTATGGGTAGCGTTGGATTACCATTTGTAAAAGTAATAATTTCCGCATTTAACCCTGATACCGACGAAGAACTCAAATTCGGCGAAAAAGGCGAATTGTGTATATACTCACCGTCTACAATGTTGGGGTATTACGATAACGATTTAGAAACACAAAAAATTTTAAGAAAACACTCTGACGGCAGATATTGGATTCATTCTGGCGATATTGGGTATATTTCAGAAGACGGAAATGTTTTCATTGAAGGAAGAATTAAACGAATGATCATTCGTTATGATGGCTTTAAAATATTCCCGATTCAAATTGACAGTGTTGTAATGAATCACAAAGATGTTTATTCTTGTTGCACAGTAGGAACTGATGATACATCACACAGTCAAGGTAAATTGCCTATAGTTTTTGCAGTTTTAAAAGATGGTTGCAATTCTGATGTCGTAAAGAAAGAATTATTTGAACTGTGTCAAAAAGAATTGCCCGAATATGTGCAACCTGTTGATTTTATCTTTATTGATAAAATGCCACTAACCTCTATTGGTAAGGTTGATTACCGAGCACTTGAAAAAGAAGCAGGGAAATTATAATAAGTGTTGTAATAATCCCTACATTTGTGCGTTGCCATTCAGGCAGCTATCAAAGGCCAATTTTTAATTGAATTAGTCTGAATAAGCAATAATAATTTTTGTAACTGAAAAATGGACTGCTCCAATTTGTACTATCCGCACAAATTGGGGCAGTCCATTTCGGTGTGGGGATATTTGCATTTTTATTTAGCTTATGATATATTGGTGTAAATCAAAAAAACAAGATGCTGAAATGTATGAGAATGAATCCTTTGGCGGAGTTGAATTCAAGGACGTAATTTCTTTTCAAGTGCAAATTATGATAGGGGCACAATTCGGAACAGGCAGTCATAATATTGCGAGCATAAAAAGGTTCAACAGAAAAATTCCAAACAGAAAAAAATAAGAGGAAAAAGTAATCTTTACTATGATTTTATTTCTCGGAAAAAATAACCAACAGCTTTGTTGTTTCACAGGAGGGGTAATATGCTATATTTGATATTTGCTGTTCTGAGCAGCTCTATGATATCAATTATTATGCGTTTGAGTTCAGGTAAAATCAGTGCAAATTTAAGTATGCTTGCAGTAAATTATTTTATTTGTTCTTTTCTGGCAGCCGGGTATACGGGTTTTAACACATTACCTCTTTATGAACCGGGTTTTGAAATTACTTTGTTTCTCGGAATATTAAGCGGTGTGCTCTATCTTGTGAGTTTTATGCTTCTCCAATTCAATACCCATAAAAACGGCATAGTGTTGTCATCTATCTTTATGAAGCTGGGCTTGCTTGTTCCTATGATGTTATCTGTCGCGGTATTTAAAGAGATTCCGACAAGCGTTCAGATAACAGGCTTTGCTGTTGCCGTTGTCGCAATAATAATCATCAATCTGAAAAAGGATACAAAAACAAAAGCTTTCGGTCTCGGCTTGATATTTCTTCTTATTATGGGTGGAAGTGCAGATGCTATGTCAAAAGTATTTGAACGGTTAGGCTCATCAACACTTTCCGACCAATATCTGTTTTATACCTTCGCTGTGGCGTTCATTCTTTGTGTGATGCTTGTTTTGATGAAAAAAGAACATCCGGGCAAAAAAGAAATTCTTTTTGGTACACTTATCGGCATCCCGAACTTTTTTTCTTCAAAATTTCTGCTCGGCTCACTAAACGCACTTCCTGCAGTGGTTGTATATCCAACCTTTTGTGTGGCGACAATGCTTATAGTTACACTCACAGGTACCGTTCTTTTTAAAGAAAAGCTCACTAAACTGCAGTGGTTTGCACTTATAATGATCATAGCCGCATTGGTTATGTTAAACATCTGAAATAATGAGACAGATTTGACGGTTCTCGGTCTTGCAGAATGAGAGATAATTGTCCGCTTTGATAACCGCAATTCAGACAGTTATCAAGAACTCACGGGCTATTTCATCCAATATGCTGAATTTACTTTGACATTTTCGGATGTACAGGGATAAGTCTATTCCTTATCCACAAAACACAGAGTAAAGGCTTGGCAGGATATTGAAGTAAAACTCTATATTTAAAACGACTCCCTTTGTCAGAAATGACAGAGGGAGTTTTTGTGGTTGTGGGCGGTTGAGAATGTTGGTGATGTGTGGTACAATATCGTTAAGGTATTGCTGTAAAAGTTGATATTTTTATGATATGGATAATTTGTGCTGACAGAAAATAGCCGAGGCATT
>JAZSJT010000133.1:0-9699 GCA_045534425.1 Acutalibacteraceae bacterium | reverse complement strand
TGTTGAGGTCAATTTGATATAGTGCGCAACGGTTGCGGAATTGCAGAGTTCCCATACCGTAACTATTATAATTTAAATTATATAATTATAGTTTTAAAAAGTCAAGCAAAACAACAAAAAGCTTGTTCTCGTTTTGCCTTTTGTGTGCTTTTTTCAAAAATTCGTTTCGGCACAAAAAGAAAAATCGCTGAAAACCTAAGATTTTCAACGATTCTTGTATGGTCCGAGTGGCGAGACTTGAACTCACGGCCTCTTGACCCCCAGTCAAGCGCGCTCCCAACTGCGCCACACCCGGTTGTTTGGAACAGATAGAATAATACCACAATGTTTTGAAAAATGCAAGCGTTTTTTTGAAATATTTTTTAATTTTTTTGTTTAATGTCGAATATTCACAAAAATATATTGTTTACTATTTGTTTTTTATGAGTTATAATAACCTCACAACGCACTCAACTTATAAAATAATCAGCAAATTTAATGATTTTGAAGTATAAAGAATTTCGCTTTACAGTCCGGGATATTATCAGACAAAATATTTTCTTCAATAAAATAAAGTAATCTCAAAAAATATATATTCAGGAGTCATATTATGGATAATGTTATCGGTCGTGATGTATTGTTTTTGCATACGAATGAAAATACACCGAGGAACGGTGAAGGTTCCTTTTTAAGACTGAAAAGCGGTGCAATTATATTTGCATATACAAAGTTTTCGGGAGATATCTGGGATGATGATGCCGCTGCGGATATTGCAGCAGTTATTTCCTTTGACGAGGGAGAAAGCTGGAGTGAACCGCGGATAATAATAGAGCATGATGAAACATCAAAAAATGTAATGTGTCCGTCTCTTATCAGAATGAATAACGGTGACATAGGACTGATTTTTTTGAAGAAAATCAAGGACTGTGAAAATGCTGTGCCGTGGTTTTCGAGGTCTTCTGATGAAGGAGAGACTTTTTCGGAACCGTTCAGATGTATAGATGATTCTGAAAATTATTATGTTATTGAAAACGATCATGCCATTGTTCTGAAGCAGGGAAGAATTCTGATTCCTGCAAATATTCACTCACAAAAAATTAACGGAAGAATTGATTTTTGCGACCACGGCTTTAAGGTTATTTTTGCTTCCGATGATGACGGAAAAAGCTGGTATGAACTGAGTGAAAGACAGGATATACCTTTTTCACATAAAAGCGAAACCGGACTTCAGGAAACTGCTTTATATGAATTTAATGACGGCAAAATATGGGCATTATCCCGAACCGATATGGCTTTTCAATATGAATGTTTTTCGGAAGATTCGGGTAAAACATGGACTTCACCTGAACCCAACACATTTTTTTCTTCTCCAAACTCCCCTCTTCTTATGAAAAGGGCCTGCGGGATGACGCTTGCTGTTTTCAATCCGATTCCAATTTACACCACAAGAGATACAAAAGGCACTTGGGGCAGAACACCTATGGTGTGTGCAGTCAGCGACAATGACGGCAAAGATTTTAACAGAATTTATTATCTTGAGGATGACCTCAAAAACTGTTACTGTTATCCTGCTATTTTTGATGGCGGAAATTATGCCCTCATTTCATATTATCATTCAGATAATACCGGAATTGCATTAAAATCTCTGAAAATCAAAAAGATTACAAAATCGGAGTTAATCGGATAAATATATTTTCATACAGAGGTGTAAATAATGATCTTTATTAATGTAAGACACAACATAAATGTTTACGGTGACGGAATTCATGACGATACTAAAGCCTTGCAGTCCTGCATTGATGAGGTTAAAGACGGCGGTACCGTATATTTTCCCGACGGAGCTTATCTTCTTTCGGCGTCACTGATATTCTACTCAAATCAGCATCTGAAATTCTCCGACAAGGCAGTGCTTTTGAGAAGTGATAAAAGCGAACCGCTGACAAGATATTTGCTCGCCTCTTATTCCGAGCCTGAATGGGCAGGCTATGACGGTACTCACGATGTTGTTATTTCGGGAGCTACTTTTGACGGCAATAAGAATCTGGATGAAAAAGCAACTCTTCTCAATACCGTACATTGCAAAAATATCGTTATTGAAAACTGCAGATTTGTACACGGAGCAAATTGGCGTTATATTGAAATCAACTCCACAGAAAATGCAGTTGTAAGAAACTGTGTTTTTGACGGGCCCACATATACTTTAATGCACAGTGTATTATTCAATGAACAGATTCAACTTGATTTAGCACAAGACGGTTCATACGGTCCTGTATATAACTGTGACGGTACACTTATTGATTTTTGCAAGGATGACACCACCTGCAGTAATATTATAATTGAATCAAATATTTTCAAATGTGCCGGTTTTCCCGGTATCGGTCATCACAACAGCTGTGCTCATCATAATATCATCATTCGTGATAACATCTTTGACGGTCCTTCGGGCAGCAAAGGAAGCAGCAGAGGCTATATTCTTTTCAGGCCAAAGGTATATGATGTTACTGTGGAAAATAACATTTTTATTGCTCCTGAAAAGGAATATGACTCTCCTAATGTGGGAATAATTATTGAAAACACCGATAAATATACATTTACCGAAAAGGATAATATTTATATGGGTTATTTTGCGGAAAAAGTTGTCCGCGGAGAAAACACATATCTCAAATAATGCTTATGGCGGTATCAGCAAAATTACAGCTGATACCGCCCTTTCTTTAATCACTCAATATTCGCTTCCATTCTGTTATCAATCCTTCAACTGTCCGAACTGCATTTGCAGAAGAGGTCGAAGGTAAACATATTGAATTTACACCCGTATTTTCTCTGATATACTTATTATAGTATTTTTCTGATGTCTTTACGTTTACATATATTCTTTTTACTTTTGAATTCTTCAAAATTTCAGTGATATCATTGGGAACTACATTTTTTATTGAACTGTCAGCACTTCCCGTAATTTCACAAGAAGCGATAACATCCCATAAGGCAATCTTGTTTTTAAGAAGCAACGCTCTTTTTTCTTCAATATTCTCGGGAATATCACTTTCTGTCAGAGCTGCAATAACTTTCCAGAAACGATTCTGAGGGTGTCCGTAAAAAAACTGTTCTTCACGGGATTTTACGGACGGAAAAGAGCCTAAAATCAAAATTTCCGAATTTTCATCGTAAACAGGCGGAAACGGATGGATAATATAACTCATTCAATTACCTCAATTTCAACATCGAAATATTGCTCCTGAAAATAAATAAGCTCTGCGATTTCTTCTTTTGACAGTTTTGCTCCTTCGGGGGCGGCTATGAGTTTATCTTCATTATCGTTGTGTCGGTGGGCAATACCAATTATTTTTGCTGAATATTCTTTTACAGGTTCATTCACGCCTAAAAGATATACATCAAGCTCTTCACCGTCACCGGCAAAAACGCCCGGAATATAGCCGTAGTTTATGGGATATGTAAGAATATAGTTTTCTTTTTTATGAATAAAGCCCAGCGGTCTGTCAATTTCTATTTTCACGTTTTTTCCGAGATATGATTTAACAAGCTCTTTTCTTTTCTGATATTCGAGATATTTATTCAGTATGGTATATTCCCTCAAATAAAGACTTCTGTGGTCTTCGGTCTTTTCATCATAGGTTGAAAAAATTTCAATAGCCTTTTCAAGCTCAAGCCATCTGGGCTCTACACCGTGTTCAATTTCAGTTGGAGTAAGATGGTTTTCACCCTGCCCTTTAATTTCACAAATAAAATAATGTGCTTCATAGCAAGTATCAAAGCAATATTCATTTATCACAAGAAAAGGCTTTATGACATCTGCGATATAGCCCGATTCTTCTTTAATTTCTCTAACGCAGCACTCCGGGAATGTTTCTCCCTCTTCCCTGCCGCCGCCCGGAGACATATATACATTCTTATATTTTTCATATGTAAGCAGAACTTTTCCTTCTCGAATTACAAGACCTCTTGCTGCAGGTCTTGTTTTTTTCGGAGGAAAATCATAATGAAAGCTATATTGATTTATCGTTTCCATTTTTATCACCTGTTTCATTTTAACACTGTAAAAAAACACAAGTCAACAAACAATTTAACAGGAAACACAAAAATCGGTTTTTTTACACAAAAAAACATACTAATTCAATTATTATAATTGACTTTTATTCTGCATTTGATATACTTGAATTAATTAATTTTGAGGTAACAGATATGAGCGAAGAAAAAAAACAGAATTTCTTTGTGGGAAATGATGCCCACTGGGAAAACATTTATGAATGTAATGACGAAGGCAAATTTTATAAAGAAACTGAAACTGACTTCGTAGTATGCAATTACACTCCCTCTCGAGGTGTTGAGGGAGAATGTGAATTTATTTCAACATTGCCCGAAAAATTCAAGGCTCTTAATCTTCAATATGTGCTTAATACTGAATTTGCCAACTGGCACGCTTCACAGGTAACCGAAGACGGATATGATTGGTGTAATACCGATGACGGCTGTCACAGACTTAATCTTCACCCCAAATTTATTCAAACACTAACAAAAGATGAAAACTGTCTCGGAATTATGTATGACGAGATGGAGCATTCAATAATAAACCGCAATCTGACTCTCACCATCCACAAAAAAGGTAAACATCTGCCCGTATTTCCCCTTGCTTTAGCAAAAGATGTTGTAATTCAAGGGGAGCTTTTAAGACTTCAGCTTAAAGAATTTGCCGATTTTCACAAAGCCAACGGTGCAAAAAGATTTGTGGGTGAACACGTGTTCCCCGTGCTTTTCCATTCCTTTGCAGCCTCCGGTATTATTCCCAATTTCAAATCACAGAAAGAAAGCTATTCAACCTTACAGTATGTTAATGCGGCAGGTGCAGCTTTGCAATACGGAACAGAGCTCTGGAACTGTGTTGATTTATGGAATTATAACACCTTTCCCGGTCACTCACCTAAAGAAATGTATTATAATCTTTGGTTTTCCTATCTTGTGGGCACTACAAGAGTTTATGTCGAAGGTGCAAGTCAGTTCTTTTCTGACGGAAAACCCAATGAATACGGCGAGGAATATAAAAAATTTGCCACAGATGAAAGACGGAAATACAGAAATTATTCCGTTCAGGACTATAAGCCCGAAATCGGTGTTATAAGATATGACGACACATATTGGGGACAGTGCGATCCCTTTATGTGGAGACCTATTCTCTTCGGTAACAAGGACTTGAAGGTCAACAAAACAGCAAGAGAGTTCACCCGTATTTTCCATGTCATAACCCACGGAGAAAGCTGCAGAAACGGACTTGCTTGGGACAGGGTTTCTCCCTGGTCGCTTCGTCCTCATAAATCCTTCTGTTCAATGAACGGTGTTGCGGTGTTTGATGACAGAGTTACAAAAGAAAAGCTAACAACTCTGAGGTTATGCTTCCTGTGCGGATATCACATCAGCGATGAAACAATCGGTGCTGTGATTGAACTTGTTAAAAATAACGGTCTGACTGTTGTAACCCCCAGAAAGTTTGCTCCCGATTACGTAAAAAAACAGGCTAAGGGCTCTTTCTGTGAAATCTTTGACGGTGACGGAAAATGGATTGTTACAAGCAATGTTCTGTCACGCAAAGCAAAAAACAGTGTTAAAGGCTTCCTTGGCAACAAGGGTGAAATGAAATTCACATTCGGTGACAAAACTATAAGAATGAAAATTTCAAAAGACGGAAATTCTTTTGAATTAATCTGACGGAGAAAACTATGAAAAACTACAAAAGAACAAAGCTTTCATGTTATTATTCTTATCTTTCAATGGCATCAATTTTCAGTCTGCCGCCGCTTCTTTTCAATACATTTCACGAAATGTACGGTGTTTCCTATACGCTTCTCGGAACTCTTGTGGCGGTAAACTTCTGCACACAGCTTATTATTGATTTGATTTTTACTTTCTTTACAAGGTATTTCAACATTAAAAAGACTGTCACGATTATGCCTTTGATTACATCTGCGGGAATGCTTATTTACGCACTTGTACCGTGGCTTTTTCCTCAATATGCATATATAGGATTGGTTATCGGAACATTTGTATTTTCAATTTCTGCAGGTCTCAGTGAAGTATTATTGAGTCCCGTTGTTGCGGCAATTCCTTCCGAAAATCCCGACAGAGATATGAGTCTTTTACATTCTCTTTATGCCTACGGAGTTGTATCAGTTGTAATTATAAGCACAATATTCCTTAAAGCTTTCGGGACAAATAACTGGATGTATCTCACACTTTTCTGGGCTTTTCTCCCTCTTATTGCGTTCTTCTCTTTCAGCATCTCCCCGATGCCTGATGTTAATATGGACGGAAGCGAAAACGGAAAAAATGCAAGCAAAAAAACCGTTATTATGACACTTTGCGTGCTTTGCATTTTCTTCGGAAGTGCGGCTGAAAACTCTATGACAAATTGGGTTTCAACATATATTGAAAGTGCCTTGCATCTTCCGAAAATTATCGGTGACATCCTCGGTATGGCATTGTTTGCAATTGCTTTGGGACTTACAAGAACCTGGTATGCAAAACGGGGCAAGAATATTTATAAGGTATTATGCTTTGGTATGTCGGGAGCTGTTATATGCTATCTTGTTGCAGGGCTTTCTCCCGTCCCCGTGCTTTCTCTTATTGCCTGCATCGTAACGGGCATATGTACATCAATGCTGTGGCCAGGCTCACTTATTCTAATGGAAGAAAAGCTCCCTCATATCGGTGTTGCCGCATATGCACTTATGGCAGCAGGCGGAGATTTCGGTGCATCAATCGCACCGCAGCTATTGGGTTTTGTTGTGGATAAGGTTACAGTCAGTAAGTTTGCAATAAATTTAAGTTCAACTATTTCAATCTCACCCGAACAAATCGGAATGAAAACCGCAATGCTTGTGGCATCAGTTTTCCCTGCTATCGGTGTTGTTATACTTATTATCATTAAGAAAAAGCTCAAAATAATAAACAAATAAAGCATTCCCTTGAGATAAACTGATTTTTCAGCATCTCAAGGGAAAATTTTTATTTGTTGTCGCCTGTCATTTTTTCCTGTTTAACCTTGTGATCGATAATATGGCGGGAAGCTAATTCTTTCCGGATGTCTTCTACGGAAATGCCCATATTTACCATAAGAACCATTGTGTGATACATAAGGTCGGCTATTTCATATACAGTTTCCGCTTTATCGTCCGCCTTGCCTGCAATGATAACTTCGGTACATTCTTCGCCTATCTTTTTGAGAATTTTGTCTGTGCCTTTGGAGAAAAGATAGGTTGTGTATGAGCCTTCGGGCATATCCTTTTTTCTGCCTTCAAGAAGCTCATAAAGACCGGTTACCGTAAATTCGTGTTTTTCGTCACTCTGATAAACCTCTTTTGTAAAGCAGGAGTCTGTTCCCGTGTGACAGGCGGGCCCGTCCTTTTCTACAACTATAACAAGTGCATCGTTATCGCAATCAGCAGTAATTGAAACAATATGCTGATAATTTCCGCTGGTTTCCCCTTTAAGCCAGAGCTCATTTCTTGAACGGCTGTAAAAACAGGTGAGCCCCTTTTCCATTGAGATTTCAAGACTTTCACGGTTCATATAAGCCAGGGTAAGAACTTTTTTTGTCCACGCATCCACAACAACTGCAGGAATAAGGCCCTTATCATCAAATTTGAGTTCATTTATATTAAGCATATCATAACCTCACTATTATATCATTCTTTTTAAGCTCTGCTTTTAATTCGGGAATTGCAATTTCACCGAAATGAAAAACAGACGCGGCAAGACCTGCATCAACACGCGGAACTTTCTTGAACAGGTCAATAAAATCATTAACACATCCCGCACCGCCCGAAGCGATTACGGGTACATTCACCGCATTACAAACGGCATCAAGCATTTCTATATCAAAGCCTTTTTTTACTCCGTCGGTATCAATGGAATTGAGTACAACTTCACCGGCCCCCATATCAACACAACGCTTTATCCATTCTATGGCCTCAAGCTCGGTTTCTTCTCTTCCGCCCTTTGAAAACACTCTGAAAATACCGTCAACTCTTTTAACATCAGCGGAAATAACAACACACTGACTGCCGTAAAGCCGGGCGGCTTCGCTTATAAGCTCGGGGTTTCTTATAGCACCGGAATTTACGCTGACTTTATCTGCACCCGATTTCAAAACTCTGTCAAAATCCGCTACCGTATTTATACCGCCGCCTACGGTAAGGGGAATAAATACAGTTGACGCTACCTTTTGCAGAATGTCCGTAAATAACTGCCGTCCCTCTGCAGAAGCGGTTATATCATAGAAAACAAGCTCGTCTGCACCGTTATCGCTGTAATATGAAGCAAGTCCTACAGGATCATTTACATCTGCAAGGGACTTAAAATTCACACCTTTTACTACCCTGCCGTCTTTTACATCAAGACAGGGAATAATTCTTTTTGTTATCATAATTTCTCCTTATCGGGCAAGTGCAATTGCTTCTTTAAGGTCAATTGCCTTTATATAGTATGCCTTTCCGACAATTGCTCCGTAAAGCTTCATTTCACGGAGTGCTTTTATGTCTTCAATACTGCTGACACCGCCCGAGGCGACAATATCAATATTGAATTTTTCCGAAAGCACCTTGTACAATTCTCGGTTTGTGCCCTGCATAGCTCCGTCCTTTGAAATATCGGTACAGATAATTGTTTTTACTCCGATATCCTCCATATCCTTAAAAAAGTCTTCGCATCTGATTTCAGACTTTTCGAGCCAACCCTTAATTGCAACATAGCCGTCCTTTATATCGGCACCCACTGCGATTTTATCGCCGTATGTATTTACTGCCCATAAAAGAAAATCACGGTTTGTGACGGCAACAGTTCCTAAAATCACACGGGAAACACCGATGGAAAGATATTTTTCTAAAGTTTCTTTACTTCTTATTCCGCCGCCGATTTCGGCTTTAAGTCCTGTTTCTTTTATTATTCTTTCTACAACACCTATATTGGGAGTTGTGCCGTCCTTGGCACCTTCAAGGTCAACAAGGTGAATAAATTCAGTACCCGCTTTTTTGAAATCAAGAGCTATTTCAACGGGGTTGTCCGAATAAACGGTCATCTGCTTATAATCGCCTTTATATAGACGGACTGCTTTTTTATCATACATATCAATGGCGGGTAGAATTATCATAAGCCAAAACCTGCCTTACAGAAATTATCAAGAATTTTAAGTCCCGTTTTACCGCTTTTTTCGGGATGAAACTGACAACCGAATACATTTTCATATTCGACTGATGCGGGAAAAACTATGTCATATTCGGAAAATGCTGATACAAATTTACTGTCGCAGTCTGCAAAATATGAATGTACAAAATAAACGAATTCTCCGCCCGAAAAGCCTTTATAAAGCAAGGAGGCTTCTTTATTAAACTTCAGTTCATTCCAGCCTATTTCGGGGATTTTAAGCTCTTTTTTTATCTTTCCTTCAAAAGACACAATGTCTCCCGGAATTAGTGAAAGACCGTCAAAGCAACCGAATTCGAAGCTGCGTTCAAAAAGAAGCTGCATACCGAGACAAATACCTAAAAGCGGCTTTCCGTTTTTTACTTCGGACACCACCAATTCACCGAGTCCGGTATTGCTGAGCTTTGCCGCCGCATCCTCAAATGCACCTACTCCGGGAAGAAGAATTCTGTCTGCATTTTTTATAATTTTTTCATCGGAAGTAAAAACGGCATCGGCACCGATTGCCTT
>JAZSJT010000106.1:0-47005 GCA_045534425.1 Acutalibacteraceae bacterium | reverse complement strand
TCGTCTGCAGTGTGGCCGCTTGCAATAATTGTCATACCGTCGGGTTTGTGTGACATTATAAATTTAAGAAGTTCAAGTCTTTCTTCAAAAGAAAGGAAGAAAATTTCACTTGACTGGCAAATTGCAAAAATTCCGTCAACTCCTCTTTCTTTATACCAATGCAGCAATTGCTCAACAGCATTGTAATCAATTTTGTTGTCAGTAGTATATGGGGTTATCATTGTAGGATATACACCGTCGGGAATAGTTTTTATCATAATTAATGCTCCTTTATTTTTTTTCTCTTTTCAGTATAAAGAAAATTTTCAGAAAGTCAATATGATTGAATGTTGAAATTTTCATAACAGCGTGATAAAATTTTCTTCAGGTGATGATTATGGGTAAATTTGACAGCTTGCTTATTGTTTCCGATTTTGACGGTACCTTAACGGGAAGCGACGGAAAAATACCGCAGCGTAACATTGATGCAATTAAATATTTTATCAGAGAGGGCGGAAAGTTTACTGTTTCCACGGGCAGAACACTCAAAGGCTTTCATAATTATACGCCTGAACTTATTAATGCCCCCGTGCTTCTGGGTAACGGAGCTTTTGCTTATGATTATAAAGAAAAGAGAAATGTTTTTGTCAATGGAATAGGTGTTGAAAATTTTAACGTTCTAAATAAGATAATTGAAGATAATCCCGACATAGGCATTGAATTTTATTCTGCTTCACACAAAACATTGGTTATAAATCCCGATGAGCAGAGCTTCCGCCATTTTAGAGGCTTAAAAATATCGGATTTTGAAATCATTGAAAAGCTTGAAGTCGATATGTTTCCCTTTGTCAAAATTATGCTGTCAGTTAATGAAAAAACTTTTCGTGTGCAGAAATATCTTCAGGAAAATAATATCGGAACAATGAAATATATTCCGTGCACGGGTTCGTATGTGGAAATTCTTTCTGAAACAGCAGGTAAAGGAAATTCACTTTACACTCTTGGGGAAATTACCGGGGTTGAATTTGCTGATATTTTTGTTGCCGGCGACGGCTCTAATGACACAGATATGCTTTCGCAGGCAAAAAATTCCTTTTGTCCGAAAAACGGTAATGCTCTTGCAATTAAATGTGCAAAGCATATTGCTTGCTCTAATGACGAAGGTGTTATAGGGGATATTGTTGCATATATTGAAAACAACAGAACTTAAAAAAGGAAGCCGTTTTCCTTTCTTATAGCATCACAAGCTTCACGTACTGTAAGTGAAGCTTCTTTTGCGAAGATATATTTTTTATCGGAGTAATCTTTAGTGTGTAATATGTCCCTGAAAAACTTAATTTCTCCGCTCATGATTTCATCTCTTGAAACATCTTCAGCAATAAGCTTTTCGGTATTATCTTTTGTTTTTATTAAAATATCCGTCAATTGAGAAACAGAAGAAAACAGTATTGTTCCCTTATCACCGATTATTTCAGAGTAAGAATATGTCTGACCGACTTTTGAGTAATTCAGTGTGACTGATAAATCCTTGTATTTCAATATCGCACTGCCTGCCGCATCACAACCGTTTGAAAGCATCACGGCATCGGAAATAATCTTTTCAGGCTTGCCGAATAAGCCGACAGCAAGATATAAATTATATACGCCTATGTCCATGAGACATCCTGTGTGCATTTCGGGATTAAAAATATTCGGATTTTTCCCTTCAACAAAAAGTGGATATTTTGAAGACAGCTGATAAAAATCAAAATGAGCACTTCGGATTTTTCCGATTTCGTTCATTTTTTTTAATAAACAGTCAAAGCCGTCGGTATGAATTGTCATAATGGCTTCCGCATAAGCGAGATTTTTGCTTTCAGCAAGGAGATACAGCTCTTCCATTTGCTCTTTTGTTGTGGTTGCGGGCTTTTCACATATAACATTTTTTCCGTTCAGAAGAAAAAGCTTGCTTTGCTCATAATGAAAAACATTTGGACTGGCAATATATACGGTATCAAATAAGTCACTCTTTACCATAGTTTCAAGTGAATCAAAATAATATTGAGCACCGTTTTTTTCTGAAAAGGCCTTTGCCTTTTCAATATTTCTTGAATAACAGGCTGTTAATCGGATACCTTCAACTGTTTTTGCCGATGATATAAATTTTTCTGTTATCCAAGAAGTGCCTATTGTTGCATATTTCATAAATGTTGCTCCCGTTTATGTTTTTACTTAATATACCACATTTGTTAAAAAAATAATATAGTTTTTGTAGACATTTTTTGTTTTTAGTTATATAATTAAATAAAAGTTATTTTGTATTAAGAGGTGACCTTATGGCAACCGTTAGACCTTACAGTGAAAAAGACAAGGAAAGAGTTCAAAATATCTGTCTGGCAAATGCTGAATGTCTTGATTCCCCGGAAGATACACAGAAATATATTCTTCTGATGTATTGCAATTATTACATTGAGCAGGAGCCTGAAAACTGTTTTGTTGCAGTAAATGAGGAGGATGATGCAGTCGGATATATAATCTGTTCCGAAAATTATGACAGATATGAAGAGACCTTCAAAAGATTATATCTCAATCAGTGTGCTGCAATAAGTCCTAAACGCTATGTTGATGCAAAGCTTGATTTGTTATCTCATTCTATGTTTAAAAATCAGTTTACGGCACATTTTCATATAGATATTGATGATAATTATCAGAGACAGGGACTCGGTTCTCTTCTTATAAGCACCCTTAAAGCACATCTTCGAGCTAAAAATCTTAACGGTATGATGATGGTGTGCGGCGAAGATAATGAAAATGCCAAGAGCTTTTACAGAAGAAACGGTTTTAAAGATCTGTTAACAACAAAAATGGGACATGCCATGGCACTGGAGTTTGATGACTGATGGATGCATTAAGTTCAGAATTTCGTGAATATCTTATAAATCTTATCCTACAATGCGGAGACTTTATGCTGTGTGCGGGTAATGTTGAAGACCGACGAGAGAATATAAAGGCAAAAAGCGGGGATGCTGATTTTGTTACTGTATTTGATGAAGGTGTTCAGAATAAGCTTATAAACGGTATCAGCAATGTGTTACCCGATGCACATTTTTTTGCAGAAGAAAAGGATAATTTTTTTGAAGACACGCAAAAAGGTATTTGTTTTGTGATAGATCCCATTGACGGTACATCTAATTTTATTCACTGTCTTAATACTTCAGCTATTTCTGTTGCAATGCTTTGTGAGGGTGAAATTGTTCTCGGCGTAATTTATGATCCTTACCGTAATGAATTGTTTTCGGCATTTAAAGACGGAGGTGCATTTTGTAACGACGAAAGAATATCTGTTTCCTCAAGAGAGCTTGAAATGTCTCTTATTTCATTCGGAACAACTCCATATAAAAAGAAAGAATATGCCGCAGAAGGCTTTTCTGTTGCCGAAAGAATTTTCAGGAATTGTGCCGATATCAGAAGAAGCGGCAGTGCGGCAATTGATATGGCAAATGTTGCTTGCGGTAAGCTTGACGGATTTTTTGAATGTATTCTTTCTCCGTGGGATTATGCAGCAGGCTCAATTATTATAAAAGAAGCAGGTGGGAAAGCCACTGATTTCAGCGGAAATATTCTCAGCTTTTCACAACCGTCTGCACTGCTTTGTTCAAATGGTATTGTTCATGATAAGCTTATAGCTTTGATTAATAAGAAATAATCTTACGATTTATCAAACCCCTACCCCCAATCTTTGGGTTGTAGGTGTTTCTTGTTCAATAAGCTTGCGTCATTCAATGAGCACATTGTGCGAATTATATGTAAATTGCTCACATACGCGTGCAATTTCCTATATAATAAATAATTTTTCGGAGGAAAATTTTATGGCAGATAATATTCTTGATCGTTTCAAGGAAGGATCACAGGATGAAAAAGTTGTTGACACAACAAAAAAAGTAAAAGTCGGCATCATCGGAACCGGCTGGATTGCAGAAGCACACGTTGCTAACTATCTCAAGTGCCCCGATGTTGAAATTGTAGCTGCTGCTGACCTTGTACCCGGAAAAGCAGAAAAATTCTGTAAGGATAACGGCATTGAAGGTGTTCGTCTTTATCCTGACCATAAGTCGATGATAGATGCAGAAGAGCTTGATGCTGTAAGTGTATGCACATATAACAGAACCCATGCAGAATGCACAATTTACGCCCTTGAACACGGTGTGAATGTTCTTCTTGAAAAGCCTATGTGCGTAACTCTTGAAGAAGCTGTTGAAATCTGCCGTGCAGAAAAGAAGAGCGGAAAGATTCTTTCAATCGGATTCCAGCCCAGATTTGATGAAAATATGAAAATGGTCAAGAAGATTGTTGAATCAGGTGAACTCGGTGATGTTTACTATATCCAGACAGGCGGTGGCAGAAGAAGAGGTATTCCCACACCCTACGGAACAAGCTTTATTGAAGACAAGACAGCAGGTATCGGTGCTCTTGCAGATATCGGTTGCTATTCTCTTGATATGGTTCTTAATGCAGTAGGCTATCCCAAGCCCCTTACTGTTTCAGGTTATACATCCGCATTTTTCGGAAAAGATCCCGTAACATTCCCCGGACATCCCGAATATGCAGAGCTTTTCGGCGTTGACGATTTTGCAGCTGCTTTTGTTAGACTTGAGGGCGGAATTATACTTGACTTCCGTATTTCCTGGGCTATGAATCTTGACACACCCGGTGATACAATTATCCTCGGTACAAAAGCAGGTCTTCGTATTCCTTCAACCGAATGCTGGAACGGAAGCATCGGCGGACCTCTTAAAATATACAGAACTATTGCAGGAAGCGACGTTGAAACAGTTGTTCCCGAGAGAGACAATCATCAGGATAATTTCTACAGCAAAATCCGTCTCTTTATTGATGCAGTTAAGGAAGGCGGCTGTGCTCCTGTTCCTTCAAGTCAGATTATTTATAATCAGGCTATTATTGACGGTATTTCAAGATCTGCAAAGTGCGGCAGAGAAGTTACCGTAGAAATTCCCGAGATATAAATTATGATTAAAGATTATCTTGAACTCGGTCAGATAGTCGGTACTCACGGTGTAAAAGGGGAGATTCGCATCAATCCGTGGTGCGATTCTCCCGATTTTGCAAAAAAGTTCAAAACCGTGTATTTTGACTCTCAGGGGAATAATAGTATAAAAGTAATTTCTTCACGTCCTCACGGTAACATAATTCTTATGAAGCTTGAAAATATAGACACTGTAGAGGCAGCACAGGCTTTGCGAAATAAAGTTCTCTATATCAAAAGAAGTGATGCAAAGCTTCCGCAAGGCAGCTGGTTTATTGAAGAGCTTATCGGCTGTGAGGTTTATGATGCCGATGATCAGCAAAGAGTTTACGGAACAGTTACCGATGTTTTGTCAACAGGTGCAAATGATGTGTGGCAGATTACAGACGGTAACGGTGAGGAATACCTTATTCCATCAATAAGAGAAGTTGTGATTGATGTTGATGTTGCGAAGAATTGCGTAAAAATCCGACCGTTGAAAGGAATTTTTGATGATGCGGATTGATATTCTTACTCTGTTTCCCGATATGTGCCGTAGCGTTTATGAGGAAAGCATAATCGGACGTGCGATATCAAAAGGTATTATTGAAATACATTCTCACAATATCAGGGATTTTTCAAAAGATAAGCACCGCCGTGTTGATGATACTCCATACGGCGGAGGTATGGGTATGCTTATGCAGGCTCAGCCTGTTTATGATTGCTACAAGCATATATGTGATGAATCAGGTGTCAGACCGCATCTTATCTATTTGTCTCCGCAGGGCAAGGTTTTGACACAGGAAAAAGCCAAGGACTTATCAAAATTTAAAAATCTTGCTTTTCTTTGCGGTCATTACGAAGGAATTGATGAAAGAGTGCTTGATGAAATTGTTGACGAAGAGATTTCAATAGGGAATTTTGTGCTGACGGGAGGCGAGTTGCCTGCGTTGGTTGTCATTGATGCTGTTTCTCGGATGATAGACGGTGTTCTGCCCAATGAAGAAGCCTTTTCGCAGGAAAGCATATATAACGGTCTGCTTGAGCATCCTCAGTACACAAAGCCCTATGAATGGGAGGGTAAAACCGTTCCCGAGGTTCTCATTTCAGGTCATCATGCCAATATCGAAAAATGGAAAAGAGAACAATCGTTATCTGTCACTCTGAAAAAAAGGCCTGACTTACTTAATAATGCTCAATTGTCAAAAAAAGACATTGAATATCTGGACAAATTAAGGAAAGAATGATTATTTTGGGGTTATTGCTATAATAAGGAAAATTATTGTAGTAATCTTGCACAAAAGATGCCTAATATATTTGTTGTGATTTAGTTTTTCAAACGAATTGTTTTTTTGTTTGATGTTTTTGATTGACTGAATTAAAGATTGTGATATAATATATTATAAATTCAGTTATCCGAGAGGAGATTTATATATGATTACCAAAGAAATTACAGTACAGAATCAGGTAGGACTTCATGCAAGACCTGCAACATTCTTCATTCAGAAAGCAAATGAATTCAAATCATCAATTTGGGTTGAGAAAGAAGAGCGTAGAGCTAATGCAAAAAGTCTTCTCGGTGTTCTCTCTCTTGGTATAAAAGGCGGCACAAATATTAAAATAGTTGCTGACGGTGTTGATGAAGAAATTGCAATAGCAAAGCTTGAAGAGCTTATTGTTTCAGGATTTGCAGAATAAAATAAGATTTTGCGGCGTTATGTGTTTTCACATACGTCGTTTTTTTTGGAGTGAGAAATTTGTCAAGAATCGAAAATCTCAGAACAAAGGCAGCAGCTTTGCCTGAACAACCCGGTGTCTATATTATGAAAAATATAGACAAGGATATAATTTATATCGGCAAGGCTAAAAACCTTAAAAACAGAGTATCTCAATATTTCGGTTCTCAGAATAAGCATTCAACGAAAGTTCGGAGAATGGTCGAAAATGTTGCAGATTTTGACTATATTATTGTTTCAAGCGAATTTGAGGCATTGGTGCTTGAATGCTCACTTATTAAACAGTATTCACCAAAGTATAATATACTGTTAAAAGATGCCAAAGGATATTCTTATATTAAATATCACAGTAATGACTGGAAAAGTATATCATCGGTTTTCAGAAAAGATGATGACAATGCAGAATATTACGGACCATTTATGTCTTCAGACAATATAAATTCAGCATTAAAAGAAGCTGTTGATATTTTTCAGCTGCCGCATTGTAATAAGCATTTTCCCGACGATATAAAAAAGAAAGGAAGACCTTGTCTTAACTATCATATAAAATTATGCTCCGGTGCTTGTGCCGGTAACATAAGCCGTGATGAGCATAATAAAAATGTTGACGAGGCTCTTCGTTTTGTTCTCGGTGAGAAAAATGATATTCTCAAAGAATTGAAAGATGAAATGCTCCGTTGTTCTGAAATGCTTGAATTTGAGCGTGCTGCTAAACTACGGGATAAAATTAAAACCATAGAAAAAATTTCAGACAAACAAAATGTTGTTGATAATAAATATAAAAATCAGGATGTTTTCGGAATTGAAAGCATTGGAGAAAAAACCTGCATCGATGTTTTAACTATAAGAAACGGAACTATAGCTTCAACGGATAATTATATAATCGATAGACCTGAAACTGAAGAAGAATATATAATTCTTCTTGCTGATTATTATTCGGAAAGACACGATTTCCCTGACAGAATCTGTATTGAATATGAATTTTCAGAGACGGATGTACTTATTCAGTATCTTGAAAATATTTCAGGTAAAAAAATCAAACTGTATTCACCTAAAGCCGGAGAAGGCAGACAAATTTTAGATATGGCAAAAAGAAATGCCGTTGAAAAGCTTTCAAGATTTTTGTCATATAACGATAAAAAGAAAGCGGTTCTTCTGGAGCTTAAAGAGCTTCTCGGACTTAAAAATGTGCCTGATATAATAGAAGCCTATGATATTTCCAATATGAACGGCAGCGAAAATGTCGGCGGAATGATAACTTTTGTGAATGGCCGTCCTGATAAGAAAAGATACAGAAGATTTGAAATCAAGGGATTTGTCGGTCAGGATGACTACAGGTCTTTGGCAGAAGTTATGGAAAGAAGAATTAATGAGTATTACACAAATCCCGATCCCGATAACTCTTTCAGAATTAAACCTGATCTTATTCTCATTGACGGAGGAGACGGACAGGTAAATTCAGTTTCTGCCGTAATGAAAAAAATGAATTTTGATGTTCCCGTATTCGGTATGGTTAAGGACGGTAAACACAGAACGCGTGCAATAACCGATTCAGGAAACGAAATAGCGATAAATGACAACAGAAGCGTGTTTACTCTGATTTCAGATATACAGGAAGAGGTTCACAGATATGCAATCGGATACCACAGAAAACTGAAAAATAAAAACACTTTTGCGTCGCAGCTTATGCAGATAGATGGTGTCGGTGAAAAAAGAGCGAAAAAGCTTATGATAAAATTTGGTTCTGTCGCCAAAATAAAAGCTGCAACGATTGAAGATATTGCTTCTGTGGACAGCATAAGTGAAGAAGTTGCCAATTATATTTTTAATTATTTTAAGTTGATTTGAATTTGAAATTTAAAATAACAGTTGACAAATTTAATGTTAAATGTGATAATATATTGTAAATCTTTGTAGGAGAAAATTATGCGGGTTATAACAGGCACAGCACGCGGCAGACGATTGATATCACCTGAAGGTTATGATGTTAGACCAACAACCGATAAGGTTAAGGAATCGTTATTCAATATAATACAATTTGACCTTGATGCAGCAAGTGTTCTTGATTTGTTTTCAGGTTCAGGTCAGCTTGGTATTGAAGCTCTCAGCAGAGGTGCGAAAAAAGTTGTTTTTGTTGATTCCTCGCGTAAATCTCTTGAAGTTGTAAAGAAAAATATAGATTTATGCAAATTTTCAGATAAATCTGTTGCTGTTCTTTCTGATGCTTTCACATATCTTAAAACAACCAAAGAAAAATTTGATATTGTTTTTCTTGATCCTCCTTACCGCAAGAAACTCTGTGATGCATCTCTTGAACATTTATCGGATTGTCTGAACGACAATGCGGTTGTTATATGTGAAACTGAAATTGATGAAGAGCTCCCCGAAAATTGCGGTCGGCTTTACCGTGACAAAGAATACAGTTATTCATCAATAAAGCTTTCCGTTTACCGTATTGAATCCAAATAAACGGGATGATTTATCATGAATTCAGTTGCAATTTGTCCGGGAAGCTTTGATCCGATTACAATCGGTCATATTAATATTATTTCAAGGGCTGCAAAGATGTTCAGCAAGGTTATTGTTGTCGTGCTTATTAATAAAAAGAAGAACAACGGACTGTTTTCTCCCGAAGAACGTGTTGATTTTATAAAACGATGCACCAAGGACATTCCAAATGTAGAGGTTGAATTTTATGACGGTCTTCTTGCTGATTATGCAGTTGAAAAGGGTGCTGTTGCCATTGTAAAAGGTCTTCGTGTTCTTTCGGATTATGAGGATGAGTTCAAGCAGGCACTAACTAATAAAAAACTGGCGAAAAATGTTGAAACCATATTTATGGTTACTGATACTGAATATATGTTTTTAAGCTCAAGCGTAGTAAAAGAAATCTGCAGTTTCGGCGGAGACATCAGTGATTTTGTTCCCGCACAGATAAAGCAGGATATTATAGACAGAATAAGAGAAAGGTGTTAATGTTATGAAAATTGATGATTTATTTAATCAGATTGAAGATCTTTTAGAGGAAGGCAAATATCCCTTCGGCGGCTCCAAGGTAAAGGTTGATGCAGATGCTCTTCGTTCAATTATAAATGATCTCAGGGTTGCATTGCCCGACGAAGTTGTTAAAGCAAGACAGATTGCATCTGAAAGAAAAACAATTCTTGCTCAGGCAAATGATGCTGCTGATGTTAAAATCCGTCAGGCTGAAGCTCAGGCAAGAAAGATGGTTGAAGAGCATGAAATAACCAAGGCTGCTGAACTCAATGCGGCTGATATTATTGCTGAAGCAAAGAAGCAAGCAGCAGAAATTATTGAAAAGGCAAAAGCTAATTCAAATGAGATTGTTGATAATGCACAGAAATGGGCAACAGATCTCAGAAACGGTGCAAGCAACTTTGTTGAAACTGTTATGGAAGAAAGTGATGATATTCTTTCCAAAACAATAGAAGATCTCACTGAACATCTTAACAGTGTAAGAAAGGCCTCCAGCAAAATCAAAACTGTAACAGTTAAAAAATCAATTCAGTAATTTTATAGCAGAACCTCGCATATCTATGTGCGAGGTGTTTGTTTGTGAAAAGTCTAATTATAAAATATCCGCGTAATCGTATAACCGATATTTTGCTTTCATTGCTTTGTTTTTTTGTTATAATTTTGATTATTCAGTATGATTCAGGCTCAAGAACCGTTCCGGTGATATCAGGTACGGATGATGTGCTTGAATTTCTTAAAAGTAATAGCATTGAAGTCAACGGGAATGAACCTCTTGTTGAAGAAATTTTTATTGATGCTTCCAGAAAACAGGTTTTTGAGGATTATAATAAAATTCAGCAGGAGCAGGGGTATGACCTCACTCAATATATAGGCAGAAAAGTGTCAAGATATACATTTGAGGTAGAAAACAGTGAGGACTGTCCTCTTTATGCTGCTGTTTTTGTTTATAACGGAAAAATTATTGCAGCGGATATTCACTCGGCTTCATTGGACGGATTTATCAGAGGAGTGAAAAACAACAGTGCCGAAAATCAGGTTGGATAAGTATCTTTCTTCTCAACTTAATATCTCGAGAACAGATGCAAAAAAACTGTTAAAGCAGAAATCTGTTTCGGTGAATGATTCAGTTGCTGTTAAGGCTGATTTTTCTGTTGTAACAGAATGTGACTGTGTTAAGGTAAACGGCAAAGCAATTGAATATAAAGAATTTACTTATATTATGATGAATAAGCCCAAAGGCGTTGTTTCGGCAACTGAAGATGGGAAAGATGTTACCGTCATAGATATTCTTCCCGATAACCTTAAAAGAGCCGGATTGTTTCCCGCCGGCAGATTGGATAAGGATACAACAGGATTTGTGTTGATAACCGATAATGGTGCATTTGCTCATGATATACTTTCTCCGTCACATCATGTAAAGAAAACATATGTGGCAGGTGTCAGCAAGTTTGTCAGTGATGCAGATATGAAGAAGTTTTTTAACGGGATGATTATTGGTGATGAAGTATTTAAGCCTTCCGAATTGAAATTTTTGTATCATAACAGTGATGATGAGTTGTATTATTATGAAATAAAAATAGTTGAAGGCAGATATCATCAGATAAAAAGAATGTTTGCTTCAGTAGGAAATAAAGTAGTAGAGCTTAAAAGAACTCACATCGGAGGACTTGAACTTGATTTGAGTCTGTCACCCGGTGAATCGCGTGAAATTTCTGAATCCGAATTAAAAAGCATAACGCTTTAAGCATTTAACGGGTTAAATTGGTAAAAATATACAATAGCCATTTTTACAAAAAAGTGAATGTGCTGTTGTATATTTTTTTTATATATTACAGCAAATATTACTGATTTGAATAAAAAAATCAAAATAAATTGTAATATTTTCTAAAAACTATTGCATTGATGGCAAAATATGTGTATAATCAAAATGTTAAATATTGTGATTTTGTCTAAAGACAAGCCTGATACAAAATTTTGTTGAATTATGAAAGGATGAAATTTATGTCGAACCGTCTTTTTCAAAGCGTTCTGCATCAGATGAAAGAAACAGTTGGCAGAACAATCGGTGTAATTGATGAAACAGGTACTGTGGTTGCATGTACTGAGCTTACAAGAGTGGGCGATGTTGTAAGTATCGGTATTTCCGAAATTTTTGCACTTAATGCATCAACCTGTATAAACAGTGTTACATACAAAGCATTCAGTTCTCTTGTGCAGCCGGAATATGCTGTTTTTGTTGAAGGAAATGATACACTTGCAGAAAAATATGCCGGAATGCTTGCTGTATCTCTTTCAAGCATCAAACAGTATTATGATGAAAAATATGACAGGGGAAACTTTATTAAGAACGTAATGCTTGACAATATTCTTCCCGGTGATATTTATCTTAAAGCCAGAGAGCTTCATTTTAACAATGATGCAGTCCGTGTAGTTCTTCTTGTCAGATTCAATGATGTTTGTGAATCATCAATGTTTGACACAATTCAATCTTTATTCCCCGATAAGAATAAGGATTTTGTCATTAGTGTTAATGAAAATGATGTTGCAATTATAAAAGATATTGCTGCCTCAACTGAAAGCAAGGATCTTGAAAAGCTTGCTCGATCTGTCATTGATTCTCTCGGCTCTGATGTTGCAGGTCAGGCTGTTGTCGGCATCGGAACAGCAGTTAAAAGCATTAAGGAGCTTGCTAAATCATTCAAAGAAGCTCAGGTTGCACTTGAAGTCGGCAAGGTTTTTGATACAGAAAAGGTTATTATAAGCTGCGAAAATCTCGGTATTGCCCGTCTTATTTATCAGCTTCCCACAACTCTTTGTGATATGTTCCTTAAAGAAGTTTTTAAGGTTGGTCCTGTAGACTCATTAGACCACGAGACTTTATTTACAATCCAGAAATTCTTTGAAAACAACCTTAATGTTTCTGAAACTTCAAGAAAGCTTTTTGTTCACAGAAATACTCTTGTTTACCGTCTTGAAAAAATCAGAAAATTAACAGGTCTTGATCTCAGAGAATTTGATGATGCAATTGTATTTAAAGTTGCCCTTATGGTTAAGAAGTATCTTGATTCTTCTCCCATAAAATATTAATTAAAGCATAAAGGACATTATTCTATGATAGATTTTATCGATGTGTCGAAGACATATCATAACGGCACCAAGGCAATAACTGATCTTAATCTCCATATTGACAAAGGGGAATTTGTTTTTGTTGTCGGTTCATCCGGTGCAGGTAAGAGTACTTTTCTGAAAATGATTATGCGTGAAGAAGTTCCTTCTTCAGGGGCTATAATTATTGATGGTGTTGAACTCAATAAATTAAAAGCTAAACAGGTGCCGTATTACAGAAGAAAGCTCGGTATAGTTTTTCAGGATTTCAGACTGATTCCCAACAGAACTGTTTATGATAATGTCGCATTTGCAATGCATGTTATCGGTGCTAAAAGTAAGGATATTTCACGCCGTGTGGCTTATGCACTCAGTCTTGTGGGATTAAGCGTAAAGGCAAAATGTTTACCGAATGAGCTTTCAGGCGGTGAGCAGCAGAGAGTTGCATTGGCTCGTGCCTTGGTCAATCAGGCTGATATTATAATAGCTGATGAACCTACAGGTAACATTGATCCTGAAATGTCCAGAGAAATTGTTGATCTGCTCAATCATATAAATGTAAATAAAAAGACTACCATTATTATGGTTACTCATGAGGTTGAGCTTGTAAAACAGTATAATAAGAGAATTATTACAATTAACAACGGAACTGTTGTTTCGGATACTGCACATCCTGAACTTGTTCCTGCAAATGTTGAAGAGCGTGTTGTGACTTCTCCCAGAGCTTTTTATGAAGCTCCGCTTGAGGATGCCGAAATAGAAAGTTTTATTGACAGCTATTCTTCTGAGGTAAATTCTGATAAAGAATAATGTTAATATTTATATAATTTCTGTATGAAAGGTTTATTTATGAAAAACAGAAATATTCGTTATCTTACTCATGAAGGTATCAGAAATATAGGTATAAACAGATTGATGTCTGTTGCTTCTGTTGCGGTTCTGATGTCCTGTCTTGTTATTATGGGATTTGCAGTAATGCTTTTTCTGAATGTTGACTCCTTGTTACAGCATATTGAAGCACAGAATGTTGTTATGGTATTCTGTGATGTTGATGCTTCTGCAGAGGATATTGAAAACACAAGACTCAAGCTCAGCACAATTGAAAATATTTCATCTTGTGAATTTGTTTCAAAGGAAGATGCATTTGAAGCTATAAAGGTGTCTTTAGGTGACAATGCAGAAATTCTTAAAAATATTGACAATGATTTTCTTCCTGCAGGATATCGCGTAACAATAACAGATATGGCATTGTTTGAAGAGACTGTATCAAAAATCAGTTCCGTTGAGACTGTTGACGATATTCAACAAAACGGTGCACTTGCATCAAAGCTTGAAGAAATTCGTTCAGCCGTTACATATATCAGTATCGGTGTAATTATAGTTCTTTTTGTTGTATCAATGTTCATTATTGCCAATACTGTTCGTATAACAATGTTTTCAAGAAAACTTGAAATCAGTATTATGAAGGCTGTTGGAGCAACCAACTGGTTTGTCCGTTGGCCCTTCCTTGTAGAAGGACTTGTTATCGGGTTGATATCATCCGTTGTTTCTTTTGCAGTGCTTGCTGTTTTATACAGTGCTTTAAGCGGACCATTTTCTTCAATTTTCGGATTGCTTGGCAATATTGTTGTTAATTTCTGGGATTATGCATTAATAATCTTCGGTGGTTTTGTGCTTATAAGTGTTATCACAGGCGGATTCGGAAGCTTGATTTCTATGAGAAAATATCTGAAAGAACAGGGGAGTGTTGTTCTTGATGAAAACTGATTTCATAAAAAAATCACTGTCGCTTGTTCTTATTCTTGTTTTAAGCTTTCTTTTTTCATTTGAAATTTTTGCAAAGCTTTCACAGGAAGAGCAAAACAAAGTTGATGAATATGAAAAACAGCAGCAAATTCTTCAGGAGAAAATTGATGCTGCTCAGGAAGAAATTGATAAATTAAAAGTTGATATTCAGGATAAAGAGGTATATGCCGGTCAGCTTGCTGTGCAGATTGATAATTTTCAGGCACAGATTGATGTTCTGAATAAAAAAATTGACGGGCTTGAAGCCGAAAAGAAGGTTATTCAGGAAAAAATCGATACTCTTAATTCTGAAATTTCAAACATTGAATCAGATATTGAAGAAAATGAAAAAGAAGTTGAACGTACTCAAGCAGAAATATCTGATGTATATGTAAAACTTCAGGAGCGTCTGTTTGAAAACTATGTGAACGGTGCAACATCTGAACTTGAATTATTGTTTGATTTTGACGGTAATTGTGATTTTTCGACCTATCTTATAATTCTCGAGCTTCTCCAGCTGAGAGCAGAGAATGATGAAAATATGGTTAAGAAGCTAAACGATGACATTGCAAAAATTGATCTTCTTACTGCTGAATATCAGCGTATGATTAAAGAAATAGAAGTCAAAAGAGATGAGCATCAGGTTCAGGTTGATGATTATAATGCAAAGGAAAATGAAGTTGTAATTGCCCGTTCCAAGCTTGAAGATTCTCAAGGAGAGCTTATAGATTTGCAGGAAGAAGCATATGCATATATCCGTGAGCTTGATGCACAAAGTGCAACCTATGAAAAGCTTGTTGCAAGTTATGAGGCTGATATTAAGGCTTTTGAAAATAAGATTGATGCAATAATAAACAGTGCATCCCGCGGTGACGGAAACGTTTCTTCAAAGCCCGGAGGCTTTATTTGGCCTTTGCAGTATAGTGATGTATATATTTCTTCATCTTACGGATACAGATATGATCCGATTTCAGGTGTTTATAAGCTTCATGGCGGTACAGATACTTGTTGCTGGAGCGGTACCATGGGCAAGGCAGTAAGAGCTTCTGCTTCAGGAACCGTTATTATCTCAACCTGGCATTCAGCCTATGGTTATTATGTCGGTATTGACCACGGTAACGGCATTGTTACTATTTATGCTCATAACAGTGCATTGAATGTATCTGTAGGACAAAGTGTTGCACAGGGTGATATTGTTGCATATGCCGGCTCAACCGGTTATTCAACAGGTGCTCACTGTCATTTTGAAGTCAGAGTAAACGGTACTAAGGTTAATCCCACCGGTTATGCTTCTTTGCCGTAAATTAATTGAAAGTTGAAATTTTATGACTAAAAAAATATCAATTGGTATAACACTTATTATAAGCATAGCTTCTGTTGTTATATCAAGTGTTGTAACAGGTTTTTTATTGATAAATACCTATTCGGATTTACTTGTTGATTTGCCTGAAAGAGCTGAACAATATGCTAAATTATCTGATATGGATGAACTTATCCGTAAAGAGTATTACGGCGAAATTGATTCGGAGATGATGGATATAAGTCTTGCTTCCGGTATGGTAGGCGGATTAAAAGATCCGTATAGCTTTTATATTTCTTCCGATGATTTGCAATTTTATTCTGAATATACCCAAGGTAAGTTATACGGTACAGGAATTAATTCATATTATGATTCAGAAAGTGATTGCTTGTTTATAAGCTATATTGATTTGTATTCTCCTGCACAGATTGCCGGAATAAAAGAAGGTTATTTTATTATTTCTGTAAACGGTGATAAAGTCAATTCTGAAAATGCAGCTGATTTATCGAATAAGTTAAGTGAAGGATATGATAAAAAGGTAAAAATAGAATATACTGAAAATATAGACAGTTCCGATATATTAAGTGCAGAGCTTACTTGCGGATACCGTTATCCTTCCTGTGATTACAGCATTTCAGGTAATGTCGGTTATGTTCATTTTTCGTCTTTTTATGAGGATACTCATACGGTTTTTTCTTCCGCAATTGAACATTTTAAGGCAAACAGTATCAGTGCCATAATAATTGATCTTCGTAATTGCACGGGCAATGATTTTGATTCTGCAGCAAAGGTTATTGATTTGATTGTACCTGTTGCCAGTGAAGGAACAGCATCAATATACACCGCGAAAAATGCTGATAATATGATTCTTTCAAGATATTCTTCAGATGCTAATTCTCTTAATATGTCTATTGCGGTGTTGATGAATTCCAGAACGGAATCAGCGGCAGAGCTTTTTGCTTGTGACCTGCGTGATTTCGGAAAAGCAATTCTTATCGGAGAAACAACAGCAGGGCACGGAACAATGCAAAAGCTGTTTAGTCTTCAGGACGGCGGTGCCGTATCATTGACTGTTGCTGAGATTTATCCTTATATCAGCGATAGCTTTGACGGAAAAGGTGTCAGTCCTGATATTGAAATTAATTCAACAGAATCTTTTAAGAATAATCTAAATTTTACTGATTTCAGTAATGATGAGCAATATAATAAGGCGTATTCTTATTTAACGGGTTCTGAAAATAAATCCTGAAAAAAACGGCAAGACTGAATTATCAGCTCTTGCCGTTCTGAATATATAAATGTATATTTGTAAAATTCCTGTAAATTATAAATGTTCTTGTGTTTTTATTCAATTGTTATATAATTTTTAATTTTTTCAAATAAAGCTTCGCCAATCCCGGAGACATTTTTTAATTCTTCAATTGAAATAAAATTTCCGTTTTCTTTTCTGTATTCAATAATGGCATTAGCTTTTGATGTACCAATTCCATCAAGTTGAGTAAGCTCAAGCACATTATCGGTATTTATGTTTACCGTAAATTCAGTTACCTGTGTTGTTGTTTCAGTAAGAGTATTATATTCAACAGCAAAACTGTCTGTATTTGCTTTGTAATAGTCAATGATTTGCATTCCGAGAATATATGTAATGAGAATTACAATAATTCCGGTTAGCAATTTTATGACAGAGGTATCTGAAAGACGATTTTTGTATTTCTTTTCGTCGGTTTCAGATTCAGTGTTTTTGTCATTATTTGAAATATTTTCGTTTATCATATAATTCAGTTAAAATCTTGTTTAATTTACAGTTGTTTTTACTTTCTTTTGGTATATCGTTAATTATGATGTAAATAATAATACCGATTAAAAAAAAGGAGTGAAAATGATGCTTGATAAATTAGCTTTGATACTTGTTATCATAGGTGCCATTAACTGGGGAGCAATCGGACTTTTTCAGTTTGACATCGTAGGATGGATATTTGGCGGACAGTCTGCTATAGTAAGCAGGATAATTTTTACACTTGTCGCTTTAGCAGGTATTTGGTGTATTTCGTTGCTTTTCAGAGAAAACGAAGTGCTTGTTGATAACAAAGAAATGTGATAATGCATTAAGGCTTGGTAACAAATGTTATCAAGCCTTTGAAAATTTAAATTTAAGGAAAATTGCTTGCGAAGTGAGGAAATTTTCTATATCAAGAAAATACATTCTTTCAAAATTGGGATAAGATGCTGACAAATCATAAGATATCTTATTTTACAGCAGCAAGAAGCTCATTTGTTTTATCTGTTCTTTCCCATGTAAGGTCAAGGTCGGTTCTGCCGATATGACCGTATGCAGCAATATTATGATAAATGGGTTTGCGGAGATCGAGACTGTCAATGATGGCTGCAGGACGCAGATCAAAAACTTTGTTTACCGCTTCAGAAATAACGGTATCTGATACTGTTCCTGTTCCGTATGTGTCAATAAGCACAGAGACAGGATGTGCAACACCAATAGCATAAGCAAGCTCAACCTGACAACGCTTTGCAAGACCAGCGGCAACAATATTCTTTGCTACATATCTTGCTGCATATGCGGCTGAACGGTCCACCTTGGTAGGATCTTTACCTGAAAAAGCACCGCCGCCGTGACAAGCATATCCGCCGTATGTATCAACAATGATTTTTCTGCCTGTAAGACCGCTGTCGCCTTCAGGACCGCCTGTAACAAATCTGCCTGTAGGATTGATGAAGAATTTTGTGTTTTCATCAATCAGAGAGCTGTCAATTGTAGTAAGAATAACCTTTTCAATCATATCTTTTCTGATGGTTTCAAGGTCAACATAATCTTTATGCTGAGTTGATATAACAACTGTATCAACACGAACAGGCATATTGTCATCATATTCAATTGTTACCTGTGTTTTTCCGTCGGGACGAAGATATTGGAGTGTTCCGTCTTTTCTGACTGCACTGAGCTTCTTTGCAAGCTTGTGAGCAAGAGTGATTGGCATAGGCATAAGCTCAGGAGTTTCATCGCAAGCATAACCAAACATCATACCCTGGTCACCTGCACCGTGAAGATTATAGGAGTCTTCCTCGCCGTTTTTAAGCTCAAGAGATTTACTGACACCCATATCAATATCAGGAGACTGCTTATCAATTGTTGTAAGCACTGCACATTTATTTCCGTCAAAACCTGACTCGGGAGAGTTGAAGCCTGTATCACATATGGCTTTTCTTACTATTGCAGGAATATCAACATTTGCTTTTGTTGTTATTTCACCCATTACAAGTGCCATACCGGTTGTGCAAACGCTTTCACAAGCAACTCTTGAATAAGGATCTTGTGCAAGTAATGCATCAAGAACGGCATCGGATATCTGGTCACATACTTTGTCGGGATGTCCTTCGGTTACTGATTCTGATGTAAAAAAGTGTTTTGCCATTTTTATTTACCTCCAAAAAAATACTCACGGTTTCCCGTGAGCAGAAAACCTTATCTCTCGGATTAACCGCGGAATTAGCACCTTGCATATATGCAGGTTGCCGGGCTTCACAGGGCCGTTCCCTCTGCCACTCTTCATAAGGATTATGAATTTATATAATTATATTACATAATAGCCAAAATGTCAACAGGATATTAAGTTATTTTGACAATAAACCTGTTTTATTAAGAATATCTTTCAGCGGCTTATAAATGATTACTGTAATTATTGAATTAATAATTCCTTTCAGCAGATTAAAGGGGATTATTGCCGGGAGAAGAAGCTGTGCAACAGCTTCTACAGTCGTATGCAGATATAGGGGAGTGAAAATAAGATTCAGAGGAATCATAATAAGTGTGAGAATAACAGTAGAAAATGCTACGCCCACTATAAGGTTTTTTACGCTGTCTTTTTTTCTGATGAAAAGCTTTAATACAAGAATATAGCAGCCTGTTGAAATAAAATGCATAAGAAAACCTTGCCAACTGCTTGAAGCACTGACAGTCAAGGATTGAATTAATGATACAAAAAGTAATACAAAAGAACCCTGAGGCAGCCCAAGGAAAAGGGTAGAGAGAATTACGGGAATATCCCCCATATCATATTCGAGAAATTTTGCATTCGGAAGAAGACTGAATCTTATTATAAGCATAAAGACGGTTGCCAGGGCACTCATCATAGCTGTCGTAACAAGTATTTTTAATGAATTAGATTTTTTTTGCATAAAAAAACACCTCGATTGTATATAATCGGGGCACAAAAATTTTTACTTCTTTCATCCGGACTATACCGTCGGTTTCGGAATTTCACCGAATCAGCAAAACGCTCGCGGACTTTAACCGCCGGTGAGGAATTACACCTCGCCCCGAAGTATCTGCTATCATTATATCACTTAATATTGATTTGTCAACCAATATCGTTTATAATGATTACGGAAATGTTTTTTTTGTTATAAATAATATAATAAAAGGTTGTGAAAGAATGGCAGGCAATAAAAATTCTAAGCTTAAATTATTATATTTAAAAGATATTTTTGAAAAGTACACAGATGAAGAGCATGTATTGAATTCTGTTGATATCGTTGAAAAACTTGAAAGTATGGGCATTGCCTGTGAAAGAAAGTCTATTTATAAGGATATTGAAATTCTTTGTGATTACGGTCTTGATATAATAAAAACAACAAAGCCTAAAACAGGTTATTTTTTGGCTTCCCGTGAATTTGAGCTTGCAGAATTGAGACTTCTGAATGATGCAATACAGTCTGCCCGTTTTGTTTCAAAAAAGAAAACTATTCAAATGCTTAAAAAGACTGATAAGCTTGTTAGTGTTTATCAGTCCAAAAGGTTGAAAAAACAGGTTTTTATTGATAATAGCAATAAGTGTTCTAATGAAGAAATATTTTATAATATAGATGCACTTGATGCAGCAATAAAAGCTGAAAGGAAAGTACATCTGAAATACAGCAGAAGAAAAATTGATGCTAATTTCATTGCAAGTCAGGAGCAAAAAGAATTTGTTTTAAGTCCGTATGCTCTTGTCTGGTCTAATGACCATTATTATCTTGTTGCAAATAATGAGAAATATGACAATATAATGAATATACGTATTGACAGAATAAGAAAGGTTGAAATTCTTAACGAAAAAGTCCGTCATTTTTCTGAAGTATCTGAATATCGAACAGTTTTTGATACTGCAGATTATGTTTCAAAGAATTTTAATATGTTCAGCGGAAAACCGCAGATGACAAAGCTTCATTGTAAAAATGAAATTCTTGAAGAAATGCTTGACAGATTCGGAGAAAAGATTACAATCAACAAAAGCGATGAGGGATGGTTTTTTGTCAACGATGAGCTGTATGTAAATGAAGGTCTTGCATCATGGATAATGCAATTTGGTGATAAAATTGAGGTTATTTATCCGCAGGAGCTTAAAAATCTTATTTTGGATAAGACAGATAAAATTAATAAAATGTACAGAAGATGAGGCGGTGGCAAATTGATTTATGAAACAATGAATATAAACGAGTTGACAGAAGATATGACAATTCATTATTTTCCGCTTCTGACTCAGGCAAAAAAAGATAAAATTCTGAATATGAGTGATAATACACAGAGAAGCATTGCATTTTGTTCTGAAATTCTTGCAAGAAAATGTTTAAATAAATTGTGTGATGCTCCCGAATTTGCATTCAGTTTATTATGTAATCCTAATTCAAAAAGTGCTGTCGGCAACTTTGATGCAGAAATCTCTATAAGCCAGAAAGAAGATTTTATCGCTTGTGCCGTTTCGTTTGATTATATAGGAATCGGTATTGCAAAAATTGAACCTTTTTCTTTTAAGGAAGCTCAAGAAAAGCTTACAGATGTAGAAATCAGAGCAGTATTTTCAGAGTCCGTTTATTCCTTTAGTGATATAATAAGAAAAAATATCTGTACTGAAGACTCTGTAATGATTAAATATGCAGTTTTTAAGTCTCTCAAAGATGCACAGTTTTTTGCATCGGGAAGAGGTATCAGGGCGGACAGTAAAAAAATATCCTTTGAATTTAACGGAAAAGATATGATATGCTCCGACAATAATTATATTGTAGTAAAAAGCTATATTGATAATAAAGAAATGTTTGCAGTTTCAATCGTAGAGAGGTGTAAAAAATGAATGATTTTATAATCGGAAAAAACAGTTTTATTTATAACGGCGAAAATGTACGAATAATTTCCGGTGCCATGCATTATTTTCGTGTTCCGAGAGAATATTGGCGTGATCGCTTGCTAAAAATAAAGGCTTGCGGTTTTAATACAATTGAAACATATACTGCATGGAATTTGCATGAGCCTGAAGAGGGTTGCTTTGATTTTTCGGGAAATCTTGACCTCAAAGCATATCTTGACCTTATTAAAGAACTTGATATGTTCGCTATTGTCCGTCCCGGTCCGTATATTTGTTCGGAATGGGAATTCGGAGGTTTTCCATGGTGGCTTCTGAAGTATGATGATATTGAGCTTCGCTGTATGAATGAACTGTATTTAAGTAAAGTAAATACATATTTTGATAAGATAATTCCCATAATTGCCTCTTGTCAGATTGATAATGGCGGAAGCGTTATAATGGTTCAGGTGGAAAATGAATACGGAAGCTACGGCGATGATACGGAATATATGCGTTATATTGCAGCAGGTCTCAGAGCAAGAGGCATCACAACTGAATTGTTTACATCAGACGGAGATTGTGATTGTATGCTTGTAGGAGGAACTGTACCTGAAATATTCAAGACCGTAAATTTCGGTTCAAGAGCAGAATATGCATTCCGTAAATTAAGAGAATATCAGCCGGATGGACCGTTAATGTGTTCTGAATTCTGGAACGGTTGGTTTGATCATTGGGGTGATAAGCACCACAGTAGAGATGCTAATGATGCAAATAAGTCTTTCAGAGAAGTGTTGGAGCTTGGCGGTAATATATCTGTGTATATGATGCATGGCGGTACTAATTTCGGTTATATGAACGGAGCAAACTGTACCGATGCTGAATATCAGCCCACCGTGAACAGTTACGATGACGATGCTCCGATTAATGAATATGGCGGTCTTACAGAAAAGTATTTTGCGTTCAAAAAAACTCTTGAAGGCTTTGGATTTACATCTGATATTGAAGTCTCGCAGCCTGTTACAGCAGCCTATGGTACACTTGCTCTCAATGAAACAGCGGATTTGTTTGAGCATATAGGAGCTCTTTCAGAAAAACAGTCTATTACGGTTCCTGTACCAATGGAGAAGCTTGGTCAAGGTTACGGCTATATTTGTTATGAAACATATATAACCGGTCCCAGAGAAGAAAATTATCTTAATATTGATGTTCATGACAGAGCATATATATATGTCAATAATGTATTCAAGGGTATACAGTACAGAAACGACAAAAAAATGCGTGTGAAAATTGCTGTGCCTGAAGAAGGAATTAAGCTTACAATTATCGTTGAGAATATGGGCAGAATTAATTACGGACCTTATCTCAAGGATTACAAAGGACTGATAACTACACCGCGTATCGGCGGTCAGTATATTTACCATTGGAATGTTTATAAGCTGCCTTTTGAAGATTTGTCTTCACTTGTGTTTACAAGAAATTTGAAAGCAAAATTCAATAAGCATCCGATGTTTTTGAGAGGGATACTTAATATTGAAAATGAAGTGAACGATACTTTTATAAAAACTGACGGATTAAAAAAAGGTCTCATATGGGTAAACGGAAAACTTCTTTCAAGATATTGGGAAAAAGGACCGCAGGCAACTGCATATGTTCCTTGTTCTTATCTCAAAAAAGGTGCAAATGAAGTTATAATACTTGAATTTGAAGGATTTAAGAAAGCAGCTATAAATTTTGTTGACAAACCGATTCTCGATAAAAGATAAAAATAAAAAGCAGGGAACTGTTCGTCTTGAACAGTTCCCGTATTCTTTTAGTAGAGTTTGTCTGCATTTTTGCAGGCTTCTGAACCTGCAAAACCGATAAATGCTGCAGGCTTTGCTGTTCCTGCTGTATCTTTTTCTACCTGTTCTTCAATTTTGGTGAAGGCTTCATTTCCGAGAGTTTCTCTTGCACTGACTTTCCATGCGGGCTCTTCATGCTGCTTAACAAAATACATTATATGCCAACCGTATTCTGTCATAACAAGATCAACATCGCCGGTCTTACGTTCGGAATCATATACCCAATTTTCAAATGGCTCTACCATTTTGCCTCTTTCAATACCTTCGTAAAGACCGCCATTCTGTGATTCTTTTGCATCAGCACTCACTTCGTTGGCAAGTTTAGCAAAAGCTTCTTCTGTTTTTTCGCCGCTCATGAATTTATCATAAATATCACTTGCTTTTTTATAGGTTTCAGTTACAAGTTCAATTGAATAACCGGTACCCTCGTTTGTGATTTCTTTTGCATCTTCAGTTGTTGCAGATTCAACTTTCTGATCGTCTTTTTTATCAGTATCGATTTTGTTTCCTTCTGTCTTTTTAAGCTCTGCAGCAACTTCATCAAAGGAAACAAGGATGTGTCTTGCATCAACAAGAGCTTCCTCTATTCTGTATGCAGTCTTTATGATATAGATAACATAAACATAATCGTCTGTGGGATAAACTCTCTTATCACCGACTTTTCTGTCAGCACTGTAAAGCCATTCTGCGAGGTCTTCACCAATCTGGCTTTCAACTGTTGACTTTTTGATGTTCTTTGCAAGAGTTGCGGTGTCATTTTTGAAGGTTTCTTTATCTTCTTCTGCTGCATATTCATATGCAAGTTCAATAAAGGAAGCTTCATCTTTAATTTTGCCGAGCATTTCCTCTGCAAGAAGTTCAGTCTTTGATGGTTCTTTGTTTTCTTCTTCTGTTGTTTCTTCTTCCGTGACAGTAGTTTCTTCTGCTGCTGTCGTTTCTTCTGCTGTTGTTTCTTCTGCTACTGTCGTTTCCTCAGCTGCAGTGGTTTCTTCGGCAATTGTTGTTTCTTCTGTAAGAGCAGTGGTTGTTTCTTCATTTTTATTGTCTTCTTTTTCTACTTCAAAGCCGAAAAGTCGAAGGTCAACTGACTGGAATTTTGCAGGATCTTTTGAAAAAGCATCTTCAAGCTCTTCAGCTGTAAATGAATTATAGCAATCATCCTGAACGCTTTCAATATACTGAGAAACAAGTAACTGATCAGCAAAAAGCTCAGTAAAAAGCTTTTCATTGAGTCCCTTGCCATAAATATAACTGATATATCTTGATGTGGATAAGTGCTGTGATGATGCCTGTGCCGCAATCGAAGAGATAAGGTCATTTATCTGCTTTGTATTTTCTTCCGAAAGCGTTATATTTTCACTTGCACATTTTTCAAGATAGTAATTAGATGCTTCAAGTGTTTCAATAACTCGCTGTCTGAAAAGCTCATCGTATGTTATTGTATTACCGTCTTCATCAGTTGTTGTCTGAAGGGCAGGATCCTTTGTGTAATCAAAGAGAGTATATCCGTAACTCTGTTGAAGAGACTGTGACTGTTCAACATAACTCTGGAATACGCTTGAGTAATAGTAGCTGTATTCAGCAACGGAATAAGTTCTGTCACCAACTTTGACTGCGGGCATGAGCTTCTGAGGAACACCAAACTGATAAAGGCCGAAAACTGCAATACCGAGGATGAGCAGTACAGACACAACTCTTACAACCCATGTGACAACCTTTACGGAGTCAACAGTCTTTTTTGAATTTTTCTTAGCACTTTTTGCTAATCTCTTTTTTCTTTCAGCACGATAATCCTGCTGATTTTCTTTGTTTGCCATAATTAACACCTTTCATAACGTTTTACTTTTGGTAAAAACCAATCTGAAATATTATATAATATAAATAAAAAAATAACAATACCTAATTTTATTATTTATTACATAATTTACAGATTTTTATCGGGATATAATTTATTGACGGTATTTGTCGGATATGATATAATGAACAAAAAATTAATCGTTTGGAGTTTATAAGTATGAAAATCCTTATATTAAACGGAAGTCCCAAAGGAAAATACAGTATAACTCTTCAGACTTGTAAATATCTTGAGATTAAGTTTCCCGAACACGAGTTTAAGTTTTTGGATGTCGGACAGAAAATTAAGTCAATATCTAAAGATTTCTCTGAAGCAGTTTCTTTAATGAATGAAGCGGAGCTTATTATTTTCTCATATCCGGTTTATACTTTTATTGCACCCTGTCAATTACATAAATTTATAGAGCTTATGAAATCTTCGGGTATTGACTTTACAGGAAAATGGTCAACACAGATTACGACATCCAAGCATTTTTATGATGTTACTGCTCATAAATATATTGAAGAAAACTGTTATGATCTTGGGCTTAAATATATTAAAGGTTTATCTGCCGATATGGATGACCTGACAAAAAAAGCAGGACAGAAGGATGCAGTTGATTTCTTTAATTATGTTTTATGGTGCATAAAGAATAATTACAGTGAGATTCCGCAGAAATTGCCGCTTTTAACGGAAAGTGTTACGGCATCTGTTCCTGAATATACGTGTGAAGCTAAAACAGGGGATATTGCTGTTGTCACTGATGCTCTTGAGTGTGAAACAGATATTCTTAAAATGATTGAAAGATTTAAGGCTGTTTCAAAAAGAAAAGTCCGAGTTCTTAATCTGCATGAGCTGAAAATCAAGGGCGGATGTCTCGGTTGTTTTAATTGTGCAGTTACCGGTGAGTGTGTCTATAAGGACGGCTTCAGCGAGATTTTACGACGTGAAATTCAGACCGCTCAGGCAATTGTTTATGCGTTTTCCGTTAAAGACCACTCAATGGGCTCTCTTTTCAAGATGTATGATGACAGACAGTTTTGTAACGGTCACAGAAGCGTAACTATGGGTAGCCCCGTAGGTTATCTCGTCAGCGGTAATCTTTCAAGAGAACAGAACCTTAAACTTATTCTTGAAGCAAGAAGTGAGGTCGGCGGTAATTTCCTTGCCGGAATTGCTACTGATGAATTTGATACTGATGCAAATATAGACAGACTTGCCGATAATCTTGAATTTGCCATAGATAATAAATTCAATACTCCTGCAAATTTCCTTGGTGTGGGCGGTATGAAGATTTTCCGTGATCTTGTTTATCAGATGAGAGGTATGATGAGAGCCGACCATAAATTCTATAAAGAACATAATCAGTATGATTTTCCACAAAAGCATAAAGTGATGTCTATGGCTATGTATCTTGTCGGGGCAATGCTTTCAAATGATAAGCTCAAATCAAAAATGGGCAATAAAATGAATGAAGGAATGCTTATGCCCTATGTTAAAATTCTTGAAGCTGCAAAAAAAGAAATAAAATAACATTAAAGAAAGGTTGTATTTTGCAGCCTTTCTTTTTTTGAAAAAACCGCCCCGAAAAGGAGCGGCTTCAGATGAATATTATAAGTTACTGTTCAAGAATTTTACCTGTTTTAAGATTAAATGTAAGGGTGTTGATTTTACCGTCAAGCTCTGATTTTACGGAAATGGTGTCTTTAGCAATGTATTCTGCACTGATAATCTTTTCATCAGTTTTTCTGAAGAATTTTCTGAGAAGAGACATCTGTTCTTCGTCAAAATCACCGGCATTATCTGATACAAAAAGAACATTACCGCAGAGATTGTTTATTCTTGCAAGAAGAAGCTTTTGTTCCTTTGTAAACTTGAGGTTGTTATTTCTGAGGAAGAATACATCGGGATCATTCATAAATGCTCTGCCGTTGAGATGTCTTCTGAAAATAGAGTTGTTGATTGCAGACTGAGCACTGAGCATTTCATTTGAAACATGGATGTGATTATAAATTTTTCCTGTATATGTAAGATCAACGTCACAGCTGATACGGCAGGCATCAACAAGACCGAGACAGGCACTCATGGGAACACCGCAGCCGAGAAGAAGCTTGTCGCCTACAAGTTCTCTGAGGAATTCCATAGCTTCTCTCATTATTTCACCGCGGCATTTGCCGTTGCGTGGAAGCAAGCACTGACTGTAAAGGAAGTCAAGCTTTACCATATCAAAGCCCCATACATTAAGAACAGTATCAAATACCTCACGGAGATATTCTCTTACTTCGGGATTATAAATATCAAGAATGTAAGCACCGCCCCATGCAAGAACGCCCTGCATTGATTTGCCTTTTTCATCTTTAACGAGCCAATCGGGATGCTCTTTTGCAATACGCGAAACCTTCTGACAACTGAAGGGAGCAAGCCATATGCCTGCCTTGTAGCCCTTGGCGTGAATTTTATCGGCAATATATTTCATTCCGTTGGGGAAGCGTGAAGGGTTTGGATCAAGCCAGTCGCCGACAAAAGTTTCATAACCGTCGTCAATCTGGAAAATTGAAACATCCTCTTTAACGGGATCAAGTCCGTTAAGGTCCCTGAGAATAATTTCTTCGTTGATATCCTGGAAATAGTTATACCATGATGTATATCCGCTCATTGAGCCTTTTCTTGTTGAGGGCATATCCATAAGACCGAAATAATTATCAAATACTTCATCGTATGAGCCTTCAAAATAAACTATATCAAAAACTTTCCACTGTTCTGTTATAAATTTGCCGAGGGCATCTTTTCTGATTGAAAAATAGTTTTCATTCATTTTTACCTTGAAGTAGGTGTAACCTGTGTTTTCAGATAATGAACCCCATAACTTAACATCTTCACCGTTTCTTATATAGGTATATCCGTGAGAATGGAATTCTCCGGGTTTTTCGGAATATGTAACAATTCTGTCGTCGCTTGTCATACTTGCAATATGTTTGAGATGTTTATGAATTTTTGCAAGCTTTATTGTTCCTTTTCTGATTTCATCACTTTTATATTCACGTGTGTTTGTCCAGGATTGATATCCGGCTGCAAAAAATCTGTCATTTTCTCTGAAGGAATAGGGCATTTCAACATAAAAATCTACAAGCTCAAATGTTTTTTTAGGATTGAGAGTAACAGTGAATCTGTCCTTTGTGTCAACAATTTCAAGAGAATAGAAGCTGTTGTCTGTTTCGTTTGTTGTAATTACCTTGTTACCTGCTTTATAGCTGATGATAAATTTTTTCATTGATGTTCTCCTTTTCTATCTTTTCAATAAATGATTAATTAATTCATCTGTATTCTGAAAATCAGGGATTACGGCATCCGCACCTGCTCTTATAAGACGCTCTCTTTTTTCGGGATTAACACCGCATTTGTTCTTTTCGTCTGTTGCAACTGCGACGGTATAACCGCCGACATTGTGAACAAGTTCAATTTCAACAAATCCGTCACCGAATGAAAGAAGCTCTTCACCTTTAATACTGTTTTCTTTCAAAAGTCTGTTGATTACCAGTTCTTTTGAGCACTGCTGAACCTGTTCATCAAGTGCACCGAAAATGTTGTTGCCGAAAAACTTATGAAGTCCGAGAAGTGTTGCTTCTTCAATAACCTGCGGTTGGTCTGTTCCGCTTGCACAGTAAATGTCAATTCCGTTATCTTTAAGTGATTTGAGAATTTCATATGAACCCTTGACAAGGTATTCTTCGGGTGAAGCACTGCCGTCAGCAAGTGCTTGTCTTTTGTCTTCAATTCTTAAAAATAATCGGCGGAGATATTCGTTTTTATAGTCCATGGCATCTTTAGCGATGCCGCCTCGCTTTTCAATTTCATTTTTTAATTGTATACACTGAAAAATGGTTTGTTTTCCTGTGAGCTCATCAACAAAATTTGTTACAAGTTCAAGGATTTCATTATCACTTTCAATTCTTGCAGGGACTGAACTCTTGAATTCCTCACAAAAATAAGGAATCATAATTTCCTGCCAGCCTTCTCTTATGAGACTTAATGTTCCGTCAAAGTCAAATAAAGCAGCTTTAAATTTTCTGTCACAGGCAACATCCCGTATAATTTCAATTGAGCTGTTGCCGTTTTTGCAACAATTTTTTGACATACCTCTTATCTCCTGATATATTTTTTTTAATTATATACTTTATTCTTTATTCAATCAAGTGTTTATTTACAAAAAATAAAATACTTGAAAAACTACCCGGATAGTGTATAATTCAATTAATGGAGATGATGTTATGAAACTGACAACCGTTCTGAATTCCGATAAGCTATCGTTATCTTTTGAAGTATTTCCGCCAAAAACGGATTCCTCTTTTGACACTGTTGAAAAGGCAGTTTTTAAAATAGCTGAGCTGAAGCCGTCTTTTATGAGCGTTACTTACGGTGCAGGTGGCGGGACAAGTAAATATACGTTAAAGATTGCAAAAAATATCAAGGAGCAATTCGGTGTTCCTTCTCTTGCTCATCTTACATGCGTTTCTTCAACAAAGGAAATTGTAAAGGAACAGATTGAAAGCATTAAGTGTGCGGGTATTAAAAATATAATGGCATTACGTGGTGATATACCTGAAAGTAAAAGAAATGAGGACAGAAATCTTTGGGCATATAATCACGCGGTAGAGCTTGTGAGAGAAATTAAGGACTCGGGTTATGATTTTTGTATCGGCGGTGCGTGTTATCCTGAAATTCACCCTGAAAGCTCTGACAGAAAAACAGATGTTGCATATCTTAAAGAAAAAGTTGATGCGGGTTGCGATTTTCTTACTACCCAGATGTTTTTTGATAATAACATTCTCTATAGCTATCTGTATAAAATCAGGGAAGCCGGAATTACCGTGCCTGTTATTCCGGGAATTATGCCTATAACAAATGCCAATCAGATTAAACGTGCAATTCAGTTATCCGGTTCACATATACCGCAAAGATTTATGGCTCTTGTTGATATGTTCGGAAATAATCCGGATGCTATGCTTCAATGCGGAATAGCATATGCAACAGACCAGATTATAGACCTTTATGCAAACGGCATTAAAAACGTGCATGTATATTCTATGAACAATCCTGTTGTTGCACAGAAAATCATTGATAATCTGTCTGCAGTAATTAAATAATTTATTCGGAGTTTTTATGAATATTTGTGATTTTATAAAAAAAAATATTGTATTTCTTGACGGCGGAATGGGAACAATGCTTCAGAACGCAGGACTTCCTGCCGACATTCGCCCCGAAAGGTGGAATATTGACAATCCTGAAGCCGTTATTTCTGTTCATAAGGCCTATTATGATTCCGGAAGCAATATAGTTTCATCCAACACTTTCGGCGTAAATTCTCTTATTTATACTGATGCAGAAATGGAGAAATTAATTAAGTGTGCATATGAAAACTGTTTTGTTGCTAAAAGCAACAGCTTGTCAAATCAACCAAAATATATCGCATTTAATATCGGTCCGACAGGAAAACTCCTGAAGCCTCTCGGAGACCTTGAGTTTGAGGATGCTGTTGAAATTTTTGCAAAATCAGTAAGAATAGCAAATAAATATGCTTTTGATCTGATTTTTATAGAAACAATGAATGATTCTTATGAAACAAAAGCGGCACTTTTGGCTTGTAAGGAGAATTGCGATTTGCCTGTTTTTGTGTCAAATGCCTATACGGAAAACGGGAGACTGCTAACAGGTGCCACGCCTTCGGTTATGGCAACAATGCTCGAGAGTATGGGGGCAAGTGCTGTTGGTGCAAACTGTTCTTTCGGACCTGAAAAAACAATGCCCGTAATAGAAGAATTACTTGAGAATACATCACTTCCCGTAATTATGAAGCCAAATGCAGGACTGCCTTCTTTTGTTGACGGTAAAACTGTTTATAATGTTAGTCCCGTTGCGTTTGCTGAACAACTCGGTAAAGCTGTTGATAAGGGTGCAAGAATAGTCGGCGGTTGTTGCGGAACCACTCCGAATTTTATAAAAGAAGTTGTAAAAATTAATTCAACAAAAAAGTCGTTTACTGCTATTCCCAATCATCGTACAGTTGTATCATCATCAAGGAGAATTGTTGAATTCGGTAAAAGACCTGTACTTATCGGCGAAAGAATAAATCCGACAGGAAAAAAACGATTTAAACAGGCTCTGCTTGAAAATGATACGGATTATATAATTTCAGAAGGAATCACCCAACAGGAAAAGGGTGCACATATTCTTGATGTCAATGTCGGACTTGCGGGAATTAATGAACCTGATATGCTTGAACGGGTAATAACACAACTGCAATCAGTATGTGATTTACCGTTACAGATAGATTCTGCTGATCCTGTAGCACTTGAAAAAGCTATGAGAATTTATAACGGCAAGCCTCTTGTAAATTCTGTAAATGCAAAAAAAGAATCTATGGACGCTGTTTTTCCTCTCATAAAAAAATACGGCGGTACGGTAATTGCTCTTACACTTGATGAAAACGGTATTCCGGCGGACTGTGACGGAAGGCTTGAATTGGCAGAAAAAATTTTAAGAGCTGCCTCTGAATATGGAATTAAAAAGGAGGATATAATTTTTGATCCGCTGACTATGTCAGTAAGCACGGATATAAACAGTGCCGAAACCACTTTGAATTGTGTTAAAGAGATAACTGAACGGTTACAATGTAAAACATTGCTCGGTGTTTCAAATATATCCTTCGGTCTTCCGCAAAGGGAGCTTATAAACAGTCATTTTTTTTATGATGCTATGTCCAAGGGCTTATCAGCCGCAATAATGAATCCCTTGTCTGAAAAAATGACGGATACCTACTATTCATACTGTGCACTTAACGGACTTGATGAAGGTTTTGCCGACTATATTACTTACTGTGATAAAGATACAGTTTGTGAAAACAAATATGATGAAAATATTGATTTATTACAGGCAATCATAAAAGGAAGAAGTGAGCTTGCGGTAAAAATTACCGGGAATTATCTTAAAAATTATGATGCTTTGTATGTAATAAATAATTTCATAATTCCCGCACTTGATAAGACAGGATTTGAATATCAGAGCGGCAAGCTTTATCTTCCGCAGTTGCTGCTTTGTGCTGAAGCTGCAGGAGCTTCATTTGAAGTTATAAAAGAAAATGCTGTTATTTCTTCTGAAAGGAAATGCAAAATTCTTCTTGCAACTGTTGAAGGTGATATTCATGATATCGGAAAGAATATTGTTAAAATGCTTCTTGAAAATTACGGCTTTGAGATTATAGATCTCGGAAAAGATGTCGGCTATACAAGAATTCTTGATGAAATTAATAAAAATGATATTGCATTGGTAGGTCTCAGTGCATTGATGACAACAACTCTTGATTCTATGAAAAAGACCGTTTCGGAAATAAAGAACAGCTATCCGGATTTGAAAGTTGTTGTTGGCGGAGCGGTTGTGAATGAGGAGTTCGCTGCATCAATTAATGCTGATTTCTATGCTAAAGATGCCATGGATACCGTACGTTTTGCCGAGAAAATTAATTCAAATATGGCATAAATTGAACCCGCGAGCAATTCGCGGGTTCAAAAAAATTATTTTACAGCATATTCCTTAATATTGTTTTCTTCATTATACTTAATTATCATAGCATTAACATCATTTTTGCCTTTATGCCTGTAAGGTATGAGACATAAAATGCCGTACATTATAAATGCTCCGATAAAGTTGAGAACTATGTCCCCCATAGTATCCATTAAGGCAAATCTCATAGGATCTTCAACAGGGAAGAGGTGGAATATTTTTTCGGGATCTCCGCCGGCAACTGCAAGTGCATTTTCGTAGCTCCAATGCTGGGCATCTCCGCCGAAAAACTGGTCAAAAATAAACTCAAACAGTTCCCATGCACTTGAAAGAATAAATCCGAAACCGAGTGCGGTAAGATTAGCAATCTGATGAGGGCAAGTCTTTTTTAATTTGAGCTGTGTTGCAGCTATGTATTCATAACCTATATAAACTGCTTCTGCTGTTCCAAGAGCGTGTAACACTTTATCATAGCCGGGAAGAATATAATAGAAATTGAGATATGCTCCGCCGAACGAGCCGAGGAAAAATCCTAAAGCGGTTATGTTCTGGAATTTAGGGGAGAGAAGTCTTAATCTGTTGTTGGCAGGAAGCATCTGTGCAATTTCATATCCGAACATACCCATAAGATTAGCAAACATCTGTAAAGGCTGATTGCTTCCGAGATATTCATCACCGAAAATTAAGGACTCAACAATTCCGTAAATCATTAATCCTCTTAAAATCCACCAATAAATCAATTCTGCTTTTGAAGTATTAGTCAAAATTCTGTTTTTGTAGTCAATTATCGCTTTTTTCATATTTATTTCTCCAAAATAATTATTAACAGCATCATATCATTTATAGCAATGGCTATAATTCTAAATTAGAATAATAGTTATTAAATAATTATTAAAAATCCTGTATTTATATACTTGTTGTGTCTGAAAAAATGTTTGACGATTGATTTTGAATAAAAATAGTGGTATAATTCACAAAAAACATTAAGGAGCAATAATTATGAGTTTTATAACAAAATTAAGATTTATTGTAACAAGTGATATTCATTATAAAATTGATGAAGATATATCTAAAGAACGATTTGAAAAAGGTATGAAAATGGCATATGATTATGCTTCTGAATGTGATTATAAGGAAATCGATGCATTTTTTGCCGTGGGGGATTTTGCAAACAGCGGAAGAAAAGAAGAGATGCTAAAATTTAAGGAATCTCTTGATAAGGTAATAAAGCCCGAAACTAAAAAGGTTCTAATGCTTGCAAGTCACGAATTTCATTCTGCAGGTCAGGAAAGTGCCGTCGCATTATTAAAAAAAATATTTAATCAGCAGCCGGATAATTATTTTGAATTAAAGGGATGTCCTTTTATATGTATTTCAACAGAGGACGGTTGCAGAATTAAAGAGGCAAAGCAGGAGTGGCTGAAGGATTGTCTGAAAGAGGCAGCTGAAATAGGAAGAAAAAGACCTTATTTTGTTTTTCAGCATCCTCATCTTACGGATACCGTTTACGGAAGCATTAACTGGGGAGAAGACGATATTATTGCAATTCTCAATGATTATCCTCAGGTAATAGATTTTTCAGGTCACTCTCATGCACCGATAAATGATCCCAGAAGTATTCACCAAAAATATTTCACATCATTGGGTACGGGTTCAATTCTTTATTTTGAGCTTGATGAATTTGATTATATGTACGGCACTGTGCCTCCGGATTGTAAGGAATGTGCTCAGTTTTATATTGTCGAAGTAAGTGAAGAAAATTCTGTAAGAGTTATCCCTGTTGATATTTTAAGCGAAAGCTTTTTCTCTGACGGTCTATATATTGATACACCTTGGAATCCTGATAGCTTTACATACACCTTTGACAGAGCACTTACTGAAAAAAGACCTTATTTTGATGAGAGCTTTAAGTGCAAGCATACTATTATTGATAATGAATTAAACATTTACTTTAATCAGGCAAAAACAGATGATTATCGTGTAAACAGCTATAGTGTTGTAATAAAAAAAGATGATATTATTATTGCACAAAAGAAGATATCATCATCATACTACAGATATAATATGCCTGAATGCTTATCATTAAGTGTTGATTTCCCTTGTGCGGCAGGCGATTTTACTGTTGAAATTACAGCAAACGGATTCTGGTATGCAAAATCTGACAAATATATATATAAATTTTCAATTTGAGGTAAAAAATGACTGAAAAATTATATTTGAAGGACAGTTATCTTTTCTCCTGCGAAACTACTGTAACTGAAATTATTGATGAAGGAGATTATCTTTCCGTTGCTTTTTTGCAAACTCCGTTTTTCCCCGGTGGCGGCGGTCAGCCTTCGGATAAAGGCTGCGTTAATGATATTCATATTAAAGGTGCATATGAAAAAGACGGAATAATATATCATCAGATGAAGGATAAACATTTTCCGTATTCTGTAGAAGATAATGTTACCTTGTCCGTTTCTTCAGACATCAGATTTGAAAGAATGCGTGCCCATTCAGGTGAACATATTGTTTCAGGTATAGCACATAATATGTATGGTGTTGATAATGTCGGCTTCCATATGGATGAAAACGGTCTGATGACAGTTGATTTCAATAAGTATCTTGAACGCGATGAATTGAACCGTATTGAATATGCAGCAAACAGATGTGTTATGGATAATGTTAAAATCAATGCTGATGTATATCCTGTGGAAAATGTTACAAATATTGAATACAGAAGTAAAATTGAATTTGATGACGATGTCCGTATTGTTGAAATAGAGGGAATTGATAAGTGTGCCTGTTGTGCCCCTCATCTGAAATTTACAGGTGAAGTCGGTTTTATTAAAATCCTTTCATCTGCAAGTCACAGAGGCGGGGTTCGAATAACTATGATTTGTGGCAGTAATTCATATTTTGAATTAGAAAAGAGATACAGACAAATACTTGATATTTCTGCATTGCTATGCTCAAGATATGATGATGCAGTTACTGCTGTTTCAGAGCTTATTGAAAATAATAAAATTATTAAATATGAAAAAGAACAAATCAGATATGATTTTTTGCAGTTTTGTGCATCAGAAATTCAAACGTCCGAAATAATTATTGATTTTTTTGATAATTTCTCAATTGATGATTTGCGAATTATAAATAACATTTTATCGGAAAAATGCAAATATCTTTCGTTGCTGTTTTCAGGAAATGATTCGGTCGGATATTGCTATTGTATTTATTCAGATAAGCTGAAGCTTGATAAATTTGCTCGAGATTTTAATTCCTTGCTTAATGGTTCAGGTGGCGGAAAAGGTACAATGCTTCAGGGAAAAGTCAAGTCAACAAAGGATGATATTGTTAAGTTTGTTAATGAAATGAAGGTAGAAAAATATGAGAATGCGTAAAAAAAAGCATCTTGAAGAAAAGCTTCTTCAATGCAAGAATCTGATTGATATTCCTCCTGTTACAGAGGACTACAGAACATATATTGAAAAAAGGGAATATTTAGATTTTGTTGAAATTTTCGGTAATGATAACCCGATACATATGGAAATCGGTTGCGGGAAAGGCCAGTTTGTTTCTGAAATTGCAAAGAAAAATCCTGAGATAAATTATATTGCTGTTGAAGTTAACAGAAATGTTATATGTGATGCCTGTAAAAAAGCACAGGAGGCTGAACTTTCAAATATTGTATTTTTACATTGCGGAGCCGAAATACTTGAAAGATACATAATGCCTGAATCGGTTGACAGATTATATCTGAATTTTTCGTGTCCCTTCCCTAAAAAAGCCTATGAAAACAGACGGCTCACAAACGTAAGATTTTTGAATATTTACAGAAATATTTTATCAAAGGATGCTGAAATTCATCAGAAAACAGATAATATGCATTTTTTTGAGTACTCAATAGAGCAATATACTCTCGGCGGATATAAATTAAAAAATGTATCACTTGATCTTCACAACAGTGATTTTGAAGGAAATATTATCACCGAATATGAACATCGGTTTTCATCTATGGGAATGCCGATTTACAGACTTGAAGCATATAAATAATTTTTTGCACACCTTCGGGTGTGTATTTTTTTGTAATATAACGGACAGGGCTGACATAGAATTAACCGAAAACTAATTTTAGGAGTGTTATAATGGAAAGTACAAGAAAAATCATAAAGCCTCTTTGTATTCCCGTTAATATTACGGCAAAACAAGGTATAGAAGCTGACATATTATTGCCCGATTATTATGATACCATAGGGAAATTAATTAAATGCTCGGTTACTCCTTATTGTGAAAACTATGTTTATTCATCAGGAAAATTGAGTGTTTCCGGCTGTGCTGAGATTACGGTTTGTTATATCGGCGAGGATAATAAAATGTATTTTTATGAAAACAGATATAAATACACAAAAATAATTCCTTGTGATAATTCAGAGTCGGTCGAAGCTGTAAATATCCGTCAGGAAAATTCATCATTAACCTATCGGGTGCTCGGACCGAAAAGAATTGAAATAAAATCAATAATACATATTTCTGCTGATGTTTATAAGTCGGACTCGATTGAAATAATTTCAGAGCTTATGGATTCAAATCTGCAGTATAAAAATGAATGCGAGTCGGTTTGCTCGAATAACAGATATGTCTCACACGAATTCAGTGTGTCAAATAAGGATAATCCGCTTTTAATTAACGATGATATCAGGTTTATAATAAGAAAGGATTGTACTGTCGATTTTCAGGAAATTAAACCTATAAGCAATAAACTATATTTAAGCGGAAATGTCAATATCAGATTTATATATATTTCAGAAACGGATTTTTCCCTTAAACAGAATACAGTTACAATCCCTGTTTCAGAGGTGCTTGATTTTTACGGTATTGAGGAAAACAGCATCTGTAATATCATTTCTTCACGTGCCGCAGCTGAAATTAACATAATTAACAAAGATACTGAAAATACTAATATTGAAGTAAATGTCGCATTATCATTGTTTTTGCATTCCTATACGGAATGTGAATTGGAATTTATCAGTGATGCATATGCAGTGGATAATGCAACAGAAGCTTCATACATTAATTCAGATTTTATGCAATGCATTGAAAAAACAAGTAAAACAGTTTCTGTTTCCTTTGATCTTGATTCATATGAAAGTGATAATTTCAGTATTGTTGATTGCTACATTGAAAATATCTGTATAAACAATGAAATTAAAAATAATAAACTTAATTGTTTGATAAGTGCGGATTATAATGCTTTATTAAAAACCGAAAACGGTGTTTTTTCTCTGGTGTGCAGAAACAATAATTCTGAATTTGAGTTTGATGCAAATGAAAAAACAGTAAAAAACATAAGCAGCAGGCTGTTAAGTGTTTCAGCTTTACGTCTAAGTGACGGTAAAATCAGATTCAATGCAGATATATTTATAAGTATTGAGTATATGAATGTTTGTAAAGTTAATGCGTTGACAGATATTAAAATAATATCAGACGGGACCAATTACAATAAATCTGAAATTGTGTTATATTTTGCACAAAAAAATGAATCTCTTTGGAATATTGCAAAAGAGAACAAATCTTCTGTTTCGGCTATTATGCAAAATAATTCATTGAACAGTGATATTTTGGAAAAAGATATGTTATTAGTTTTTCCGAATTTTTAAAAATATATTGAAAATAACCTTACAATGAATTAAAATTATTCTATCAAAAAATACAGGAGAAAATATAATGTCTGACAATAAAAATATTAACGGAATGGAATCATTGAGAGAATTATACAAAATAGGTGTGGGCCCTTCAAGCTCACACACTATGGGACCTGAACGAGCCGCCAGAATAATATCACTCAGATATCCTGATGCTGAAAAATTTATAGTGACATTATACGGCTCGCTGTCAAAAACGGGAATCGGTCACAGAACCGATTATATAATCAGAAAAACCTTGTCTGAAGAAAAGACACAAATAATTTTTGATAATGAAAAATCCGATTTTCCTCATCCAAACACAATGCGTTTTCAGATTATAAAAAATGACGGGGTTTTTGCTGATTTTACCGTGTTGAGTGTAGGTGGCGGAGCAATAAGATTCCTCGGTGAAGATGTAAAACCGCCTGTAAGACCATATTCTCTTTCTACCTTTTCTGAAATATCTGAATTTTGCAATAAACACGATTTAAGATTATGGCAATATGTTGAAATGATTGAAGGCTATGAAATATGGGATTTTCTTCAGTCTGTTTGGGATTGTATGAAAAATTCTATTAAAGAGGGTATACAGGCAGAAGGAGAAATATTCGGGGGCCTCAATGTGCTTCGTAAAGCAAAACAGCTTTACAGCTACAGACATATGGATGAGCTCGCCGAAACAAGAGAAAACAGACTTGTTTGCTCTTACGCATTTGCCGTGAGTGAACAAAATGCCTCATGTAACGGTAAAATTGTTACAGCACCCACTTGCGGTGCAAGCGGTGTTCTGCCGGCAGTTCTCAAATATACACAGGAAAAGAGAAAGCTTTCTGATGCCGATATTCTCAGAGCCCTTGCAACGGGTGGATTAATAGGCAATATTATTAAAACCAATGCCTCAATAAGCGGTGCGGAAGCAGGTTGTCAGGCAGAAATCGGCAGTGCCTGTTCTATGGCGGCCGCCGCACTTGCCGAGCTTTATGAAATGGATATGGATCAGATTGAATATGCAGCAGAGGTTGCCATGGAGCATCATCTGGGGCTAACTTGCGATCCCGTTAAGGGGCTTGTTCAAATTCCTTGTATTGAAAGAAATGCCGTTGCCGCAATGAGAGCGATTAATGCTGTTAATCTTGCCAACTTTCTTGCCGGCTCACGAAAAATATCTTTCGACCTTATTGTTAAAACAATGTATGAAACGGGTAGAGACCTACATAATAATTACAGAGAGACCAGTGAATTCGGTCTTGCAAAGCTTTATACTTAATGAATGCGGAGCTTTTTTTGCTCCGCACTTTTTTTGTAAAAACTCTTGTATTATTTTTATTTAGTGGTAAAATTATAAAGATAATGAAAATTAAGGAATGATTTTATGACAAAGATTGATATTTACTCCGGGTTTCTCGGTGCAGGAAAAACCACACTTATAAAAAAGCTGATTTCCGATTGCTATAAGGGCGAAAAGCTTGTTCTTATAGAAAATGAATTCGGAGAAATAGGTATAGACGGCGGATTTCTCAAGGATGCCGGTATTGAGATTTCAGAAATGAATTCAGGTTGCATATGCTGCAGCCTTGTCGGAGATTTCAGAACAGCACTTTCAAAAGTTATCGATGAATTTTCACCTGATAGAATACTGATTGAGCCGTCGGGTGTCGGAAAGCTTTCTGATGTTATAAGAGCTGTTGAAAGTGTTGCCGATGAAAATGTTATCCTTAATGCATTTACAACGGTTGTTGATGCGGGCAAATGTAAGATGTATATGAAAAATTTCGGCGAATTTTTCAATGATCAGATTGAACATGCCGGTACAATTATTATGAGCCATGCCGACAGTGTTAAAGAAGAAAAGCTTAAAATCGCAGTAGAGCTTGTTCGAGAAAAGAATTCTAATGCGGTTATTGTAACAACGCCTATTGATAAGCTTTCTCCCGAAGTTCTTGTCAGTGCTATTGAAAGAAAAGATACATTAAATGCAGTTCTTGAAGCTATGCATATTGAGCATAAGCATCATGAGCATCATCACCACGATCACGATGACGACTGCGACTGCGGATGCCACGAGCACCATCATGAGCATCATCACCACGACCACGATGATGATTGCGACTGCGGATGCCACGAGCACAATCATGAGCATCATCACAACCACGATGATGACTGCGACTGCGGATGCCACGAGCATCATCACAACCACGATGATGATTGCGACTGCGGATGTCACGAGCATCATCATGAGCATCACCACGACCCCGATGATGCTTGTGACTGCGGATGCCACGAACATCATCATCACCATCATCACGCAGAGGAAGTCTTCGTAAGTATCGGACGTGAAACAGCAAAGAAATTTACTATGCAAGAAATATCCGATATTCTTGACGGTTTCTGTGATGAAGAAAAATACGGTATAGTATTAAGAGCAAAAGGTATTGTTGACTCTACAGACGGAAGCTGGATTCATTTTGATTATACACCCGGTGAATCCGATGTCAGAAGCGGAAGTGCCGGTATAATAGGAAGAATATGTGTTATCGGTTCAAAGCTTCAAGAAGAAGAAATTGAAAATGCATTCGGTATATAAGAGGAGAAAATATTATGTCTGTTCCTGTTTATATTTTTACGGGTTTTCTTGAATCAGGCAAAACCACCTTTATTCAGGATACACTTGAAGATAAAAGATTTAATTCGGGTGAAAAAACACTTCTTCTGGTATTTGAGGAAGGCGAAGAGGAATATGAACCTCTTAAATTCAGCGGAAAAAATGTTAAGATTTGTAACATTGAGCCCGACGAAGACATCAATGAGAATACACTTCAGAAGCTTGCAGATTCATTCAAGGCAGAGCGTGTAATCATTGAATATAACGGTATGTGGATGATTCAGGATTTTTATGATAATATGCCTGAAGACTGGGTGCCTTATCAGAATATGCTGTTTTTCGATGCCAACACCTTTTTAAGCTACAATAATAATATGCGAAGCCTTGTTGTTGACAAGCTTTCTGATTGTGATGTTGTTGTTTTTAACCGTATTCCTGACGGCTTTGACACAATGGAGCTTCATAAGATAGTCAGAGGCGTTTCAAGACGAGCCAATATTCTTTATGAATATGCGAACGGAACTCTTGTGCCGGATGAAATTGAAGATCCGCTTCCTTTTGATATTGATGCTCCGGTTGTAGCTGTTGAGGACAGAGATTTTGCTTTATTTTACAGAGACCTTACGGAAGAAATGAAAAAATATAAAGGAAAAACCGTAAGATTTAAGTCAATGGCGGCTACTGATCCTAAGTTTCCCGAAAATACCTGTGTTCTCGGTAGACATATAATGACCTGCTGTGCTGATGATATTCAGTTTTGCGGTCTTGTTTCAAAAATCAAAGGCTTTGATAATATAGAAAACGGTAATTGGTATATCGTTACTGCCGAAATTGATATCAGATTTTCCCGTCTTTACGGTAAAAAAGGCCCGATATTCAATGTTAAAAATATTGTTGAAGCCGATGCTCCCGAAGATACGGTTGCAACATTCTATTAATAAGGAGATTTTTATGAATATTCCAAGATGTGAACATCCAAAGCCACAGTTTGAAAGAAATAACTGGATAAATCTCAACGGAGAATGGGATTTTTGTTTTGATAACGGCAGAAGCGGTATTGCAAGAGAATTTTATAAAAATGATATATTTGATTTAAAAATCAATGTACCTTTCTGTGTTGAATCAAAGCTTTCAGGCATCGAACATAAGGATTTTATGTACGGTGTATGGTACAGAAAAAGCGTTGTGCTTGATGAAAAGAAGCTTACCGGAAGAACTGTTCTTCATATAGGTGCTGCTGACCATACAACAACAGTTTATGTTAATGGTGATAAAGTCGGCGTTCATAAAGGCGGTTATGTTTCGTTTTCATTTGATATAACCGATTTTGTAAAATCGGGTGAAAATGTAATCGTCATTTACTGCGAAGATGATACGCGAGATCCTTTGATCCCCAGAGGAAAACAGAGTGAAGAATATTTTTCTCACAGCTGTGATTATACAAGAACAACAGGAATATGGCAGACTGTATGGCTTGAGTTTACTCCTGTTTCATATATTAAGAATTTCAGATTTTACCCTGATTACAGAACTTCCTCCGTAGCTGTAACGGGTGAAGTTATAGGTTGTGAAAAGCTTTCTTTAATAGCAAGTTTTGAAGGCAGGGAAGTTGGATCTGTTTGTGTTGACAAATGTTCTGGTACATTCAGTGTCAATCTTTCTCTTTCTGAAACACACCTGTGGGAGGTCGGAAACGGCAGACTTTATGACCTTAAAATTGATTTCGGTAAAGATACAGTAAAGAGCTACTTCGGTCTTCGTAATATTTGGTTTGACGGTTATAAATTTATGCTCAACGGAAAATCCGTTTTCCAGAGACTAATTCTTGATCAGGGCTTCTATCCCGACGGAATTTATACCGCACCGTCAGATGCGGAGCTTTTGGCGGATATCAAGCGTTCAATGGCCTGCGGCTTCAACGGAGCAAGACTTCACGAAAAAGTTTTTGAAGAGAGATTTCTTTATCACTGTGATAAAGAGGGTTATCTTGTATGGGGAGAATATGCAAACTGGGGACTTGATCACACGCGTCCTGATGCAATTTATTCTTTCCTGCCCGAATGGCTCAGTGAAATTGACCGAGATTTTAATCATCCTGCAATTATCGGCTGGTGTCCGTTTAATGAAACATGGGATATTGGCGGCAGAAAACAGTATGACGATGTATTAAGTCTTGTTTACCGTGCAACAAAAGCGGCGGACAAAACAAGACCTTGCATTGATACAAGCGGAAACTTCCACGTTGAAACGGATATTTTTGACCTCCACGATTATGAACAGAATGTTGAGATATTCAAAGAAAACAATGATAAAATCATAAAAACGGGCATTCCCTTTGACCGTTTTAACGATAGACAGACATATAAAAACGGTCAGCCTGTATTTATCAGTGAATACGGCGGAATTAAGTGGAGCAAAACCGAAGGAAATTCACGGCATATATCGTGGGGCTACGGCGATGCACCGAAAACCGAACAGGAATTTATGGACAGATATAAAGGGCTTACCGATGCACTTCTTGACAATCCCTGCTTCTTCGGCTTCTGCTATACGCAGCTTACTGATGTTGAACAGGAACAAAACGGTGTTTATACCTATGACAGGAAAGAAAAATTCCCCTCGGAGTTTTTCTATAAAGTAAATAGCAGAAAAGCGGCTGTTGAAGATTAAGTTTAAGAGTTTTTAAAGGAATTTTGTTTATTCTTTAATTGTAAAAGTTATTACTTTTGCAACCCCCTTTCTCTTAATCAAATTATTGTAAGTAATTACAGACAGAGGCTTCGGTTTGTCCGAGGCTTTTTGTCATTCTAAAGGAGTTTTTATTATGAGACAGAAACAGTTTAAAGCAGAATCAAAAAAATTGCTTGACCTTATGATCAATTCAATTTATACACATAAAGAAATATTTTTAAGAGAGCTTATTTCAAATGCAAGTGATGCTATTGATAAATTATATTTTAAGTCATTAACCGATGAAAAGGTTGGTCTTAAAAAAGATGATTTTGAAATCAGAATTGAAATTGATAAAGAAAACAGAATTCTCAGAATTTCCGATAACGGTATAGGAATGACTGCTGAAGAGCTTGAAAACAATCTCGGAGTTATTGCAAAAAGCGGATCGCAGAAATTCAAAGCAGAAAATTCCGATGAAAATATTGACATTATCGGCCAGTTCGGTGTCGGTTTCTATTCTGCCTTTATGGTTAGTAAAAAAGTTACCGTGGAATCAAAAGCCTTCGGTTCAGCTGAAGCAAATTGCTGGGTATCCTCCGGAGCAGAAGGGTATACAATTGCCCCTTGTGAAAAGGTTGAAACAGGAACTGTTATTACTCTTTATATTGCAGATAACACCGAAGAAGTAAGCTATGATGAATTTCTTGACGGCTACAGGATTTCCGCATTGATAAGAAAATATTCAAACTATATTCGCTATCCCATTAAGATGGAAATGGAAAGCACTGTTCCCGATGAGGAAAAAGAAGGGGAGTATAAGAAAGTTGTTGAAGACAGAACCCTGAATTCAATGCTTCCTTTATGGAAAAAGCAGAAATCTGAAATTACTGAAGATGAGTACAACACCTTCTACAGAGAAGTATTTTATGATTATGAAGCTCCTTTGAGAGCTATTCACTCAAAAACTGAAGGTAACGCTACGTTCAACGCTTTACTTTATATTCCTTCACACGCTCCCTATGATTATTATTCAAAGAATTTTGAAAAAGGTCTTCAGCTTTATTCAAAGGGCGTCCTTATTTCCGATAAATGCGGTGAACTTCTTCCTGAACACTATAATTTTGTTAAAGGTCTTGTTGACAGTGAGGACATTTCTCTCAATATTTCACGTGAAATGCTTCAACACGACCATCAGCTAAAATTAATTGCCCGTACGCTTGAAAAGAAAATAAAGTCAGAGCTTGTTAAAATGCTTAATTCCGACAGGGAAAAGTATGAAAAATTCTTTGATGCTTTCGGTGCATCTCTTAAATTCGGTGTATACAGTGATTACGGTATGCACAAGGATGAACTTGTTGACCTTCTTATGTTCAGAAGCTCCAATGAAAATAAATATGTAACATTAAAAGAATATGTTGATGCCATGCCTTCAACACAGAAAAGCATTTATTATGCAGCAGGTGAAACTGCTGACAGAATTGAAATGCTTCCTCAGGTTGAGGCAGTAAAAGATAAAGGCTATGAAATTCTCTATCTTACCGATTATATTGATGAATTTGCAGTAAAAACTCTTATGAATTACGGCGACAAAGCATTTATCAATATTTGTGCAGATGATGCAGATTTCAATACGGATGAAGAAAACGATACACTTAAAACTGAAAATGAGAAAAATAAAGATATGTTCGACTTTATGCTCGAATCATTAAGCGGCATTGCAGAGGTTCGTTTTACCAATAAACTTAAAAATCATCCTGTTTGTCTTACAAATGAAGGAGAAATATCCGCTGAAATGGAAAAGGTGCTTAATTCAATGCCCGGAAATAATGGTGTAAAGGCCGAATATGCCCTTGAAATCAACATGAATCATCCGATTGCCGATAAGATAAAGGTATTATTTAATGAAGATAAAGACAAGCTCATCAAATATGCTAAACTTTTATATAATCAGGCAAGATTAATCGGTGGACTTTCAATTGAAAATCCCACAGAATTTTCAACACTTATATGTGAATTGATGTAATAAAAAAATACAGCTCCTGCAAAAATAGCTTGCGGGAGCTATTAAACATCATAATTCAAAAACTTAAAATACTATTAAGAAAAACATGTGGAAAATGTAGATTTTTTCTAAATTTCTATTGACAAAAAGTGTTAGACTTGATAAAATATCAATGTTCCGAACGGACAAGCGAGAGTGGCGGAATCGGCAGACGCGCACGTTTGAGGGGCGTGTGGTAATCCCGTACGGGTTCAAGTCCCGTCTCTCGCACCATAGTGAGTATTCATAACACAAGTGAATACTCACTTTTCTTTTTTACATTTCCTCATAGTTAAATTGTTATGTATCGAGCAGGTTTTAAGCCTGCTCTTTTTTGTTATGCCGTGAGATATTCCACGGCAACGCCTTGTCTTGCTTCGAGGACTATGTTTTCCTCTTTTACGGGATTCTCAATAACCCCGATGAAGCGGTAATGAATAATGATTTTCTGTGTTCTGTTCTTGCCCTTTCCTTCAATGGAATGAACCTCAATTTTCTCTATAAGTTCATTTAGGAGCGCAGGTGTTAATGTTTCCATCTGCATGAACTTTCGGACTGCTAACGTGAACTGCTCTTTGCTTGTACGGAGATTTTCTATCCCTGAAAGCTCTTCCTGATATTGCCTGATTTTTACTTTCAGTTCATCACGCTCTGCTTCATACTTCTGAGATAACTGCATAAAGCTTTCTTCGTTGACAATACCTTTGATATGCTTCTCAAAGAGTTTCTCGTACATAATAGCAACTTCCTTTGTTCTTGCTGTTGCTTTATCAA
>JAZSJT010000130.1:0-19322 GCA_045534425.1 Acutalibacteraceae bacterium | reverse complement strand
ATTGAAGATGTAAAGGTAGCTCTTGACACAGACGACAAGAGAATCCGTGATGAGAGACTTCTTCCCATCTATGATGCTGTTCATCAGAAGTTCGACGAGGTTTATCCCGATGATATCGCAAAGATTGACGACTGTATGTATAAGCTTCAGAAATATATCGTTCGCCGTTGGCTTCTTGATGAAAACAAGCGTGTTGACGGAAGAGGCATAAACGATATGCGTCCTCTTGATGCACAGATTGACCTTCTCTCCCGTGTTCACGGTTCAGGTATGTTCACAAGAGGTCAGACTCAGGTTCTTACCGTTACCACACTCGGTACAATAGGTGAAGCACAGGCTCTTGACGGAATCGACGAAGAAGAATCAAAGAGATATATCCACCACTACAATTTCCCCTCATATTCAGTAGGTGAAACAAAGCCCTCAAGAGGACCCGGCAGACGTGAAATCGGTCACGGTGCACTTGCTGAAAGAGCACTTGTTCCCGTTATTCCCTCTGTTGAAGACTTCCCCTATACAATAAGACTTGTTTCCGAGGTTCTTTCCTCGAACGGCTCAACCTCACAGGCTTCTATCTGCGGATCTACTCTTTCACTTATGGCTGCAGGTGTTCCGATTAAGGCTCCCGTTGCAGGTATCTCCTGCGGTCTTGTTACAGAAGGCGACCGCTTTATGACAATGGTTGATATTCAGGGACTTGAAGACTTCTTCGGTGATATGGACTTCAAGGTTGCAGGTACAAAGGCAGGTATCACAGCAATTCAGATGGACCTCAAGGTGCACGGCCTCACTCCCGCTATAATTAAGGAAGCTCTTGAAAAGACATATGATGCAAGATGCAAGATTCTTGACGAGATTATGCTTCCCTGTATTGCCGAGCCCCGTGCAGAGCTTTCCAAGTATGCTCCCAAGATGCTTTCCACAAAGATTGATCCCGAAAAAATCGGTGATGTTATCGGTAAGCAGGGTAAGGTTATCCAGAAAATCTGTGCAGAATGTAACTGTAAGATTGATATTGAGGATGACGGTTCTGTATTTATTTCTTCAACAGATATCGACGATGCAAAGAAGGCTCTCGGTATCATTGAAACTATAGTAAACGATCCCGAAGAGGGTGCAATCTACAAGGGTGTTGTAACCCGTCTTATGTCCTTCGGTGCATTTGTTGAAATTGCTCCCGGCAGAGAAGGTATGGTTCACATCAGCCACCTCGACGTTAAGAGAACAGAAAAGGTTGAAGATGTTGTAAACGTAGGCGATGAAATCATTGTTATGGTTCTTCCCACAGACGATCAGGGCAGACTCAACCTTTCCAGAAGAAATGCTCTCATTGCTGTTGAAGGTCTCACTCCCGAAAACGAGCTTGACGACACACCCAGAAAGCCCAGAAAAGATTTCGGCAAGGGCCCTCGCCGCGACAAAAGAAACTAAATGATTAAAAGGCTTCGGAAAAATCCGAAGCTTTTTTGTTGCAAAATTTATTTATTTGTGGAATAATAAGGTTAAAAAAGAGTAGAAAAGGTGATATTATGCAGGGTATGACTCGAAGAGAAAGACAAGTTACTGATATGGGTGAAATAATAAATATTCTCGATAAATCAAAGGTACTGCACCTGGGACTTGTTGACGGTGACGAGCCTTATGTTGTTCCGATGAATTACGGTTATGAATTTGTTGATGACACTCTTATTATTTATCTTCACGGTGCAAGACGGGGAAGAAAGCTTGACCTTATAAGAAAAAATCCCAAGGTTTTTTATGAGCTTGACTGTGACATAGTTCCCTTTGAGGGTGAGGTTGCCTGTAAATACGGCATAACATATTCATCCGTTATGGGCAGAGGAGAGGCCTTTATAGTTGAGGACGTTGAAGAGAAAAAGCACGCCCTTTCTGTTCTTATGAAAACACAGACGGGAAAGGATTTTACTTTTGACGATAAGCTTGTGAGTGTTGTAAGTATAATTAAAATCGTAACAAAAGAATACACCGCAAAGCAGAGAAAACAATCAGCAAAATAAGATATTATTCATAATTTTGTCCGTTTTACCATATTATTAACTAAAAAACAATGGGAGACGGAATATGAAAATTTTGAGAACGAAAATACACAAGAAAGAACATAAAACGGATATGTTTGCAGTGCTCAGCATTATGCAGTTCGTTATTATGGCTCTTATCGTGCTGATACTTTTTGCATTTACAAAAGTAAATGCAGGAGCCTTTGACAGCATAAAGCAGGACCTTTTGATTATTTTCGGAGAAGACATGGATCTCGGAGGATATTTTACTCCGTCGGAAGAAAAAACCAAAAAAGAAGCAATTGAACCTGCAGTTTTTATTTCCTATGAAAGTGAAATTTTTGCAGACAGCGTTTGTGCAAAGGAAAACGAAAGTCAGGCGGAAGATGATGCTGAACAGGAAAAAGGGGTTGCCGTTCCCGTTTTCGGAACGGTGACTTCTTATTACGGCTTGAGAGAACACCCCGTTTATTCGGGTGAAAATTTTCACGGCGGACTCGACATTGCGGCAGATGAGGGCAGCGATATTATGGCAGTGCTTGACGGTGTTGTGACGGAGGCCGGTACGGCGAATATGGCGGGAAACTATATAAAAATCGACCACGGAAACGGCTTGGAAACACTTTACTGCCACTGCTGTGCCGTATATTATTCCGAGGGTGACACAGTTACACAGGGAGAGGTGATAGCCGCCGTGGGGCAGACGGGGCTTGCTACGGGACCGCATCTTCATCTTGAAGTGCATAAAGACAGTGAAAATGTGGATCCCCTCGAATATCTTGAAGGGCTTTCAGATGTATATTAAGCTGAAAAATATCACAATTCATATCGGATTTTCCTTTGCTGTGATTTTTGCAGTCGGTATGAATTTCGCGGATGTGAAGATATATCTTATAAGCCTTCTTTCTTCACTGCTTCACGAGTGTATGCATCTTCTTGCCTTGAAGCTTTCGGGATGTGATGAAGCTGTTCTCGACTTTCGTTTCGGTGCGGTGAAGCTTACTGCATCGGGCTTTTCAAGGCTTTCATATAACAGAACAATATTCTGCACCTTATCGGCACCTGTAATGAATATTTTTGCGGGTGCCGTTTGTGCTTTATTATATCATTTCTTCAGAAAAGATATTTTTTTCGGGTTTTCTGCAGTGAATTTTATTCTCGGCATAATTAATCTTCTTCCTGTTTCCTTTCTTGACGGCGGTATGGCAATAAATTCATTTCTCGGTAAATACCTTGAAGAAGAAGCCTTGAGAAAATGCTCGTTTTTTCTTTCTTTTTTTTCTGTATTTCTGCTGTTTTTACTGTTTTTTGTTGCTTTCATAAAAGGGCAATACTATTTGTTTTTCCTTTTCTTTTTTATTTATTGTCTTCTTGGTTTTATCGGGGACGCAAAAGTAAAAGTCAGAGAGGTATTCTCTTGAAAAATAAAGTAATATATGGTAAAATATAATTGAAAAAATATTCAGACGGATGGAAAAATATGGACAGAAAACTTGAAAGAATACTGCCTCTTGTTCAGAAGCCCGCAAGATATATAGGCGGGGAGCTCAACAGTGTTATAAAAAATAAGAACGATGTAGATATCCGCTTTGCCTTTTGTTTCCCCGATTCCTATGAAATCGGTATGTCGCATCTCGGAATGAAAATTCTTTATTCTGCTGCAAATGAAAGAGAAGATATATGGTGTGAAAGAGTTTTTGCACCGTGGGATGATATGGAAGAGCAGATGCGGAAAAATAACATTCCTTTATATGCTCTTGAAAGCGGAGATGCAATAAAGGATTTTGATATAATAGGCTTTACTCTGCAGTATGAGCTTTGTTATACCAATGTCCTCAATATGCTTGATTTGGCGGGACTTCCCGTGAGGGCCGCAGACAGAAAAGGACTTTCTCCCATTGTTATGGGCGGAGGCCCCTGTGTGTGCAATCCCGAGCCCGTGGCGGAGTTCTTTGACCTTTTCAGCCTCGGAGAGGGAGAGGAAGTCAATGATGAATTGATGACTCTTTATAAGGAGCATAAAAAGAGAGGCTCAGCAAAGGAAGAATTTCTTATTGATGCCGCAAAAATTGAGGGTGTTTATGTGCCTTCTTTGTATGATATTGAGTATAACGAAGACGGCACCGTAAAGGCAATAAATCCGAAAAACGGTGCTCCCGAGGTTGTTGTAAAGAGAATAATAAAAGACCTTGATAAGGTTTATTATCCAAAAAATTTTGTTGTGCCCTACATTGACGTTGTTCACGACAGAGTGACTCACGAAATTTTCAGAGGCTGCATAAGAGGCTGTCGCTTCTGTCAGGCAGGCTTCATTTACCGTCCCATAAGAGAAAAAAGCCCCGATGTGATAAATGAACAGTGCAAGAAGCTTTGCAAAACCACGGGATATGATGAAATTTCCCTGTGCTCGCTTTCCAGCTCCGATTATACTAAAATAGAAGAGCTGTTGGAAAAACTTCTTGATTGGACGGGTGATGAAAAGGTAAATATTGCATTGCCGTCTCTTCGTGTGGACAACTTCTCCGATTCTCTTGTAAAAAAACTGACAGGTGTGAGAAAAAGCGGTCTCACATTTGCCCCCGAAGCGGGAACACAGAGACTGCGTGATGTTATAAATAAAAATGTAACCGAAAGTGAGCTTCTCGAAACCTCAAGAATTGCGTTCAATAACGGCTATAGTGCTGTGAAGCTCTATTTTATGTTAGGTCTTCCCACGGAAACCGAAGAGGATGTTTTAGGTATAGGTCAACTTGCCAAAAAAGTTGTTGACGAATTCTATATGAATCCCCAAAAGCCCAAGGGAAGAGGCTGTACCGTAGGTGTCAGTGCTTCTTCCTTTGTTCCGAAGCCCTTCACTCCTTTCCAGTGGGAGCCCCAGGCAACCCCCGAAGAGCTGAAAGAAAAGCAGGAGCTTCTCAAAAACAATCTTCCCTCAAAGAAAATCAATGTTAGCTTCCACCATATTCCCACTTCATTTCTTGAAGGCGTTTTTGCCCGCGGTGACAGAAGACTCGGTGCTGTTATTGAAAAAGCGTGGAAAAACGGCTGTAAATTTGACGGCTGGAGTGAAAAATTCCTCTTTGAAAAATGGATGAAAAGTTTTTCCGAAAACGGTATTTCTCCGGAATTCTATGCAAACAGAAGAAGAGACTATGAGGAAATTCTTCCGTGGGACCATCTTGATTTCGGTGTCAGTAAGTCTTTTCTTATGCGTGAAAGCAAAAAGGCACAGCAAGCCGAAACCACGGCTCACTGCCGTATAAGCTGTGCAGGCTGCGGTGCAAATAAACTGAACGGAGGGAAATGCGATGTATGATTTAAGGTTATTTTTATCGAAAAAGGGTAGAATCAAATTCGTATCCCACCTTGATATGTTCCGTATGATGCAAAGAACCGTAAGAAGAGCTGAAATTCCCTTGTGGTATACGGAGGGCTTCAATCCCCACCCTTATATATCGTTTCTTCTTGCACTTTCTCTGGGTGTTGAAAGTGAAGGCGAACCCGTTGATATAAGAATAGTGGGTGATATGTCTCCCGAGGAAGTTAAAGAGAGGCTCAATAAGACTCTTCCCGAGGGACTTCGTGTGGAAAGTGCGGCGGCTCCTTTCAATAAGAGTGCAGAGATAGCATTCGGAGAGTATGATGTTCTTTATTCTCCCGAAGATATCAGTGAAAAAGAGCTTTTTGATGCTCTTACAAGCGGAAGACTTTCCTGTGAAAAAAGCGGAAAACAGGGCGGTAAAAAGGTAATTAAGACCGTCACAGTATCGGAACACATAAAAAGCTTTGCTATTGATAAATCAGGGGATGATATTCTTCTTAAAGTGGTTCTTCCCGCAGGAAGCACCTTTAATCTCAACCCCCTGCAGCTTTCACAGGCAGTGTCCTCTTATCTCAGAAAAGAGGTTGTGCCCGTAAGGGTTTTGAGAACTGCACTTTTGTGCAGTGATATGAAAAAATTTATGTAAATTTTCATTAAAAAGGTGAATAAAGTGAGTAACGAAAAAAAGGCTATCGTTTTTGCAGGCGGCGGCTCAAAGGGAGCGTATCAGATTGGTGCTTGGAAGGCTCTCAATGAACTCGGTGAAGAGTTTTCTGTTGCAACCGGTACCTCAATCGGCTCAATAAACGCTGCTTTTTATGTTCAGAAGGATTTTTCTGAAGCCGAAAAAATGTGGAACGAGGTAACCGCAGGCGATATTATGGCAAACGGTATAAATTTTGATGTATCCTTTGAGGGTATTCTGTCACAGAAAGATAATATCATACCGTTTCTCAAAAACTATCTCAACACAAAAAGCGTTGATAACACACCCTTTATTAATATGGTAAAAAGGTATTTTTCAGAAGAAAAATTCTTTTCCTCTGATATTGATTATGCTCTTATGACGGTGGCATATAAAGGGCTTCCTAAGGATTTTTATCCCGTTGAAATCACCAAAGAGCATATGTCAAAGGACAAAGCTAATGCATGGCAGTGGATTGCCGCCTCCGCCTCGTGCTTTCCTGTGTTTCCGCCTATGGAAATAAACGGTGAACAGTATATTGACGGCGGTTATTATGACAATATACCAATAGCCGGTGCAATAAAATTAGGTGCCGAAAAAATTGTTGCCGTTGACCTTAACACGGATAACAATCACGAAGCGTATTTAAGACATCCCTCGGTTACATATATCCGTCCCTCGAAGGAGCTTGGAAATTTTCTTAATTTTGACAGAAATGTTTTGTTACGCTCAATAAAGCTCGGCTATAACGATACTATGAAGGTATACGGAAAATATCTCGGAATCAGATACACTTTTCTTACCGATGAAACGGGCAAGGGTTATCTCAAAGAAGTTACTGATAAATTCATATCTGTTCTCACAAAAATGGAGGCGGAGTTTGATTTTTCTTCAAAGGTCCGCTATCACAGAGTGAATAAGCTTGAAGGGTGTACTTCAATTTTAGGTGAATACTGTAAAAAATACCGTCCCGCAAGCGAAGAGCTTTTTATATCTGCTTTCGAGCTTTTTCTCAAGGCCTGTAATTATGATGACGAAAAGGATTATAATATAGGTGAACTGCTGTATTTCTTCAAAACAGAAGCAGACAGAATTTATCCCTTGCTTGAATTTGATACAGAATCTGCTTTTATGAAGGTCAGAGAATTTATCAAAGGCTTTTCAAATGCGAAGCTTCCCGAATTCAAAAAGCATGATGAGGACAGGACAATGCTTATTTTAACAAGCGTAATAAGAGCCCTGCAGCAGGCGGGCTTCTGACAAAGGAGGAAAAAATATGAACTGCAAATTCTGCGGTGAATTCATTAATGACGGTGCGGCATTCTGCACCAATTGCGGTGCGAAAACCGATGCTGTAAATGAAGCCTCTGTAAATAATCCTGTGAATGAACAGGAAAGCACTGAAAATGCACAGAATTTCAATAAAGCTTATTACAACAATTATGGCAATCCTGCGGGAAGCTATTCTCAGCAGGGAATGTATTCCGAAAATCAGGGATATTCACAGAACAATACCTATAATCAGGGAAGTCAGCCTTATTGGCAGCCGCCAATAAATGATAAAGCGGCTTCTGTAAAGGATTACCTAAAATGGATGCTTTTATATCCCTTATGGGCACTTATTCCCGGTATCGGCTTCTTTATTTATCTTGTTTTGTGCTTTAAATATGCTTTCGACACCGGCTTCAAGGCAAGAGCGAACTTTTTCAAGGCAACACTTATAACAATGGCAATTTCCGTGGGAATTGCGGCTGTTATCTTTATTCTTATGTTTACGGTTTTCGGTGCTTTTGTTGCAACCGAATTCAGTACATTCGAGGATATGTATCCCGAGCTTTACGACGAATTTATGCACGGCTATAATACATTAAGAATATGCTTCGGCAAATAAAACGAAATATTGATTTTACAAGTCCGGTTATCTGGAAGATGATAACCGGATTTACTTTTTTGTTGACAAAATATATAAAAGAGGAGTATAATACAAACAAATGTTCGAGATAGGGCGTGTTATTTTGTGACTGCAAAGGTTATGAGTATGGGTATGTTCGGTATGCGTTCATTTATGGTGGAGGTTGAAGCGGATATATCGGGCGGAAAATACCGTTTTGATATGGTAGGGCTTCCCGATACTGCAGTATCGGAGGCAAAGGAAAGAGTTCAGGCGGCAATAAAAAATTGCGGCTACAGCTTTCCATTTACTCACATAGTAATAAACCTTGCCCCTGCGGATGTGAAAAAAGAGGGCAGTGTATATGATCTGCCCATTTTTGTTGCTCTTCTTATTGCAGGGAAGCAGCTGAATGTCAATGTTGAGGAAAATGCTTTTATCGGTGAGCTTTCCCTTTCGGGAAGTGTTCGTCCCGTAAACGGTGTTCTTCCTATGGTGATTGAAGCGAAAAATGCAGGTGTAAAAAGAGTTTTTCTGCCCCTTGAGAATGCCGGTGAAGCATCGGTTGTTGAAGGAATTGAAATATATCCCGTAAAAAACGCCCGTCAGCTTATAGATTTTTTTAAGGGGAATGACAATCCGGAAAAACTCGGAAAATTTGAAACAGCTTCGTATAATGAAAGCGAAAATTGTAAAAATATTCTTGATTTTTCAGATGTTTTAGGACAGCACACTGCAAAAAGGGCTATGGAAATAGCAGCAGCGGGAGGTCATAATATTCTTATGTCAGGTCCTCCCGGTTCGGGCAAAAGTATGCTTGCAAAAAGGCTTCCCACTATTTTGCCGAAAATGACCTTTGAGGAGTCTCTTGAAACCACAAAAATTTACTCAATAGCAGGTGAGCTTAAAAACAAAAGCGGTCTTATAAAGAACAGACCTTTCCGTTCGCCCCATCACACAGTGTCGCCTGCCGCACTTTCGGGCGGTGGAACGGTACCCCGTCCGGGAGAGCTTTCAATGGCTCATAACGGAGTGCTTTTCCTTGATGAGCTTCCCGAATTTTCCCGTGTCACCATGGAGGTTATGCGTCAGCCCGTGGAGGACGGTGAGGTTACCATTTCCCGTGTCGCGGGAACCTTGACATATCCTTGCTCTGTTATGCTTGTTGCAGCCATGAATCCGTGTCCGTGCGGATATTTAGGGCATCCCGTGAAGGAATGCACCTGTTCCGAGGGAGCAGTGCTCAGATATCAGAATAAAATTTCAGGACCTCTTCTTGACAGAATTGATATACAGATAGACGTTCCCGCCGCCACATATGATGAAATTAGCGGAAACGGAGAGCAGGAGGAAAGCTCCGAAACCATCAGAAAAAGGGTTGAAAAAACAAGAGAAATTCAAAGAAAGCGTTTTGAGGGGACGGGAATAACCTGTAACGCGAAAATGACTGCAAATCAGGTCAGACAGTTCTGTGTTTTAAGCGATGAAGCAAAAGCTATGATGAAGGAATATTATGAAATGCTCAGTCTTTCGGGCAGAACCTATGATAAAATTCTTAAAGTTGCAAGAACTATTGCGGACATGGACGGATATGATATAATAAACAGTGAACATATTTATGAGGCACTGTGTTTCAAACAGATTATAAAAGGAGGAAACTGATATGGTAGTATGTGTTTTCGGTTCTTCGGGAACCGAGATAGATAAAGCTTATATTGAGCAGACAGAAATTCTCGGAGAGAGGCTTGCCCTTCGCGGACATTCTTTGATGTTCGGGGGCGGCAAAAACGGGCTTATGGGAGCCGCGGCAAGAGGCTTCACAAAAGGGAGCGGTTACATTACGGGAGTTGCACCCGAATTTTTCAAAGCAGGGGATGTTTTATACGATAAGTGTGACAAATTTGTATGGCCCGAAAGTATGAGAGACCGCAAAAAATATATGGAGGATAATTCCGACGCTTTCATAATCACTCCGGGCGGAATCGGAACTTATGAGGAATTTCTTGAGGTGCTCACTCTCAAACAGCTTGCCCGCCTTTCAAAGCCTATTGTTGTTTTCAATATCAACGGCTTTTTCGATAAGCTTTTAAGTGTTATTGACGACAATGTAAGAGACGGCTTTGTAAGAAAACAGACACCCGAGCTTTTCAAGGTAACGGCAGATATTGACGAGGTGATAAGCATAGTCGAAACAGATAACTATGATATAAATAAAATCAAATTCTATGACTAAAAAAACAAGCACAAAGCTACGAAAATAAAGTAGTTTTGTGCTTGTTTTTTTGAGGTTTTATTCTGCGGAGATAATACTGTTCAGATATTCATATGCCATTTTCTGATTTTCTTTTTTCAGTCTTTCTGCAATCTTTTCAGGGCGGAGGGCTTCTTCTGCGGCTTTTTCGGGGAATTTGTCACGGACTTCCTTTTCCGAGTTTTTATCTGGTTCCGGTGTCCAATACTCCTCCGGTGTGTGTTCATTGTTTTCGTCAACCCCAAAAGAGATAACTGTCGGAACAAAACCGCTTTCGGCTTCTGTGAGCGTTTGGCCGTTCACAGAATATTCGGCATGATATACAAGCAGATATACTGTTGATTTCTTTATGTGCCCTGAATTGCCTTCAAGGGGTGTGCCGCTTGTAATTAAATTGGAAATTATATAATAATTTTCAATGTGAATGAGTCCGTCGGGGGATTCTGTGCGGTAGGCATTTTTCAGAACCTCTGAAATTGCTGTTACAAGTTTTTCAGATGGATATGAAACTGTCGGTGAGACCGAAGAGGGTAAATCCTCCTCTGTATTAAAAATTGCATATACATAATCAATCTGAGCAGGAGCTGTTTCTGAGATTTCACCGTTATAAACAACTGTAATTTTTGTTCCGACTTCAAAATCGGGAGCAGGGATTTTGTTGTTCTGAATATCTGTGCTTATAAGATATTCAGTGTCTGCATTAATTGATTCTATATCACTAACGGCTTTAACGAGAAGAGAATTATTATGGATTTCCAGTATCTTTGCAATGAAGAACGGATAACCGTCAATTGTTGCAGACATATTTAAAGGAGCATCTGCACTGACAATATCGGAAATTGAAAGCTTTCTGACGATTTTTATTCCGTCATCATAAACTGCAGTTAAACCTTCAGATACCTTCAGACTGATGTTAAATTCGGCAGAAAATGTATCAGATGAAGTGCATTCAAAAACGGCACTGCCTCTGTGCACCTCAGTTTCACCGTTATAAACTTTAAATGTAACCTCTGCTTTTTGAGGTATTTTTTCAATTACGGCTTCTTCGGGTGTCCAGTAAATGTGCTGACCTTTTGTAAATTCCAGGCTTTTGCCTTTGGGCTGTCCGTCAAAATCCAGGTTTTTAATGTAACCGTTGTCGCAGGATGCGATAATATGAGTATAATCCGTGTCGAATATGAACGGATAGAAGCTGTGTCCTGTGTAACTGAGCATCGGACGGTAAATCCATCTTGTTTTCAGAACATCTGTTTCAGAAAAATTATCGTTTCCGGGAATTGTAATGTCAGTTGTAGCTTCAGGGGTCACCTCAAGGTTTTCTGAAGAGGGCACCGCAAAGCTCACACCCGATATAATTCCGGGTGCTTCCTGAGGTGTTCCGACTGTGAATGTCAGACAGACATTTTCACCTTTAGGAGCAAGAACCGGATACCAGTTAACTGTTTCGCCGTTTTCAGTCAAGATATCGTTTGAGGGAATAAAGAAGCGGCTGTCAATTATAAACAGATGCCCTTCGGAATTAATAGCAATCATCCCGATATTTGACGGCAGATGATCTTTAATTGTGCTTTCCTCTTTGAATTTAATGTGCACAAGAGCAAGATACAGATCGCGTTCCTCAAGCATAAATTTTTCCTCATCAAAGTTTGAGGATATTTCCTTTAATTTTTCTTCTGCTTCCTTATCTTTAAGCACCTGCTTCAGGGTAATGCTGTAATTATAAACCTTTTCCTTATGAAGACTGTCGCCATGGCAAAGCTCTATGGTGTCACCGATGTGGTACGGGTTTTCAAAGCTGCCGTGGGGGAGAGTATTATTTTCGAAATTTGTGCTGTCTTCAGCTTCGGGGATAGCAGACCAAAACAGTCTTTTGGTTATCTCTTTGTATTCGTTATTAATGTTATAAGAGTAGCTGCAGAGTGGATTCTTTACGGGCTGAATTACGATGTCCTCTTTTTTTACATCATAGGTTGTGAGAATTGTTCTCATTTCTGCTATAGAGGCACCTGTTTCATAAGCAAAGCTGTTATCCGCAATAGCTTCCGTAAATGTATTTGCAAGATAACATCTGTAATCGTCTTCAGCCGTTTGCCACACATAAACGGTCAATCCTCCGTCAGTTGAAACATTAAAGAACTGCGGATATTTTTCTCTGAGCTTTTCGAGAGAAACATCATCAACACTGTTTAATCCGTTTTCTGTATATTCAAGCTTATAAATATAACGAAGATTTGTAGCCTCGCCCTTTTCAAGGTCAGCGAAAACAATATATAATGTGCCGTCATTTTGCAGAAGCAGCATATAAGGATAACGGTTTATGTCATCGGGAGTTTTATCATACCAGGCTTCTTTATTATTCTTCAATAAGGTCTGAATGCTTTCACTGTCAGCTAATTCCGGCATATCTCCGAAAAGGGTTAAAAGGCTTTCCATGTTGAGCTTCACTTCTTTATAAAGTGCACCGGTTGAAAGCTCCTCACCTATGAAATGATAAATATGCATGCCGCCCTTGGTTTTTATTTCAATCCGATTTCTTTCAGTGTCGGGAACTAAGCTGTAGCTTCCGTTAAAATATAGCTCATCCGAAAGCCTGTATGAGCCGTTTCTGATTTCGGTTTTGTCTAACGGATCAGTCAGAAAACAAACAGCGGTGGTGATGCTCACAATAACAGCAATCAGAATTATCCAGAAGGCAGGCTTTTTATAATTCAAAACAGATTTTACTCTGTCTTTTACACCTGTTTCACCGAATGCAAGGGGACAGGCGGCAATCATTCGTTTGTTTACACTGCTGTTCAGAAGCGCTTCGGAATAATCTGCACGCTGTTCGATATTTAGTTTTTTTACAACCTTTTCATCACAGGCGAGCTCAATATCACGGCACAGCAGAATATAGCCGAGCCAAATCAAAGGATTGAACCAATGGAATGTGAGAATCAGGAAACCAAGAGGCTTCCAGAGGTGGTCTTTTCTGCGGATATGTGCCTGCTCATGTGCAATGACATGGTCCATGTCCTGTTCTTTCATATTAAACGGCAGATAGATTTTTGGCTTAATTATACCAAGAACAAAGGGAGAAATCACGGCTTCGCTTTGATAAATATTATCACGAAGTAAAACTGCTGTTCCGATTTTTCTATTTAATCTTAAGAAACTGACAAGAGTATAAATCAAGAGAGCCACAATCCCGATAACCCATATGATTGCTAATATGGCAGTAACATCAATGAAATTTCCCGTAGGTCTTGTAACACCTTCAAAGTAGTTACCCTGAAGATAATCATTAACCGGATTATCTATAATCGGTACACCGGACTCAATATGCGGTCTCGGAGAATCGGGAAGCTTTGTAATTGTTTCGGTGCTCGGAATAAGACTGAAGATACTTTCAAAGGAGAAAGGCATAACAAGCCGCAATCCTGCAATTCCCCAAAGAACACAGTTTATCCATTTTGGTGCTTTTTTCAGTATAACTCTTAAAAGTATAATTGCTAAAACAATCCAACAAGAGGATATGCTCATATTGACTATTTTTAAGAATATACCTGCCATTACAATTCTCCTTTCCTGTATCGGTCAATCATCTTCTGGACTTCATCGATTTCCTTTTGGGAGATTTTCTGATGCTTTGTAAATGCTGCAATAAATGCGGGCAGAGAACCTTCAAAGGTTTTTTCAACCATTTCATTGATTTCCGAGGCCTGAATTTCATCCTTTGAAACCAAAGAGGTGACAATGGTGTTTTCGTTTTTCAATACTCCTCTTTCTGACAAACGCTTGATAACGGTGTATGTAGTAGTAGGCTTCCAACCGAGCTGCTCCTTGCAGAGATTTACAAGTTCACTGCTTTTTATAGGTTCGTGTTCCCATAAAATCAGACAGAAACGGTATTCACTTTCAAATACTTTTGGTGTATCCATAACTAAAAACTCCTTTCTCTAATCTGTTAGAGCAATTTTATTCTAATGCATTAGAGTTGATTTGTCAATAGTTTTTGCGAACAAAAAAACAGCTCCCGTTTTTTCGGGAGCTGAAATTTTTATGTTGTGATTATTTTCTTGCTGCGTCGATGCATTCTTCTGCGAATCTTTCAGCGATAACGCCTTCGGGTTCGCCTGTTCTCTGAGATTCTGTGAGAATATGTTCAACCGTGTTATAGATGTTGTTGACCTTCTTGAGAACCTCTTCTTCGTTGTAGTTGCCTGCTGCTTCGCCTGCTGCGTTGATAACACCGCCTGCATTGATGATGAAGTCGGGAGCATAGAGAATTCCTCTTGCTTTAAGTGCTTCACCGGAGGCGAGGTCAAGAATAACGTTGTTTGCTGCACCTGCAATAGCCTTGCAGTTGAAGTTGGGAATTGTTGTGGGATTTACTATTGCACCGAGAGCACAGGGAGCAAAGATGTCACATTCCTGTGTGAGAATTTCATCAGCGGAAACGATTGTTGCACCGTATTTTTCAGCGGCAATTTCAAGATTAGCCTTGTTCTTTCTGTTAGCAACATAAAGCTTTGCGCCCTCTGAAGCGAGATGCTTGCAAAGGTCAAGCCCAACCTTACCTACGCCCTGAACGGCAATTGTTCTGCCTTCAAGGTTATCGGAGCCGAATGCTACCTTTGCAGTAGCCTTGATGCCCTGATATACACCGATAGCGGTAAAGGGAGAGGGATCGCCCGAAATGTGGGGAAGACCGCAGATGTGCTTTGTCTTTCTTGCAATAATAAGAGCATCGTCACAGTCTGTGTTTACATCTTCTGCTGTGATGTAGCAGCCGTTAAGAGCATTCATAGCTTCGCCGAAGGCTTCAAACATGGCTTCAGTCTTCTGTGAGGGATCTGCGATGATAACAGACTTACCGCCGCCGAAATCAAGACCTGCAGCAGCATTCTTGTGTGACATACCGCGAGAGAGTCTGAGAACATCGAAAAGTGCTTCGTCCTCGGAAGCATAGGGAAGAAGACGGCAGCCGCCGATAGCGGGACCTCTTACTGTGCTGTGAACGGCGATAATAGCCTTGAGACCGGCCTTTTCATTGTTTACGAAAAGGATTTTCTCGTGACCGTATTTTGTAATTTCCTGCATTACATTCATTTTGTATCATTCCTTAATAATGGATTTTGAAATATCCCCAATGAGTAATATCTCAATTTAGTTATTAATATACTGCAAAAAATTTCTCTTGTAAATATTTTTTTTGGTATTTATTAATGTATTTTTTTAATAAAAGAAATATGATTAATTTATTTAATTGATATTTCACAAAAAAATACTGTCCGTGAGAAATGTTTTTATTCTCATTGACAGTATTTAATATTCTTATTTGAGATAGTCGTGTTCCTCTAAGTATTTCAGTTCTCTTTCTCTGTCGTTCTTTGAACGTGCCTTTACATAGGCTCTGACTTCTTTTCTGTTCTTTCCTATGATTCCGTTTCTTGAAAATGCTACCCAGAACATTCCCACAACGGAGCCGGCACCCGCTAAAATCATATCTATCATAGTGTCAACAAGCCCGTCTTCGCCGAGAATGGGGGATACCTGAAGAGTATAACCGTAAAGACGGTCCATTGTGAATTCGTAATATTCCCAGGCTACAAGGATGAAGCAGGAGAAGCAAAGAGCGAAAAAGGAAGCAAGACCGGGACTTAAATGTCTGCTTCTGCCCTGAAAAGCCACCGCAAAATCATAAGCGAAATATGAAGCCACAATACCGGAAATGAAATGCTCTATGAGGTCAACATACTGAAAATTTGTTTTTGTGTTGAGAACATAGCCTATTACAACACCGAAGCAGATAAAGAGATTGAGCATAGTCTGTGCCTGATAGGTTACTCTTGTGATAAAGGATTTTCCGCCGAAAAGCTGGAACATATCCCACAGATGTGTAAATGCTATTGCAAAAAGTCCCATAAGGAACTGTGTAACGGAATTGTGTAAAAGTCCCCATACTCCGAAAATTATAAGTGATGCACGTACCACCCACCATATTATCTGATGGAACATCGGAATTGGTGTTATCTTATTGAGTTTTTTCATTTATTCCACTCTTTCGTTCAATAAACTTTCTGCATTATTTTAACTGTAATTAATGATATAAATATTAAAAAAGTCATTTTTGACCGTGAATATGTCAAAAATGACTTTGTGGAATTATTTTTCACTGTTTCTTTCTAAAAAAACACCGTTTTCATACCCTTGTATTGTTTTGTCGGCTTCAGCTTCTTTAAGACGGTGCTGTGCCCAAATGCAGTATCGCGGATTTTTTTCAACTGACAAAAAATGTCTTCCCAGTTTTTTTGCGGTAACCGCAGTTGTTCCCGAACCGCCGAACGGGTCAAACACCATATCGTTTTCATCGGATGAAGCGAGAATGAGCTTTGCTGTCAGCTTTTCGGGTTTTTGTGTGGGGTGTGCGGTATTTTCTTTCATTGACCAGAAGGGAACAGTTATGTCATCCCAGAAATTTGAAGGGCAGGTTAAACGGAAATTGCCTTCATCTGTTTTTTTCCAGTCCTTAGGGTTTCCGTTTTCAGTGTAGGGGGCTAAAACCTTTCTTTTGACCTTTACATCATTTAAATTAAAAGTATATTCATCCGAAGCCGTGCAGAACCATATGTCTTCCATTGAATTTTTCCAGTTCTTTTTTGCACCTCTGCCTTTTTCTCTCTGCCAGGTGATGCGGTTTCTTACAATAAAGAATTCGGGGATAATATTGCCGATAATAAGACTTGACTGCCAGTCGCAGCAAATATAAATGCTTCCCGTGTTTTTAAGAAGCCTTTTCACCTCTTTCAGCCACTGTCTTGTGAATTCTTCATATTCTTCATTGTTTTTCTTGCCCCACACTTCACCGCCGTAGTCTTTTCTGATATTATACGGAGGATCTGCAATCACAAGGTCAACAAAGCTTTCGGGAAGATATTTCACCGCCGCGAAAAAATCCGCATTACAGTATTTATCCGTGAGGTCTTCTGTGCTTTTCTTTTTCTTTGTAAAACGGCATAAAGAGAGATATTCTTTACCTTCTTCAATGCTCAGGTCAATGGTTTTGTTTCTTTGGGATTTCATAATGTCTGTCTCCGATAGATTTCATACATTATATATTAACACAAAAAATCGGTTCAGTAAAGATTAAACATACTTGAAAAAAGAACCTTTTTATGATAGCATTATTAAGGATAATTGCTTTGCGTAAAAAAGAGGTGCGTTTATGTCTGCTGTGTCAAATTGCGACATCTGTATGAATTATGAATATGATGAAGATTATGACTGCTACAGATGCAGTGTTGATCTTGATATGGATGAAGCGGAAAGGTTTATGACATATTCATACCGTAACTGTCCCTATTTCAGAGCAGGAGACGAGTACACAATAGTAAAAAAACAGAACTGAAAAGGATTAGTGTTATGAAAGCTGATGTTGTTATTGTCGGTGCCGGGCCTTCGGGAATTTTTACGGCACTTGAGCTTTTAAGAAAAGGCAGCAAGAAAAAAATAGTTATAGTTGAAAAGGGCAAGGCTATTGAAAAACGCCACTGTCCCAAAACAAAGACAAAGCAGTGTGTCAACTGTAAGCCTAACTGCCACATCACGACAGGCTTTTCGGGGGCGGGTGCTTTTTCCGACGGAAAGCTGTCTTTAAGCCATGAGGTAGGCGGTGACCTTCCCGCACTAATCGGTGAGATGTTTGCACAGGAGCTTATCAATTACACCGATTCAATTTATCTTGAATTCGGTGCTGATACCCATATCGAAGGCATAAATGCTTCGGAAGAGGTAAAGGAAATCAGAAAAAGAGCCATTCAGGCAGGCTTAAAGCTTGTTGACTGTCCTATAAGACATTTAGGCACCGAAAAAGCACAGGCCTTATATTATGCAATCGAACAGTATCTTCTCAATAACGGTGTTGAAATTTTCTTTGATACCGAATGTCTGAGTCTTATTCTCGACAATGAAAACGGTGTTTGCAAGGGTGTTATAACATCGGGCAAGGGTGTTCCCGAAGAGATTTTTGCGGATTATACCATTATCGCAACAGGCAGACGCGGTGCGGACTGGCTTGAAAAGCTCTGTGCGGAATATAATATCGCACATCAGCCCGGAACCGTTGATATCGGTGTCAGAGTTGAAGTCAGAAATGAGGTTATGGAAACAGTAAACCGTGCATTATATGAGTCCAAGCTTATCGGTTATCCGAGACCTTTCAAGAACAAGGTTCGAACCTTCTGTCAGAATCCCGGCGGCTTTGTAAGTCAAGAAAATTATGACAATAATCTTGCAGTTGTAAACGGTCATTCATATAAGGAGCTGAAATCCGACAACACTAATCTTGCAATTTTATGCTCCCATAATTTCAGCACCCCCTTTAATCAACCTATTGAATATGCACAGAAGGTGGGCGAGCTCACTAATATGCTTGCAAACGGACATATTCTTGTCCAGCGTTTCGGTGATATTCTTGACGGCAAGCGTACCTGGTCTAAAGAGCTTATGCAGGCAAACTTAAAGCCCTCACTTCCCGATGCGGTTGCAGGTGACATAACCGCCGCCATGCCCTACAGAGCTATGACGAATATAATCAATTTTATTCAGGCTATGGACCACGTTGTACCCGGCTTTGCCTCCTATGAAACTCTTTTATATTCTCCCGAACTGAAATTCTATTCAAACAGAATCAAGATGGATGAAAAGCTCAACACTAATGTTAAAAGGCTTCACTGTCTCGGAGATTCCTCCGGCTGGACAAGAGGTCTTATGATGGCATCGGTAATGGGCGTTCTTATGGGAAGATACATTTTTGAAGAGGAAGAAAAGTAACCTTTTTGCAAAGTAATTTATAATTGTGTCGGAAAACAGAGTTTTGGAAGTCGAAGAAAAGGGGATTTGCCTTTTCTGAACTTTAAATTTTGGTCTCTGAAAATTTTCCGTAAATTCCCAAAGTAAGTTCCACAGTAGTACACCAGTAGATTTTACACTGAGAAACAAGTGGAAATAACTATGGGAAGCAGTAATAAAAGCATAGAAAACAAGCAAAAAACAAAGCAAAAAAAGACAAAAGGGCAACCCAAATAAGCCTGAGAAGGTATTTTCCCAGACTAAGTTCTACTTGAGTGGAATTTAGTGTCAGAAAGAATTTTTCAAAAGTTTAGGAGATTGAA
>JAZSJT010000154.1:0-5532 GCA_045534425.1 Acutalibacteraceae bacterium | reverse complement strand
TCAAAAATACCGCTAAGATAGGGAGACGGAAAGTCGTTGATATTACAGGGGAGTGAGAAAGGTGTGGAATAAATAATTCCGTTCTTTCGGTAGGAAATGTTATCAACATTTTTCAGATTTCCCTCTGACAGTGTTATTGTGGTTTCACAGAACGATTTTTCACCCTCACCGAAAATGAGAATATCAATAAACGGATATTTTTTCAGAAGCTTATTATCTCTTGTAACATTATGACCGCCGAAAATGATTGTACATTCAGGAAATTTTTTCTTGATTTTTTCTGCAAGCTCAAGATTGAAATTCTGATTCCATATGCAACACGAAAAACCGACAATATGCGGACTATCGAGCTTATCGATAATACTGTCGGTCGATTCTTTTCGGTATATGAAGCCTGCTAAATTAAATTTTTCATCGAAGCAGCCTTCTTTTTTCATATAAGCCGCAATACATCCCGTTGCATAGGGAAGATATATGTCGTTATCGAAAGAGAAGCCTGCTTCAATAAAATAAATATTTTTCATAATCAGATAATTCGTAATGCAAGAACGCCTGCAACGGATTTGAGTTCTTCAATGCAAGCATCAGTGATATCTGTTTCGGTGTCAAAAATTGCATAGCCTACATCTTTTTTTGTTGCAGCTGCCTTTGCGGTAATGCTTATGCCCTGTGAAGAAAGAACCTTTTCGATATCTTCAGCAACATTGCCGTTTGAAACAGCTGTAATTCTGATTTTTGCCTGTTTTTCAAGTGAAACTGCCGGGAAGTTTACGGAGTTTTTAACATTTCCGTAAAGCAGATAATCAGAAAGCTGACAAACTGCCATAACAGCACAGTTTTCTTCTGCTTCGGGTGTGGATGCACCGAGGTGGGGAATAGCAATAACACCGTCAACACCTAACTGTTCGTCAGTGGGGAAGTCGGTTACATAAGCCGCACATTTACCGTTTCCGAGAGCTTCTGTTATGTCGGTATTATCAACAAGCTCTGCTCTTGAGAAATTGAGAACACGGATGCCGTCTTTGCACTTGTTGAGGTTTTCCTTGCCTATCATACCTCTTGTGGAATCGTTGAGAGGTGCGTGAAGGGTGATATAATCAGCAGCAGCGAAAATATCATCAAGGTTTGCCGTAACCTTTATATCTTCATCAAGTGTTGCTTTTGCGGCATCAGTAATAAAAGGATCGTAACCGATAACCGTCATTCCGAGAGCCTTTGCTGCATTTGCAACCTTTATACCTATTGCACCAAGCCCTGCAACGCCGAGCGTTTTTCCGAAAATTTCGGGACCTACGAAATTGCCCTTGCCTTTTTCAACAAGCTTTGAAACGCCGTCACCGTTACCTTTAAGAGTATCACACCACTTTGAGCCTGCAACGATTTTACGGGATGCGAGGAAAAGTGAGCAGATAACAAGCTCCTTAACTGCATTTGCATTTGCCCCGGGAGTGTTGAATACACAGATACCGTTTTCGGTACACTTATCAATGGGAATATTGTTTACACCTGCACCCGCCCTTGCAACTGCAAGAAGATTTGTTTTTAATTCCATATCGTGCATAGCGGCACTTCTTACGATAATCGCATCGGGGGCTTCAAAATTATCCGCACAGGTAAATTTCTCTGCATCAAAATTTGAAAGTCCGCTTGAGGATATTTTATTTAATGTGAGAATGTTATACATAATCGGGAGCTCCTTTGGGATCAGGCATTTTCTGCCTCAAATTTTTTCATAAATTCAACAAGCTTCTGGACACCTTCAATAGGCATTGCATTATAAACAGAGGCTCTCATACCGCCTGTTGTTCTGTGGCCTTTAAGGTTAATAAAGCCTGCTGCTGTTGATTCTTTAACAAACTTTGCATCAAGCTCTTCATTTCCGGTAACGAAGGGAATGTTCATAAGAGAACGGTCCTCTTCGGGAATAACGGTTTTGAACATCTTGGATTCCTCAAAGAAATCATAAAGAAGCTTTGCTTTCTTTATGTTATTTTCCTTAACAGCCTCAAGTCCGCCCATATCCTTTATCCATTCAAGAACAAGCTTGCACATATAAATTGTGAAGCAGGGGGGAGTGTTGTAAAGTGAATCGTTGTCTGCGTGAATTTTATAGTTGAACATTGTGGGAGTGATATCCATTGCATTGCCGAGCATATCCTCTCTGACAATTACAACGGTAAGACCTGCGGGAGCGATATTCTTTTGTGCACCGCCGTAAACCACTGCAAATTTTGTAACATCAAGAGGCTCTGAAAGGAAGCAGGATGAAATATCTGCAATGAGGGGTACATCGCCTGTGTCGGGGATATAGGGATATTTTGTTCCGTAGATTGTGTTATTCATGCAGTAGTAAACATAGTCTGCCTCGGGATCAATATCCTCTTTTGTTACCTTGGGAATGTAGGAATATGTCTTATCAGCTGAAGAAGCGATAACTCTTGCATTTCCGTATCTTTTTGCTTCCTGGAAAGCTTTCTTTGCCCATACGCCTGTTTCGATATAATCAGCCTTGTTATTCTTATTCATAAAGTTCATGGGAATTGCGGCAAACTGTGAAGAAGCACCGCCCTGAAGGAAAAGAACCTTATAATTGTCGGGGATGTTCATAATTTCTCGCATAAGCTTTTCCGCGTCTTTTATGATACCGTCAAAAACCTTTGAACGGTGGGACATCTCCATAACAGACTGACCGCTTCCTTCATAGTCGAGAAGCTCTGCCTGTGCTTTTTTGAGTGCTTCGAGAGGAAGCATTGAGGGACCTGCTGAAAAATTGTAAACTCTTGCCATATAAATTATCTCCTTTGAGTGAATTAACAGAATTATATTCTTGAAACGCCGCTTTTTACAGCCGCTTCGGCCACCGCATCGGCTACGGTTTTTCCCACTCTTTCATCGAAAGCATAGGGAAGAATATATTCGGATGATATTTCATCTTCTGAAACGAGAGCTGCTATTGCATTTGCGGCGGCAAGCTTCATTTCCTCGTTTATATCGGATGCCCTGACATTTAATGCCCCCTTGAATATGCCGGGAAAAGCCAGAACATTATTGACCTGATTCGGGAAATCGCTTCTCCCCGTACCGACAACCGCGGCACCTGCATTTTTTGCAAGGTCCGGCATTATTTCGGGGACGGGATTTGCCATTGCGAAAACAATTGCATCAGAATTCATTGACTTTATCATTTCTTCCGAAACAATTCCGGGAGCGGAAACTCCCACGAATATATCAGCACCTTTCAAGGCATCTGTGAGTGTGCCGGAAAGATTACTTTTATTTGTAATTTTTGCAAGGTCAGACTGAGCCTGTGTCTGTTCGGTTCTGTTTTTTTCTAAAATGCCTTCCTTGTCGCAAACTGTAATATCGCCAATGCCGTATAACAGAAGCATTTTTGCTATTGCCGTTCCTGCCGCTCCTGCACCGCAGATTACTGCTCTGCAAGCTTTTTTATCTTTTTTTACGAATTTCAGAGCATTTATTATGCCCGCCGTTACGATAATTGCAGTTCCGTGCTGATCGTCGTGAAAAACGGGAATATCACATTCTTTTTTGAGTCTCTCTTCAATCTCAAAGCATCTCGGAGCCGATATGTCTTCAAGATTTATGCCGCCGAAGCTTTTTGCTATGAGTTTTACGGTATTAACAATTTCGTCGGTATCTTTTGAGTCGATGCATATCGGTATTGCATCAACATCTGCAAATTCTTTGAAAAGAACGCATTTTCCCTCCATAACAGGCATCCCCGCTTCGGGACCTATGTCGCCGAGACCGAGAACCGCCGTTCCGTCCGTAATTACCGCAACCGTATTCCATCTTCTTGTCAGTTCATAGGATAAGGAAGGATTTTTCTGAATTTCAAGACAGGCTTCGGCAACACCGGGGGTGTATGCAAGGGATAAATCTTCTTTATTTTTTACGGGAACTCTTGATTTAATTTCAAGCTTTCCTTTCCACAGTTTATGCAGTTCAAGGGATTTTGCTTTTATATCCATAAATTTTCCTTATTCGTCATTTTCGGGTTCTTCCCATTTCATTGCCCGTTCAACAGCTTTTTTCCATCCCGAATAAAGCTTGTCTCTCGTCTGTTTATCCATTTCGGGGGTGAATACCTTTGAAACCTCACGGATCTTTTCAATTTCATCCATATTATTCCAAAAGCCTACTGCAAGTCCTGCAAGATATGCGGCACCCAGAGCGGTTGTTTCAACACACTTCGGACGGTTTACGGGTGTGTTTATCATATTTGCCTGAATTTGCATCATAATATTACTTACACTTGCACCGCCGTCAACACGAAGCTCCTGAAGCTCAATGCCCGAATCAGCCTTCATAGCTTCAAGAAGGTCGGTCATCTGATATGTGATTGACTCAAGCACGGCTCTGCAAATGTGTTTTTTGTTGACTCCTCTTGTGAGCCCTACCATACAGCCTCTTGCATACATATCCCAGTAGGGTGCTCCCAGTCCCGTAAATGCGGGGACAAGATATACGCCGTTTGCATCGGGGACCTGCTCTGCATATTTGTCGCATTTCTGTGCACTGTCAACTATCTGGAGCTCGTCTCTTAACCACTGTATAACAGAGCCTGCATTGAAAGCGGAGCCTTCTATACAGTATTCAACATTATCTCCTATTCCCCAGGCAATACCCGTGACAAGATTGTTCTGTGAATGAACTCTTTCTTTACCTGTGTTCATAAGAAGGAAGCAGCCCGTTCCGTAAGTGTTCTTTGCCTGACCGGGATTAAAGCAAGCCTGACCGAATAAAGCTGCCTGCTGGTCACCTATTGCGGAACAAATGGGAATGCCTGCAAGAGCTTCAATTCCGGGAATACCCTGTGCCACCGCACCGTAAACCTCACTTGAGGGAGCAACACGGGGCAGAATAGACATCGGAATATCAAGCTTTTCACAAAGATATTTGTCCCAGCATAAATTGTCAACATCAAAAAGCATTGTTCTTGATGCATTGGAATAGTCGGTAATATGAACATGTTTACCTGTAAGATTCCATATGAGCCAGGTGTCAATGGTGCCGAAAAGAAGATTACCCTCTTCTGCAAGCTCTCTTGCACCTTCAACATTATCAAGTATCCATTTGATTTTTGTTGCAGAAAAATATGCATCAATTATGAGTCCTGTGTGTTCCTTGATGTAGTCACCCAGGCCTTCCGCTTTGAGCTGTTCGCACATTGATGCAGTTCTGCGGCACTGCCATACGATTGCATTATATACGGGCTTTCCCGTTCTTTTATCCCATAAAACTGTGGTTTCTCTCTGATTTGTAATACCTATTGCTGCAATTTCCTTGGCTTCAATGCCGCCGTCGATAAGTGCCTGTGCAAGAGAACGGAGCTGGCTTTTGAGAATCTCTTCGGGGTTATGCTCAACCCAGCCAGCCTTTGGATATATCTGCTCATATTCATACTGTGCCTTTGAAACAATTTCTCCCTGTTTATTAAAGACAATAGTTCTCGAACTTGTAGTCCCTTGATCGAGTGATAAAATGTATTTAAGCATAATAACCCACCCT
>JAZSJT010000047.1:0-8366 GCA_045534425.1 Acutalibacteraceae bacterium | reverse complement strand
TTCCTGTGAAATTTCTGCAGCTACCATAATTCTTGCCTTGATTTTGCCGTTTACCTGAACAGCAATTTCAATTTCGTCGTCAATACATTTTGCTTCGTCATATGCGGGCCATTCGCAGGATGCTAACATTCCGCCGAAGCCTTGAGCCTCGTTGATTTCTTCTGTTACATGAGGAGCAAAGGGATTGAGAAGTGTGATAAATGTTTTAAGTTCTTTCTTTGTGACAGCACCTGCATCATAAATCTCGTTGATTAATGTCATAAGTGCAGCAATAGCTGTGTTATATTTGAGATTTTCGATGTCCTCTGAAACCTTCTTTATTGTCTTGTGGAAGGAGGTTTCAAGCTTCTTGGAATATTCGTCGCCTTCAGCTACGATTTCCTGAAGATTCCAAACACGGTCTATAAATCTCTTGCAGCCCTTGAGTGAATTCTGTGACCAGGGAGCAGCCTTTTCATAGTCACCCATAAAGAGAACATAGCTGCGAAGAACGTCTGCACCGTAAATGTCAACAACATCATTGGGGTCCACAACATTGCCCTTTGATTTTGACATCTTGTCTCCGTCAGGTCCGAGGATAAGTCCCTGTGCGGTTCTCTTTGCATAGGGTTCGTCAAAGGGAACTTCACCGAGGTCATATAAGAATTTGTGCCAGAAGCGAGAATAGATCATATGACGGGTAACGTGCTCCATACCGCCGTTATACCAGTCAACCTGTCCCCAGTATGCTAATTTATCTTTATCTGCAAAGCATTTGTCGTTCTTGGGATCAATATATCTTAAGAAATACCAGGATGAGCCTGCCCACTGAGGCATGGTGTCTGTTTCTCTCTTTGCCGCACCGCCGCACTTGGGACAAGTGCAGTTTACAAATTCAGGGATTTTTGCAAGAGGGCTTTCGCCGTCTGTGCCGGGCTCAAAGTTTTCAACCGTGGGAAGACGTAAGGGGAGCTCCTCATAGGGAACTGCAACCATTCCGCATTTTTCACAGTGAACAATCGGAATGGGTTCACCCCAATATCTCTGACGGTTGAATGCCCAGTCCTTCATCTTGAACTGAACGCCTGCTTCACCGATGCCCTTTTCTGCTAAAAATTCAAGCATCCTTGTGATTGAGGATTTCTTGTCTGTAAAGCCGTTAAGGAAGTCGGAATTTACCATTTCACCGTCACCGGCATATGCTTCTTTTGTAATATCTCCGCCTTTGATGACTTCAATGATATCAACACCGAACTTTGTAGCAAATTCCCAGTCTCTCTGGTCGTGTGCGGGAACAGCCATAATAGCTCCTGTACCATAGCCCATCATAACATAGTCGGAAATGAATATGGGAATTTCCTTGCCGTTTACGGGGTTGATTGCAGAAAAGCCCGAAAGCTTAACACCTGTCTTTTCCTTGACAAGCTGTGTTCTTTCAAATTCTGTCTTCTTTGCACATTCGGTTCTGTAGGCTTCTACGTCAGCAAAATTGGATATCATATCCTTGTACTTGTCAAGCATAGGATGCTCGGGAGCCATAACCATAAAGGTAACACCGAAAAGTGTATCGGGACGTGTTGTGTAAATGCGGAGTGTTTCTTCTGTGTCTTTTACAGTGAAGTTTACAAATGCACCCGTTGATTTACCAATCCAGTTTTCCTGCTGAAGACGGACATTGGGAAGATAGTCAACAGTGTCAAGTCCCTGAAGAAGCTTATCTGCATACTCTGTTATGCGAAGATACCATACGTCCTTTGACTTCTGAATAATGTCACTGTGACAGATGTCGCATTTGCCGCCCTGTGAGTCTTCATTTGAAAGAACAACCTTGCAGGAAGGACAGTAGTTTACAAGAGTCTTGTCTCTGAAAGCAAGACCGTTTTCGAACATCTTGAGGAATATCCACTGTGTCCACTTATAATAGCCTTCTTCTGTTGTGTCAATAACTCTGTTCCAGTCGAAGGAGAAGCCGACTCTCTTTAACTGACTTGAGAACTTTTCGATATTCATATCAGTAACTTTTCTGGGATGAATACCTGTCTTGATAGCATAGTTTTCCGTGGGAAGACCGTATGCATCAAAGCCGATGGGGAAGAGCACATTATAGCCTTCCATACGGCGTTTACGGGATAAAACCTCAAGTCCCGAATAAGCCTTGATGTGACCTACGTGCATACCTGCACCGCTGGGGTAGGGGAACTCTACAAGAGCATAAAATTTCTTCTTTTCCGAGCCGTCAACAGCATGGAAAACGCCTGCATTTTCCCACTTTTCCTGCCATTTCAGCTCGGTATTCTTAAAATCGTAATTCACAAAAACACCTCCGTTAGTTTGAGGTAATAAGTAAGAGGTAAGAGTGAAGAGTGACACTGTATGAAGCCGCAAAGCGGCTTATGAATTAAGGGCGAAGCCCTTCCGACAGGCTACTTCTTCACTATTCACTATTACTTATTACTTTAAAAAAATTCCCTGAGGAATTTTTTTCTTCCTCAGGGACGAATAAAAATCCGCGGTACCACCCTGTTTGTCAGAAACTTCTGACCGCTCTTTCTCTTTTAACGGTGAGAACCGTATTCTCCTATAAACCCGTAGGCGTTGAGAGAATCAACTCGGGAGTGAGACCGATTATTGCTTCCCTGACAGCTCACACCACCCGCCGCCTCTCTTAAAGCTTCACAATAACCGTAATTCCGTCACAGTCTTTAACTATGACATTATATCACCGGATATTATATATGTCAATATTAATATTATTCATATCAACGCCTTATTCTTTACTTTAACTTTTTTCTTGAAAATTCTGCATTTTTATGTTACACTACAAGCACCACACTACATTTGAATATTTTTCTCATCATGGAATTAGTGTTTTTATCTTTCGGTAAAAGCACAGATTTCGTTTTTTCTGAATCCCGTGATGAGATAAGAAAATGTAGTGTGGTAGCTAATCGGAGTTTGTGTTTTTCAGTGTGTGCGAGCTTCGGTTTGCGCACACTTTTTTATTTTAGGAGGAAAAAATGAAAACACGATTAACAAAAACATTGTCGGTTATTTTGTCACTTGTAATGCTGTTATTGTTGGTGCCTGTAACAGCTTCAGCAACAGTGATTGTACGGTCTGGCTCATGTGGTGCTAATGTCACATACACTCTTGACAGTGAGGGTACTATGACAATTTCGGGAACAGGCGACATGGGAGATTATGGTTGGTATGGTTGGTATGTTGCTCCGTGGCATTCAGATCATAAAAGTATTAAAAAGGTTATAATTTCTGATAGGGTCACAAGCATCGGAGATTATGCATTCTATGAATGTGATAGTCTTCAGAGTGTTACCATACCCAATTCAGTTACAGGCATCGGAGATTCTGCATTTGAAGCTTGCGTCAGTCTTCAGAGTGTCACCATTCCCGATTCAGTCACAAGCATCGGAGATAGCGCATTCTCTTGCAGCTGTCTTCAGAGTGTCACCATTCCTGATTCCGTCACAAGCATCGGAGATGGCGCATTCTCTTTGAGCAATCTTAGGAGTGTCACCATTCCTGATTCAGTCACAAGCATCGAAGCGGGTACATTCTCTGGTTGCAGCATGCTTAAGAGAGTTACCATTGGTGATGGTGTCACAAACATTGGAGAGCGGGCATTTTGGGATTGTAGAAGCCTTCAGAGTGTTTATATATACGATCTTGAAAAATGGTTTGATATTGAGTTGCTTGACAATCCCTTACATGAGGGCGCGGATTTATACCTTGATGGTAAAAAAGTAACGGATATTATAATTCCTTCCGGTGTAACATATTATGACGATATGAGGTTAAGCGGTTGTACATCATTAGTAAATGTTGTTATCCCTGATTCCGTCACATACATCGGAAGTTGTGAATTCATGACTTGCAGTAGTCTTCAGAGTATAACCATCCCTGATTCTGTAAAAAGTATTGGAAATGATGCATTTGAAGGTTGTAGTAATCTTACTGATGTTTATTATTCCGGTTCAGAAAGTCAGTGGAATGAAATAGATCTTTTCGAAAATGAGGGCAATGATTATTTGATTAACGCAACAAAGCATTACAATTCATGCAGTCATAAAAATAAAAAGACTATACCCGAAACACCTGCAACAACCGAAAAGGTTGGCTATACCGAGGGTGTATATTGTAATGATTGTCAGAAGTATATTTCAGGTCACACAGAAATCCCGAAGCTTGTTCCTTCTTTTACTGATTCAAGCGATGCAAAGGTTAACGGAAACGACGTTGTTTCAAATAACGGACTTACCGTAGCACAGCTTCTTTCTCAGGCAGGCAAGGGTGCTGTTATCAAGACAGCAGACGGAAAGACCGTTGAAAATTCCACACTTATCGGTACGGGTATGATACTGACAATGGCAGACGGGAGTAAGAAAGAAATCGTAGTTTGCGGTGATGCCGACGGTGACGGAAAAATCTCCGCATCGGATGCAAGACTTGCGCTTCGTGCATCTGTAGGACTTGAAAGCTACAAGGAAGATTCCTGCTATTACAAGGCCGCAAACGTAGAAAGCAATGACAAAATGTCCGCTTCCGATGCAAGACTTATCCTCCGTGCATCAGTAGGACTTGAAAAACTTGATGCATTCAGAAAAGACTGATTAAACAAAAACAGAGAGAAGCCACGGGTTTCCCTCTGTTTTTTTGGTGTCTTTAGACGTGGAAATAAATCCTCAGTTCTACTGGGGGATAATAAAAAGCTTTAGCAAACAAAAACCTCCATGATATAACAGTAAATGGTTTGGCGACCGCATTACTAAAAATATCAAGGAGGTTTTTTAACAATTATAGAAAAAATGAAATAAAGAGTAGTGCACATTCAAAATACAGATGGCAATATCATATAGTAGTAACAACCCCTTTTAGGGCTTGGCGCAAGCCACCGGTTTCACCGGTGGTTTTGACTTATTTACTGCGTTTTTTGAGGTCTTCAAGACCAACCGCGGCACGGAGAATCAGTCTTGCATCGGCTGCTGTGATTTTGCTGTTTAAGTCAGCATCGGCTGATTTTTTCTGTGAATCAGAAAGTGTTTCAAGTCCTACTGATGCACGAAGTGCAAGTCTTGCATCAGCTGCAGTAATCTTTCCGTTTCCGTCAACATCACCGATGTTCATAAGAACAGAAATTTCCTTGTGACCTGAGATATATTTCTTGCAGTCGTTACAATAAATACCTTCTGTATAACCGACCTTGTCAAATGTTGCAGGAGTTGCAGACACCGTTTTTGTATTTACGTGATTTGAGGGATTTATTGCGATTTCCTTGTGACCGCTTATGTATTTTGCACAGTCATTACAGTAAACACCTGCGGTTGAGCCCTTTGCGGTACAGGTAGCCTTTACCTCTGCAACATTCTTTGTGTTAACGTGGTTTGAAGCATTGACACCTAGATTTTCTGTCTTCTTATGAGAAGCATTGTACTGACAGGTGTAAGTCTTCACACCGCTTACTTTACATGTTGCAGTTGTTGTAATTGCTCCGTTATCCCACTTGTGAGCTCCTGCATTAATACTTCCATAAGTCTGAGAACAAACCTGACAAACGGAAGGTGACACACATGTAGCCGTTCCGCCCGTATGGATATGTGTCATTGCAACAGTTTCGCTTATTTCAGTTGCACCGTTTTTAAAGGTTACCTCACATAAGAAATTACCTATTTCATTAAGAGTCAGTTTACTGCCGGTCTGTCCGTTTAATATATCCATTCGGGTATTACTGATACAAGCCTGAAGCTTTGCCGTAGATTCCTCAACAAATATTGCATAATACCCGTCTGCTTGTGCAATCAATGTATCCGAATAAATAATCAGCTCATCTTCAACATCACCTGCAACAGATGAATAAAGGCAATAAATTACGGACGGTATTTCAGAAAAATCGAATGTCAGATTCTGTCCCTGATTCAGCCATACAACAAAATAATAACCGTATTCGTCAGGTGTCCAGCCGTCGACCTCATTATATGTGCCGCCAATTTCAGGAGGTGCGCCTAAAATTTCAAAACTATCAGCATTTTCATTTGTTATGTATTCCTTATCCTCCGTCACCCGATACCACTGATAATTTGCATCCTCAGAGCAGTTCAGATCCACGTAGGTTTCTGTTTCTGTGGGTTGGTGAGTTATTTTATATGAAAAATCAAGAATGGAGCTTATCAGAATACTACCGTCATTTGCAGTCACTTCACAGATATAGTAGCTTCCGTAAGAAGGAGCAATTAGCTCAGCCTGTGTTTCATTGGCAATAACAGTTTTTACACCATCCGTGACATAAGCCTTTAACGTCGGCTCAGAGCCATCTGTTATAACCATAAGTCCGTAATCACCGGCATTTTCCGTAACACCCTTGGCAACATTTCCCGTAATTTCAAACTCAATGTAATCTTCATCATTGAACAAATCCAGATAAATCACAGGGGATGAAAAATTCAAAACAATTTCTTCTCCTGCATTATAGTTTTTAACAAAATAGTATATATACTGCTCTCCGCTTTCCTCATCATAATACAAAGGTATTCCCGTCCAACCGTCTGTCTTGCTGTATGAGTAGCTGTCAGGAAACGGAGCTCCGAAAATCTGCCATGAAAGAATGTCACTTTTATCGGTTATTTCCGTGTAATTTGTTTTGTACCACTTATATACAGCATTTGTTCCGTCATTAAGCTGTACATAGGGTTCCGCCTCTGTGGGCTGATGCACTATCTTATAAATATATTTTCCGCAGATTCCGCAGGTACCGCCGTCAGTATCGTGCTCACATATAAATCCGCAGTAGCAAATACCGTTTTCGCAAATATGTGTATGATCAACAACCTTAATTTCAAAATAACTTTTCCCTGCAAGTGCGTTATTGTCATCATTCAGATAAACAAAATCTGAGCTGTTATCAAATCTCACAAACATACAATCATCTGCTACCGCATCATCTGCAAGGCCGATAAGTCCGGAAACAAGATAAGGCATATTCGGTACAGACACCTTCAATGAAACACCATTTTTAAGTTTCACGTCACCAACAAAAACTGCTCCGCTTGATGCTCTATTGTTTATGACTTCCAGACTACCGCCATTAAGCTGGACATCATACAAAAAGGATTCTGAATAATCTTCTTCAATGACCGTAACATTTCCGCCGTTTTGAATATAATTAGTCTGAAACGGTGCTCCGCCCCCGAAGGATCTAAATGTTATATTTCCGCCCTCTACTGTTAAGGCACCGAGATCATGGCTTGAGCTGTATGCGGTAAAGGTTTTTGAGTTTGCATAAAGACTGTCAGTTTCCCCACCGAATATGACAACGTTTGAACTGTAAATCCCCAAAGCCGCCTGACTTGCCCAGTTGTACTGGTCTATAGTGTTTGTGCCCTCAAGAGTTATATTTATATCGTAAGAATCCGAATAATCTACTTCAATCCGTCGGAATGTAGCGTTTCGCAGGGTAATATCACAGCTGCCATTCACTATGATTTCCGCATCAGAATTACTTCCCGTTACAATGTAGCTGTCTGTGCCATTATTCACGGGGTCAAACACATACCGCGTGCTGCTTGATGCACTTAAATCCGCAACAAGAGGTTCCGTATTGACTTCTTGCGCTGATACTGCAATATTTGCACTTACAAAGACCAACAAAACCGTAAAAACAATCAGTAAATTCCGTATAAGCTTAGTATGCATATTTTTTCCTCCTTTTGTTTACCGTAACGTAACATTATTATAAGCTTTTTTTACCATAAATAATTTCAACAGTAACTATAAAATCTTTCGATGAGGCTGTGCCGTAGAGGTTATTTTGTAGGGGATGGCGTCCCCGATATCCCGTTTGGTAAAGAAATAATTGCAAAAGTAATGCCCCGTAGAAGCACGGTTTTATAAGCCACGGATATTTGTGTTAATTTTATACTTTCCTGCATTGCGGGTCGTCGAGGACGCCGACCCCTACAAGGGAATTTTATTTTTGTGGACCGTGGGAAATGTTATATGTTATTTCCAGTTATATTCTACTATCTTGCCGTCGATATTCCACTTTGAGGGGATTTTTTCTTCATATATTCCGAGAGGCTCGAATTTGTGGGGCTCTTCACGGTTAAAGACCCTGTAAGCTTCTCTTAAATCCTCTTTACATTCCTCTGGGATTTCGTCCGTACAGGAGACGAAAAGGGGAGAGTTTGAATAGGACAGAAGCTGTAGCCATTGTCTGTTTTTCTTCCACGGGGTTTTGTCATTGAGAATACCCACGCAGTCGGCATCCACCATATAAAATGCCTCGTTCTGAGGAAGTCTGAATGCAAGTGTGTTTACTCCCATTTTCGGTGTTCTCGTCCATTCTCTTGCACTTGTGTCGTCACCCGTTCTTGCAA
>JAZSJT010000069.1:0-3770 GCA_045534425.1 Acutalibacteraceae bacterium | reverse complement strand
ATATTTTTGATAAATCAAAAGTGATATTGAAGCCTTACGGCTTCAGTGTTATTTTATTCGCATAAAACTGTCCGAAGGACAATAACACTGTGCAAAGCACAATAAAACTGCGAAGCAATATCACTCGCCGTATGGCGAATAAAACTGCCGAGTGTCCTTATGAACACTCGGCATACAGACAGGGTGAATTTTTTGCAAAAAAAAGAGAGAAGCAAAAAAACCTCTCTCCTTATAAGCTGTCATCAAAATGACTTATTTAACCATGCTTGCGATTTCTGCTGCGAAATCGTCAACCTTCTTTTCAATGCCTTCGCCCTTTGCAAAACGTGTGAAGCTCTTAACTGCAATTTCAGCACCGAGAGCCTTTGCAACTGATGCTACATAGCCCTTTACATCACCGTCAAAGAGGTCTGAACGAACAAAAGCCTGTTCAAGAAGACAAACTTCTTTAAGCTGCTTTGAAAGACGGCCCTGAACAAGTCCGTTGAAGATTTTGTTTTCAACGATTTCAGCCTTCTTGGCAACTGCAGCTTCAGCAAGAATAGCATAAGCTTCCTTGGAAATGAAGTTGAAGAAGTTCTTTCTCTGCTGCTGATCGAGTCCCTGATAAATTGTTGCGTCTTCATCGCTCCACTTCTTTGTATCAATAACTTCAGCAATGAGGCTGTTGAGGATGGGAGCGGGAAGAGAATCGGGCTTATTGAGAGCACTTTCAATTGTGATATTTTCCATCTTAGCAAGCTCATCTGCAGAGATGTCGCTCTTGCTTAAAAATTCGGGGCTCATAGCTGCAACCTGCATTGCAACGTTCTTGCCCATTTCTGCAAATTCAGCCTTTGCAGCAGTTGCATCATCTGTATCAAAAGCAACAATAACGCCAACGGAACCGCCTGCGTGGATATAAGTTGCTGTGTGACCTTCAACAACTGTAAATCTTCTTACCTTGAGGTTTTCACGAAGAGCAAGGAACACTTCCTGAACCTCCTGTTCAACAGTCATATCTGAATCTACTGCCTTTGTAGCAAGAAGAGCTTCAAGGTCAGCAGGCTTTGCTGCAAGAACTGTCTTTGCAACCTTTGCGGAAAGCTCAACGAAGGGAGCACCCTTTGCAACGAAGTCTGTTTCGCAGTTAAGCTCAACAAGAACACCTGCTTTGTCATCGGAGCATGTTGCAACAATACCTTCTGCAGCAACACGGCTTGCCTTTTTAGCGGCGGAAGCAAGTCCCTTTTCTCTGAGAATATCAATAGCCTTGTCGATATCACCGTCTGTTTCAACAAGAGCCTTCTTGCAATCCATCATACCAACGCCTGTCTTTTCACGAAGAGCCTGAACGTCTTTAGCTGTAAATGCCATTTTAATTTCCTCCTGAATTATGATTTATTGAAACAAGCCCGCACAAAGTACGGGCTATTAAAATTATTCTTCGAAACTTGCTTCTTCTGCAACTTCTGCTTCTTCAGCTTCGGGAGCAGTTTCACCCTGTCTGCCTGCGATAACAGCATCAGCCATTGCACCTGCAATAAGCTTAACAGCTCTGATAGCGTCATCATTGCCGGGGATTACATAATCAACTTCATCGGGATCACAGTTTGTGTCAACGATAGCAACGATCGGAATACCGAGCTTCTTTGCTTCGAGAACTGCAATTCTTTCTTTTCTGGGGTCAACAATGAACATAGCAGCGGGCTGCTTCTTCATTTCTGTGATACCGCCCATAAACTTTTCGAGCTTTTCTCTTTCGAGCTTGAGCTTGATAACTTCTTTCTTGGGGAGAAGATCGAATGTGCCGTCTTCTTCCATCTTCTTGAGCTGCTCAAGTCTCTTGATTCTTCTCTTGATTGTGCTGAAGTTTGTGAGCATACCGCCGAGCCATCTTGCATTTACGAAAGGCATATTGCAGCGTTCTGCTTCTTCCTTAATGGAATCCATAGCCTGCTTCTTTGTGCCTACGAAAAGAATTTCGCCGCCTTCAGCTGCAACCTCGTGAATGAAGTTGTAAGCTTCTTCGAGCTTCTTAACAGTCTTCTGAAGGTCGATGATGTAAATTCCGTTTCTTTCCGTGAAGATATAGGGAGCCATTTTGGGGTTCCATCTTCTGGTCTGGTGACCGAAGTGCACACCTGCTTCAAGCAGCTGCTTCATTGATACTACTGACATATTTTTTCCTCCTTTTGTTTAACCACCGCGAAGGATTATTTCATACGGAACAAAGGCTATGTCGAACCCTTGCACACCCGTTATGATACCCTCACGTGCGTTTTGCCTTGAGATTATAGCACAGCATCTTTTAAATTGCAATACCCATTTTCGTTTTTTATGGACAAATTTTTAATTTTTTTAAGATTATTGACAATTAAATGCGTATAATATAATATTATATTCAGGAGGTGATGTTTATGGGCGAATATATGGTATGGGTATGGCTTGCACTTTTAGTCCTTTTCATCATCACTGAAATTGCAACCGTACAATTAACCACCGTCTGGTTTGCAGGCGGAGCTCTTGTTTCAATGCTTCTTGCGGCATTCGGAGTGAAGAGTATTACCGTACAGATAATTGTTTTTCTCGCGGTTTCCATCATTCTGCTTATTGCCACAAGACCGCTTGTAAAGAGGCATATAAATAAAAAATCGCAACCGACAAATGCAGACCGAAGTATCGGGCAGGCTGCCGTGGTTACCGAAGAAATCAACAATCTTCTGGGAAAAGGCTCTGCAAAGATAAACGGTGTTGAGTGGACCGCAAGAAGTGAAAACGGCGATATAATTCCTGCAGGCTCAACCGTTACCGTTACAAAAATTGACGGAGTAAAACTAATCGTTAAGTAAAGGAGAGTTTTTTATGTTAGAAGTTATTATCCCTATTATTGCCGTTGTGGCACTCATTCTTGTAGTGCTTATTCTCAACATTAAAATCGTGCCTCAGTCAAAGGCATATGTCATAGAAAGACTGGGAGCATACAGCGTAACTTGGCAGACGGGCTTTCATTTCAAAATCCCCGTAATTGAGAGAGTTGCAAAAGTCGTCTCCCTTAAAGAGCAGGTTGCAGACTTCCCTCCCCAGCCCGTTATCACAATGGATAACGTTACAATGCAGATAGACACCGTTGTTTTCTATCAGATAACCGATCCCAAGCTCTATTGCTACGGTGTTGAAAGACCTATTGCAGCCATTGAAAATCTTACTGCAACAACACTTCGTAACATCATCGGTGAGCTTGAGCTTGACCACACACTCACATCCCGTGACACAATCAATGCAAAAATCAGGGTAATTCTTGACGAAGCAACAGATGCATGGGGCATCAAGGTAAATAGGGTTGAACTTAAAAACATCTTCCCGCCCAGAGAAATTCAGGAAGCCATGGAAAAGCAGATGAAGGCGGAGCGTGAACGCCGTGAAGCCATTCTTCGTGCTGAAGGTGAAAAAGCAGCGGCAATCCTTGTTGCAGAGGGTGAAAAGGAATCAAAAATCCTTTCTGCAGAAGGTGAGAAAGCATCAGCAATTCTTCGTGCAGAAGCTGTTAAGGAAGCAAAAATCAGAGAATCCGAGGGTGAAGCACAGGCTATTCTTGCAATTCAGGAAGCAACCGCAAAGGGTATTGAGCTTATCAACAATGCAAAGCCTGCCGATGCCGTTCTGAAGTTAAAGAGCCTTGAGGCCTTTGAAAAAGCCGCAGACGGCAAAGCAACAAAAATTATTATTCCATCTGAAATTCAGGGAATGGCAGGTCTTGCCGCAGGGCTTAAAGAAGTAATTTCCGAAAA
>JAZSJT010000066.1:0-47975 GCA_045534425.1 Acutalibacteraceae bacterium | reverse complement strand
GGAGTGCATGTGGCATTTTCTACTACATCTTTACCCACAATTATGCCCTCGGGGATATTGGAAACAATCAGTTTTATATCTGTGTTATTAATTTTTTCAAATGACAGAACTTTGGTTTCAGCAAATGGATTCAAAGTATCCCATTTTATAAACTCAAGACGGTCGCCCGCTTCAAAAGCCTGAAAGCCCCAGCTTTCCGCGTGCATAAATCGAACGAGCATTGCATTGTCTTCTTTGTTACATTCAATTATACGCAAATGTGTGCCGTGAACATTGACAAAATCATCCTGTGCGCCCCGGGCTTTACAGTTTTCGATAACGAGATTTCCTTTACATCCCGAAAACTGAAAGAAATCAGCAGTGCTTGCAATTGTTCTCCCCTCTTTAGGTGTAAAATCACAGTTTTTGAAGATTATATTTTCGCTGAACTGATTAACCATACCAAGTCCGTGCATAAACATTACTCTTAAATTTTCAAAGGTGAGATTTTTACAGCGTTCAAACATACTTCCGACCTGATCTCTTATTATATTTCTGGTCTGGAATATTTCCCCTTTATTTATTTTCACATCTTTATTCAAAAGTGTGCATTTTAATATATTATCACCGATAACCTCAATTCTTTCAAATGTGAGGTCATTTCTGTTGAAATCTCGCGTGCATTCGGTTTCAGGGGTATATACTTTTATATACCGCTTGGGAGCATTACAGGCATTTTCCCAGTAGAAATTGCCGTCGCTTCCCTTTTCACCGTGCCAGTAAAGAGTGTTACCGTCAACCCGCCACAGGCAGTCCTTATTTATTTTTATGGTGATTACTCCGTCAGAATTATCAAGCACGGTGAATTCCGTCATTGTCGGAACGGCATAATCTATAGTTAGATTTTTAACGGTGATGCTTTCACAACCGTAAAACAGCATCGGTGTCATTTTTCCGTGAACGAGAATAGCAGCTCCGTTTCCGTCTATAACTATGTTTTTCTTATTTTTAAGAAAAATTGCCGAATATCTTGTTCCGTCAGGGTTTTCATCCTGCTTTGCAGTGTTTGAACAGAAAAAACCTGTTTTTACAAAAGAATCATCCTGTCGGACATCATATATTCTGTTTTTTTCTAAAACAATGGTTTCACCGTCTGAAGCTGACAGAAATAGCCTGCTTAATTCATTCATTTTCAACACCTCACAAAATAAATTATACTTGATTTTTTTTATATTACAACAAAAATATTCCCGAAGCAAAAACAGAATGCTCTGTAATTATTTCGGGAATATATCAAATTTAACCTTTTTATCTTAATAAATTAAATATACTGTTAATACAGAGAAGGATCATTTTCGGCAATTATAAGTTCTCCTTTTTCGTCCCACGATGCTTCATATGCACAATAGTAAAAATTTCCGTCTGCATCCACATAGGGATAGTCATAATATCTGTATTCATCATCAAAGCCGTTTATATAGTTTTCATAATATTCATCAAGCTCTTCCTCTGTCATTGTATCGGTATCCTCAGAATAAAGCTCAAGAAGTCCTCCTTTATCACAATAGAACCAGCCGTCAGCCGTTACATAACAATCCAGCTCATAATATTTTTCCCCTGTGTCACTGACATAGAAATAATTTTCCGATAAAACATCAACATCAGATTGTTCTGCTATAAGAGTGTATACCTTTCCGTCTTCGCCGTAAAGAAGCACACTGCTTTCATCTTCGTAAGCATTTCCCTTTTTATCATAGAAAACACCGTCAACGGAAATTCTGTACTGTTCTTCATAATTCATAATTTCATCAACAGCAGAGCCTATAAATATGCCGAATATAATAACTGCAATGATTTCTGAAGCAATAATTGCAATTCCGAATATGCGGCTTAAATTTTTCTGTTTTTTCTTTATTTCACTGTCATTTTCAGGCAAATCAATAACACAGTTGGAGCAAACCTTGAAATTCTGCGGATATCTTGCTCCGCACTGGTCACATACTTTTACCTTATCACCGGGAAAATCTTTTCTCTTAAAAAGAAAAACAAGAACTGTCCATGAGCCGAAAATCACGCCGCAGACATACCACGCTGTTGAAAGCTTATGGTTTCTGTGCTTTGCCGAATAGTGCATAAACAGCAAGCCGAAAATAATAGCTAAAATATTCAGCAAATTCAACACCATAGTTACACCCATATATCTTGCAAATAATTCCATAACCGGTCTCCTTTCTCGACAAAATATAAACTGTAAATATATTATACAAAATATTAATGCAATTTTCAATAAAATATTTGCAAGTGCACATAAATAAAAAGCTGAAACAGCTTTGATTTCTCAGTTCTGTCTTGCTTTTCATTATTTTTAAATTCAATATCGGAATAAACAATTACTTGATTATAAGCTTTTCTTATGATAAACTCTTTACGGTGATAAAAATGCATAAGATAATAAAGATTCTGATATCGCTTTTACTTATTCTTGTTGTATCGGCAGGAGGTTATTTAGGAAATATGTTCGGTGTTTTTTCAGAAGGAAATTACGGTGAATACAGCATAAAGAAAACAGAAGCACTGAATTCCCCCATAAACGGAAAAACGGTGATTTTTCTCGGCTCCTCCGTTACCTTCGGTTACGGCTCATTGGGTGTCAGCTTCGTGGAATTTCTCGAAAAAGAGGACGGAATAATTCCCGTAAAGGAAGCGGTTTCGGGAACAACACTTGCAGATATCAAGGATAATTCCTATGTCAGCAGACTTAAAGCCATAAATAAAAATATAAAGGCAGATGCTTTTGTTTGTCAGCTTTCAACCAACGATGCAGCAAAGAATATTCCCCTCGGTGAAATAAAAAAAAGCTTCAGCATTGAAGATTTTGACACTCTGACAGTAGCGGGAGCAATTGAATATATAATCGCTTATGCAGAAAAAACATATAACTGCCCCGTCATTTTCTACACACAGGCAAGGTATGACAGTGAAAACTACGGTAAAATGGCGGAATTGCTTTTTGAAATACAAAAGAAATGGGACATAACCGTTATTGATTTGTGGAACAATGACAGCATAAATAGCATTACGGATGAGCAAAGAAAGCTTTATCTTGTTGACAAAATTCATCCGACAAAGGCAGGCTATAAAGAATGGTGGCTTCCCGAATTTCAGAAATGCTTATATAATTTACTGTAAATTATCCGCAGAGTCTTTTGTGAACTCTGCGGATAATTCATTAACTGTACATAACTCCTTCATTGTTCTGTATTGAAAACATTAATATGTTATGGTAGAATAAAAAAATACAAGGAGGAGATTGATTTGGCAGCCTGGAAAAAAGTCGCTTTTGTAACAGTACTTACCGTATTTATTGCACTTTCCCTTTCTTTTACATTTTTCTCAATTGCAAGAGACACCTTTGAATACAGATATTCTGAAAATATCAATGATATTGAGGGTGTTACGGGATGGGAATTTTACGGTTTTAACGGAAACTCGGACACCACAGAAATCTATATTGATTTCGTAAGAGACGAAAAAGGTGAAAATCCCGATGAAGAAAAATCAATTACTGCTGTCGGAGATTTTACAGTTGTCAGTGATGAATATGTTCAGTTTATTCATATCGGAAAAGATGTTCAGTATATAGCGGATTCTGCATTTTATTACTGCAAGCAGTTAAAAGCAGTTTTCGTTGATGAAGAAAATCCTTATTACTGCTCTGTTGACGGCGTTCTTTTCACAAAAGATATGAAAACTCTTGTTCTTCATCCTATTTTGAACGGACAGTGGAAAACCGAAAAGAAGCTTTCCGATACACCTGACAGCTTTACTGTTCCCGAAGGTGTTGAAAATATAGGCAGCTTCAGTTTTTATAAAAATACAGACCTTGTGCATCTCACACTCCCGTCTACTCTTAAAGCAATAGGAAATATGTCGTTTTTCGGTTGCGGTAATATGTGGACAGTGTGGCTTCCCGAAGGACTTCAGTCAATAGGGGCAGATGCTTTCAGCTATTGCGGCAGTCTGTATCCCATAATGTATATTCCGTCAACAGTCACTCATATTGATGACTATGCATTTTTTTCCTGCGGAGGTATAAAAACAATGTATATGGGTGCCGAAAACTCCGATAACATTGAATTCGGAGAAAGCTGGCTTCCTAAAAATGTTCTGAAGGTTCTTTTCCATGTGGCAATCACTCCTGAATACGGAAAAACTCTTGATGATGCAAAAGCCGAGAAAATCAGGCTTGAAAGCCTTGAAGCAAAGGAGGGGTAAAAAATGAGTAAAGAAAAAACTTCATTGAAAAGCAAAGCAACCGGTCTCATTTCGGAGTTCAGAGATCATTGGCATACCCCTGCTAAGGGGAAATATGTTCCGTATAAAGAATACATATCCATTTTTCTTGCCGTCGGAGGAAACTATTCCGCACAGCATCTTTTAGGCTTTTTGTCCTTCGGCACAGGCTGTTATCTTGTTGCATATTATTATGAAATTCCCATTCTCACATTCTCTGCAATAAATGCATTTTTCCTTGTTTCCGGATATCTTTGGAGTATGCTCAATATGGGTATTGATGCAAATCTCGGAATATTACCGAAAAAGACGGAAAAAAGGTATTTTGCAATATATCTTTCCGTTGCGGCATTGGGGCTAATCCTTCTTATTCTCGATCTGACAAAAATAATTCCCTTCCCCGATAATTTCGTTAATTTTATGAACACAAAATGGCAAGGTCTGAATCTTTACAGTATTCTTAAAATTTTCGGTATTCATATGTTTGTTTCGGGTTGGGGCGGCTTCAGATGTATTATCATCAAGAAAAAACTTATCCCAAAGCTCGGAAGATATAAGGTTTTTGCTTATGCCAATATAGTTCAGTGTATTATTATGGTGATTCTCATATGCGAGCTTCCCCTTTATGAAGAACCGCTTATTGACAGAGTCTGGAAGCTCTATGTGCTTTTCCAGCTTTTCGGAATGTTCGGATTTACAGGTTCACCCCAACAGATTGCAGACAACATAAGCCCCAACGGTCACGAAAGAATGCTTATACGTTGCTGGCCTGTTAAGCTCAGCCATCTTCTGCGTTCAATTATGACGATGGTAATTCCCACGGTTTCAGGGCTTTTCTTTGTAAACGGCATAAGAGACAGAGGAACATTCCAATACATTATACCTATAGCCTTGGGGCTGAGCATTGTTATGATGTATTCGGGGCTTGGAAAAATCAGGGAAAGAATCCCCGCCCCGCCTCTTGAAAAGAAAAAATACTATTCTTTCTGGGACTGCATTGACGGTATTATGAAGAACAAATATCTGTGGATAAAGCAGGCATCCGCTCTTCTTGACTCTCTCGGAAACGGTATGATAGGAATAGGTCAGATAATGCTCATATACACCTGGCGAGAAACAGGCTTCTTCTTCGCAGTTGCGGAAAATGCAATAGCCTTTGTGGGAAATCCCGGTGCCTTCCTCGCTCCGTGGATAAGAAAAAGATTTCAGTTCAAGACATTATTTGTTTTCAAGCAGATGATAATGTTCGGTTCAAGCGGTATTTTCATTCTTGCGTTCCTTTTTCTCGGCGACTCTCCCATGCTTTGCGGTCTTGTCCTTTTTATAGGAATATGCCTCAGAGATGCTCTGAAATCCGCCATTGAAGAAGCCTCTCTCGATATGGACATCAGAATCAGCGACTATCAAATGTATATATCAGGTGAAAGATTTGAAGCATATCAGGGTGTTGTCGGTTGGTTCACAGGTCCTATTTCCGCACTCATAAGCCTTATTATTCCTCTTATGTTCTACCGTGTAGGCTTTACTTCAGACTGGGATGTTCTTTTCATTGCAGATGTCAGAGTAAAATGTATGATAATAGGCCTTGCCTTTGATATGGCGGGATATCTTCTCATGAGTCTTCCCTATCTTTTCTTCTGGGATTATACTGATGAAAAGCATATGTTTATAATGGATGAGCTCAAAAAACGGGCAGATGCACTTGCGGAAGAAGCACAAGCTTCCGAAATAACAAAAAATTCCCTGTAAACGCAAAAGCTGTAACTGAATAAAACAGAAAAGGGAGCAAATTTGTTCCCTTTTTCTTGTTGCAAAATTTCTTAATTACCTATATAATTAAGAAAAATAAATCACATAACAGAGAAAACATATGACAGCTTTACTTATTGTAATTTATATCGTTTTTGTGTCCCTCGGCCTCCCCGATTCACTATTCGGTGTCAGCTGGCCCGTGGTGCATACGGATTTCGGTATTAATGAGAATTTTGCATCTTTTTACAGCATTATAACCGCAATTTGCACGGGCGGTGTAAGCTTTATCGCGGGACGGCTTCTTCGCCGCTTCGGCACGGCGAAGGTAACATTCTTTTCAACACTTCTCACCTCAATAGCACTTTTCGGAATAAGTCTATCTCCAAATATCGTGTTTATGATGATTTTTTCCGTAATTCTCGGCTACGGTGCCGGTGCTATTGATACGGGGCTTAATAATTTCATTTCACTTCATTATGAAGCACGGCATATGAACTGGCTCCACTGCTGTTGGGGGCTCGGTGTCACCATAAGTCCTCTTATAATGTCTGCATTCCTTTCGGACGACGGCTCTTCTTGGAGAAACGGCTACAGAATTGTTTCGGCTCTTCAGCTGCTTATAGCCTTATTGGTTCTGTTGTGTATCAGAAAATGGGAAAACACCGAAAAAAAAGCAAATAAGTCGGAGGTTTCCGAAGAAGAAAACAGCGGCAAGCTTTTCGAGCTTCTGAAAATCAGAGGTGTAATCCCCTCAGTTCTTTCAATGGGCTTATACTGCGGAATGGAATTCACTCTCGGCACATGGGGTGCCACATATGCCGTAAACTCGTTTATTATTCCTCCCGACGAGGCGGCAAAATGGGTTTCTCTTTATTACGGCGGAATTATGCTCGGAAGAATTATTGCAGGCTTTATCTCAATTAAAGTATCTGATAAGCTGCTTATAAAGTCTTCAATTATTGCGGCATTTGCCGGGATATCTGTTTTCGCACTGCCACTCGGTAAAATATCTCTTATAGGTTTTCTTCTTATAGGCATCGGCTTCGGTCCCATTTTTCCCACTATTCTTCATACTGTTCCCGCAAGATTCGGGAAAAAGTATTCAGCAGATTTAACGGGCTACCATATGGGCGGTGCATATGCAGTCGGGTTCCTTATTCAGCTTATCTACGGCTTTGCGGCAACAGGTATCACATTCAAAATAACGCCGTTTGTGCTTCTCTTTATATGTGCCGGAGTGTTTACGGCAAATGAAATTGCTGTAAAAAAAACGGCAAGCAATTAAACAGGCAAAATTTATATCACCCGAAAAAGAGTGCTCCTCCTTTTCGGGTGATAATTTATTGTTATTCAGCGGGAGTGTAGCTCATATAGAAGCGAAGCGTTCCGCCTTCCATAAGCTGCTCGTGGGTTACATAAGGTCCTTCAAGTTCAACGCCGTTAAGTGTTACGGAATATACATAAACATTGTCTTCACTCTGATTGAAGGCTTCAATATTGAGTGTTTTTCCGTTGCCGAGATTTATTGTTGCATTGTCAATATTGGGAGAACCAATCCAATATTTATTTGTACCTGCAAGGGGATAGAAGCCCATTGAGGAGAAAATGTACCAGGAGCTTATCGTTCCGCCGTCGTCATTGCCGTCAAGACCGTTTATATCTGAGCTGAAACGGTTTTTAAGAGTCCAGCGAACCCATTTCTGTGTAAGATCCTGTCTTCCTGCATTACTGAAAAGATAGGGAGTGTGAATATCGTGCTGATTTCCTACCCAGAAGCCGTGCCCGGGATCAATAGCAGCACGGGTGAGAGAAGCATCCTTCATAAAGTCTTCAAGCTCATCTACGAAATATTCTTCACCGCCGAAAAGCTCAATCATTCCGTCAATATCCTGAAGTGCATTCCAACGCCACTGTCTTGCACTGCCTTCACAGTAGCAATCGGCAAATTTCTTTATCATAACCGCATCATAGAAGGATGTGATATAAGGACTGAAATTCCAAACATAGCTTCCGTCGGAATTTCTTGCCTGGAAATACTTTGTTTCGGGATTAAAAGTATTTTTGTAATACATTGATTTTTCATAATATTTTGCGGCGTCTTCCTCATAACCGAGTTCTTCGGCAAGAGCTGCTATTGCACCGTCTTCCCATGAATACTCAATTGTTCTTGCAACAGATTCATCAGCGGGGGCAAGGTCGTCGGGAACATAGCCATACTTATTATAAAAATCAATATAGTCTCTTCCGACTTTTGTATCCTTGACTTCGGATGATTTTTTCATATATTCATAGGCTGTCTGAACATCGAAATCGGTGAAGCCCTTGAGATAGCTCTCTGTTATAACGATATTTGCGGGATCACCAAGCATTGAACCTGCATATCCTGCACCCATAGGCCAACGCGGAAGTGCACCGCCGGTTTTTGCCATTTCAACAAGAGAATTGAGACAGTCATACTGAATTTCGGGAGCAATAAGAGTGTAAAGCGAATGAGTTGTTCTGGCTGTATCCCAGAGCGACATATCTGTTCTGTAGGTATAGCCGTCTGCCGTGTGGACATTCTTGTCAAAGCCGAGATATTCTCCGTTTACATCAGTGAAATTGGTGGGCATTATCATACTGTGATATAAAGCGGTGTAGAAAACCTTCATAATTTCTTCGTCACGGCTTTTCATATCAATAACGGAAAGTGCTTCTTCCCAGTCATCGAGTGCATTCTTTCTTACATCGTCGAATGCAAGTCCGTCTGCTTCTGCCATAAGATTTTCAAGAGCATTCTCACAGCTGATATAGCTTATACCGACCTTCATTTCAAGAGGCTGACCTGCAATATTGCCGAAATTAAGGTCAATTCCGAGGTCGTTCTCATCACCCTTTATTTCATAGGATTTGATTTCCTTGTCAACAGCTGCAACAAAATATACGGGCAGGCCGTTATATCTTGAGGAAAAAGCGGCACCGATTTCAGCAGAACCGAAAATCATACCGTTTTCGTCAACCTTAACACTTCCCTTTGCCGCACCGTACTTTCCTGCTGTACTTGTGACATCAATAAAAAGACGGGCATCCGAAGAATTGTTAAAGGTATATCTGTGTACGCCTGTGTGAATATCTGCTGTCATTTCTGCAAGACAGTCGAGAGACTGAAGATAAACAGCATAATAACCGGGCACTGCAGTTTCATACATATGGGAATAGGGAATTACACCTGCATCAGATGAACCCACGGCAGGGGTTACACGGAACATCTGATAGTCCTCCGCACCTGTTCCCGAAAGACGGGAATGGCTGAAGCCTTTGATGTGTGCGTGCTCATAGTAATAGCCTGATGTGTTGGTTTTAACTATATAAGCACCGCCTAAAAATGAAGTATCGGGACCAAGTCTTACACTGCCGAAAGGAACCGTTGCGGCAGGGCTTAACATACCTGCAGTCCACGGTGTTCCGCCCGTTCCGATAAAAGGATCAACATACTGAGTATATTCACCTGTTTCAACCTCGGGCATATCAACGGGTTTTAACATAATCCCGTTAAAAATACCTGCAAAGCTTGTTTCAAGAACAATAAACATTGTAACTATAACTCTGATTAACGGCCACAACATAAATTTCTCCTCCTAAAAGCATATATATAAAATATATAATAAAATGCAAAAAATGTCAATTACACAATAAATACGGGACTGCCGAAAAAGCAATCCCGTGTTTATTCATTTTGCATAAAGCATTCCGACAATTGCATTTCTTATTCCGCAAGGAAAAATTTTACATAAGGCTGCAAGGAATTTATATGTAAATCCAATTGCATAAATAGGCTTTACTCTTTTTTTAACAGCAATTGAAGCGATATATTCCCCTGCCTTTTCGGGGCTCATACCGTTTATTTCGTCTTTTTCCATTCCCGAAACACTTCTTGAAATTCTGCCGCCGTATACATCGTCACCCTCGAAGGATTTTTGTCTTGCACTTGTAAATTCAGTTTTTATGTCTCCGGGCTGAATTGCCGTAACAGTAATTCCGAAAGGCTTCACTTCATTGGCAAGACACTGGGTATATGATTCAATTGCCGCTTTAGATGCGGAATAATAGGTCTGAAAAGGAATGTGAGCAACTGCGGCAACAGAGCTTATATTGACAATTCTTCCGCCGCCATTTTTTCTCATTACGGGAAGCACGGCACGGCTTACATTTACCATACCGAAAAAGTTTACGTCAAACTGCGATTTTGCTTCATTGAGCGTTGTAAATTCTACAGCTCCCGATATGCCGAAACCCGCACAGTTTATGAGAATATCAATTCTCCCCTGTTCCTTAACAACTTCATTAACTGCACCGATAACCGCATTTTCATCGGTTACATCAAGAGCTTTGTGAATAATTCCGTCAGTTATTATTTCACGACGGGAAAAATCATATACAATACACCCTGATTTTTTAAGGGCAAGAGCGGTGCATTTTCCGATGCCCGAATTTCCGCCCGTTACTATTGCAACTTTATCTTTCATAGCTTAACGCATCCCGAAGTTTTCAAGAACATAATCCATATCCTTGTCGCCTCTGCCCGAAAGGTTAATGAGAACGGAGCCGTGCTCCATAGCTTTTGCAAGCTTCATACCGTATGCAACGGCGTGTGAGCTTTCTATAGCGGGAATAATACCCTCAAGACGGGAAAGCTTAAAAAATGCATCAATTGATTCTTCGTCATCTATTACGTCATATTTTACTCTGCCGATTTCCTGTAAAAAAGCGTGCTCGGGACCTGATGAGGGATAGTCAAGACCTGAAGCAACCGAATAAACGGGTGCGGGTTCACCGTTTTCATCCTTAAGCATAATGCTGTTAAAGCCGTGCATAATGCCTTCGGTGCCGTATTTGAGAGATGCGGCATGGTCACCTAATTTTTCACCTCTGCCCAATGGTTCAATTCCGTAGATATCAACGGGATCATTGAGGAAGCCGGAGAAAAGGCCTGCTGCATTTGAACCGCCGCCCACACAGGCAACAACGGCAGTGGGAAGATGTCCCGTCATATCAATAAACTGTTCTCTTGCTTCAATGCCTATAACACTCTGAAAATCTCTTACCATCATAGGGAAAGGATGGGGACCGAGAACGGAACCGATACAATATATTGCTGTTTCATATTCCTTGCTGTATGCATCAAAAGCGGCGTCAACGGCTTCCTTAAGAGTCTGGAGACCGTGGGTTACTTCAATGACGTTTGCACCGAGAATTTTCATTCTTGCAACATTGGGAGCCTGTTTTTTAATATCAACGGCACCCATATAAATGTCACATTCAAGTCCGAAATATGCAGCTGCTGTTGCAAGGGCAACACCGTGCTGACCTGCCCCTGTTTCCGCAATAACCTTTTTCTTTCCCATATATTTAGCAAGAAGTGCTTCACCCATACAGTGATTTAGCTTGTGTGCACCTGAATGATTAAGGTCTTCTCTTTTTGCATAGAGCTGAACCTTGCCTCCCAAGGAATCGGAAAGTCTTTCAAGATGTGTCACAGGTGTAGGTCTGCCCTGAAATTCTTTTCTTATTCTTCGAAGCTCTGCAATGAATTTTCTTGACTGACAGATTGAAAAATATGCCTGTGTGATTTCATCCATAGCCTTTACGAGCTTTTCTTCAACAAAAACACCGCCGTATTTTCCGAAATATCCGTTCACATCGGGATAGTTATTGAAATAGGTGTCAAAATTTACATTGTTAAGTATCATTTTTATATCTCCTCTTTATATACTGATCTTTGTCTTACGGAAAATTTTAAGAAGTATCACTCCGAGAATAATTCCGGCGACACCCTGTATAACATTCGGAAGAATATTTACGGCAGAAGCACCGAAGCCGTACATAAAGCCTTCAAAAATGTAATAGCCCGCAACCATAACCGTTTCAGCAACAAGACCTGAAACTACGGCAGAAATGTCTTTTTTCAATTTCTTTGCCAGAAGCCTAAAAATAAAATAAGCTGTTATTGCAACCAATCCTTTTATAATAAAGGTCGCGGGAGCATAAACAAAATATCCGGAAAAAATATCTGCAAGTGCACTGCCCAGTCCTGCAGCAAGGAAAGAGAAAGCAGGAGGCAAAATCCATCCCGAAAGAAGCACCATACAGTCGCCTAAGTTTATATATCCTTTAAGCGGTGAAGGAATTTTTACAACCATTGTTGCAACACAAACAAGTGCGGCAAGCAATGCAGAAGTTACAAGGATTTTTGTGTTTTTTCTCATATCTATTACTCCTTAATTATTAGTATAAATTTTAATTATCAGTATAAATTGTAAAATCTGAATATCGCCATCGTTTAGTCAGTAACATAAATATTCCTCCCAAAAAAACAAAATCCTCGACAGAAAATTTCTGTCAAGGACGAATAAATTTATCCGCGGTGCCACCTTGATTCACGGCTTTGCCGTGCACTTACAGGATACTGACATATCCCCGAAAACTGACGCATTTCATCGCGTTGCAGAATACTCTGTGAAATCACATTTGACTGCACCCTCAGCGGCCCATTTGACAATCGGTTTCCAATCTGCTTTTCAGCTCCGCAGACTCTCTGTGTGGTCATTTATTGCCTTTACTTCCGCTTCAACGGTTTAATAAATATTATAGTTATAATAGCACTCTGAGTTTTTATTGTCAACACCTTGTTTGTTGTCATTTTAGAAAAAAAACTGCAGCTATTCATAGTAATTATGACGATTGACACATATTTTTAAGGGTGTTAAACTTATATAGTAATTATACAAAGGAAGGGAAAGCTATGAAAAAGTCGTACAAATTGATTTCATTACTTCTTGCAGTTTTATTTATTTTTACAGGAACATTTTCCGCATCTGCAGACTTCACTGCTTCTTCTTTGACAAAAGAAGAATGGCAGAAGGTTTATGATGAAAAAATCAAGGATAATACATTACCTATGCTTTGTGCAGGTGCAGATGAAACCCAACTTAATCTCTGTTGGCATTCCGAAAAGGAAACCGCAACTCCCAAAGTTCTTCTCGCAAAAGATGAGAATATGACTGATGCAGTTGAATTTACAGGAGAAACAACTCCCGCAGAAAACGATACACAGCTTGTCTGCCGTGTTACAATTACGGGAATTGAAGAAAATACCACATACTATTATAAATGGTTTACCGATGAAGGCTGGAGCAAGGCTTATAAATACGAAGCCAAGGAATTCGACAGCTTTAAGATGCTGGTTGTCGGCGACATACAGATAGGCGGCCAGTCATATGACAATCCCGAAGAGCAGTCAAGAATAGGTTATGTATGGCAGAGCTTACTCAATGAAGCTCTTACAAAAAATCCCGACATCAGCTTTCTTCTTTCCCCCGGAGATAATACTTCAACAGGTGAGGCAGCTGATGAATGGCAGACGCTTCTTATGCCCGAATATTTAAGAAGTCTTCCTCTTGCACTTGCTATCGGCAATCACGACAAAAAGGGGATGATGTATGATTATTATACTCATATGCCCAATGAGTTTTTCGGTAAATATTTCGAGGGACTTGACAGAGATTTCTGGTTCCGTTACGGTGATGTTCTTTACCTTGTTTTTGATGCCTGTTCAGGTTCTGCCGCAGACCACAGAGCAATGGCAGAAGAAGCTGTTTCTCTCAACGAAGACGCAAAATGGAGAGTCGGAGTTATGCATCAGGGACTTTATGCTCCCGGCATTGCAATGCTCGAGCCCGAAACAAATATTCTTCTCAATGCTGTTTTCCAGCCCATATATGAAATGTATGACCTTGATATTGTTTTCACGGGACACACTCATATGCAGGGCCGCTCAAACTTTATAAGCGACGGTGTTGTTGTGGGTGAAGCCAAATCAGGCGGAACATATAAAGATCCTTGCGGAATTATTTATCTCAATGTAAACGCCTGCTGCGATCAGGGTAATGCGGGATATCTCTTCCCTTATACCGCTTATGCATTTGAAAATGCGGATGTCACAACCTATACAACAGTTGATTTCACAGAGAATACAATGGCAATAAAAACCTTCAGAGGAGACAACTCCGAGCTTCTTGACAGCTTAACAATTGAAAAGACAAAAGACTTTTCAGACGGAAAAATCAGCGTTTTCTTCCGCACCGCACTTTACAGACTTGTTGAACTTCTCGGACTTATATATATGAGAATTGATGCAGTTATTGTAGCACTTCGCGGCGGACACTTTTAATTGTTATTTAAGCAGGGAAATTTCCCTGCTTTTTTGTTTTAAACCAAATTTAGCACATACTTTTTAGTTTTTTTGATAAAATACATATTATTTTTCAATTTCTGTTGAATATTTTGTTTGTTTTTGATAAAATATTTTTAACAGCAATAAAGGGGGACGGTTTTATGGAAAACGAAAAAATACCTCTCAGTGAGCAGGAGCTTTTATACGATCCGATGTTTGCAAAAAATCCTGAAGCTCTTCTTCAGGATAATCCTTCAAAAAGATTTTTCGGAAGAATTGCGGTAAAAAAAGCGGCTTTTATTATCGTTCTGATTTTCTTTATTTCTTTATCCATGTATTTCAGCTTCAGAACTGTTTCAAAAGATGTCTATACATACAAAGAAAACGGAGCCTTTGCTGACGGAAGCTCAGCTTATATGTTAGCGGAATATCACGGGGACAACCGAGAAGTGCTTGAACTGGATTTTGTTCGCGATGAAAAGGACGTTCCCGACGAAACAAAGGTTGTAAAGGAAGTGGGAAGATATGCCGTAAACTGTAATGAATCACTCACATTCATTTTTATATCCGATACGGTTGAGATTATTGATGCAAAAGCCTTTTATACCTGTAAAAGCTTAAAAGCATTTTTCGTTGATGAAAATAATCCCAATTATAAATCTGTGGACGGCGTGCTTTACAGACTTGAAAACGGCGAGGCAGTTGAAATAATGATGTTCCCGCCGAAAAACCCCGAATATCTTGCCTCACTTGAAATGGGACTTAAATCGCCCACTGACAGAGAAAGTGCCGAGGCTTATTTAACCGAATTCAAAAAACTGGAAGAAGAAATACCGTCTGTTTCCACCAATAAAAACCGTTTGCAGAGTATCACTGATGAAAAATATTCGGAATTTATAATTCCCGACACTGTTAAGACAATAAACGAGCTGTGTTTTTCCGAATGTACATTACTCAAAAGCATAGCTATCAGCGACAGCGTAACGGATATAGAAACGCTTGCATTTTTCAAATGCTATAATCTTCAGGAGCTGAATATTCCCGATTCTGTTATAAATATCGGCTCGGATGCTTTTTCATACTGTCAGTCAATCAAGGATATTTTCATTCCCTCCTCCGTAAAATCCATAGGACATCATGCATTTTTTGACTGCTCCTCGGTTGAAATCGTGAGAATGGAATGCTCCGAAGAAGAAGCGAAAGAAATGCATCTCGGCAGTGCATGGCTTCCCGAACGCCGCAAGGTGGTTATGCGTCCTATCGGCATTTCTTATAATGAAGAAAGGGAGGTAAAGTGATATGTCAAAAGTAAAAGCTTTCATAACCGATGTAAAAGCTCATTGGCACGAGCCTGACAGAGCAAAGGGAAATTATGTTTCTTTTAAAGAATATCTTGATATTTTCCTTGGTGTCAGCTTTAACTATGCTGCACAGTCTCCTCTCGGCTATATCGGCTTCGGTGCAGGTTGCTTTCTTATTATGTATCACTATGACCTGCCCTATCTTGCATTTTCAATCGTAGGTCTCATCGGCATACCTTTAAGCTATTTATGGAGCATTGTGGGTTGGCTTGTAAACGATAATCTCGGTTTTATGGAAAAGAAAACCGAAAGAATCATATATACAATATATTTTACAGCAACGGCTCTCGGACTTATCCTGTTATTAACAGACATAACGGCATTTTTCCCCGAAGGCAATGCCCTTATAAAAACACTGAACGGTTTTGCAGGGCTAAATGCTCGCAGCTTTTTTAAGATTATAGGAGTTCAGCTTCTTATAAACGGCTTCGGCGGTGCAAGAGGAATTTTCTGGAGAAAAAAGCTTGTTCCCGTTTTCGGAAGATATAAATATAATCTATATGCAAGCGTAATTCAAAAATGTATTCTTATAATACTTATCGGCTGGCTTCCCGTATATGAAATCAAGGACGTAAACGAAAGATTCTGGATAGCATATCTTCTTTTCAGTCTGTTCTCAATGTATGACTTTTCAACCACAACTGAGCAATGCACACAAACAATAAGCCCCAATCCGCAGGAAAGACTTTGGGTACGCACCTACCCCGTTAAAATCAGCCATCTGCTGAATTCCGTATTCGTTCTTATAATTCCGCTTTTGGGAGAATTTGACGACATCAATTTCTACAGATTTGTTGTTCCCGGCACATTTATCCCCTGTGCCGTACTGACCTTATATTTTGCGAGAAATATAAAGGAAAGAATACCGCAACCTCCGATTGAAAAAAAACAGAACGTATCATTCTGGTACGGCATTTTCAGTGTTATCAAAAACAAATATCATTGGCTCAATACCGCAACCTCTCTTATTGACTCCCTCGGTAACGGAATGCTGAGTATAACCACCGTCGTTTATTTCTACACAATGAGATTAAGCGGTCTTGAATATTCGCTTATAACACTTCTGTTCACGTTCAGAGGCACTATGCCTACATTTATTGCTCCGATGATAATGAAAAGATTTTCATTTAAATCTCTGAATATGTTCAAACAGATAGTTGAGGTTTTGAGTGCGGGAATAAATGTACTTGTGATTATGTTTATGGGGAATAACATCATTGCCTGCGGTTGGATTATGTACGCCTCACTCTGGATTCGCGGTTTCCTTGTTGAAGTTGTAAGCATTGCAAAAAATGATATGAATATCCGTCTTCAGGACTATCAGATGTATCTTTCAGGCGAAAGACTTGCAAGCTTTTCAGGTGTGTTCAGCTGGTTCATTTCCCCCATTACAACCCTCGTAGGGCTTATTATCCCTGTTCTTCTTCTCAGAAACGGCTTCAACAGCAACTGGGATGTTCTCTTTATTGACGATTCAAGAGTGGGAATTCTTGTGGTTCCGCTTATATTTGACCTCGTCGGTCATGCTCTTATGATGATTCCGTATATCTTCTGGGATTATAACAACAAACAGCATCTGTATGCTATGGATGTTCTGAAGCAGCGAGAAGCTCTCGCAGAAGAAGGATATTTTCCCGCAACCTATACCGGCGGTCTGAAATTCAAGGAAGCACACAATGTCAAGCACGGTCTCCCCGTTGAAATAAGACATCTGAAGGATGATAAGCCGCCCAAAAGAAAAGAAAAAATCAAAGAAACAATAAATCAGTAAAGCTGTTCCCGTAAAGATAAACTGATATCCTTACGCGAAATTTTCTTTATGGTTGCAATATGTCAGATTTTATTATATAATCATAATAATAATTTTGGAGGTTTATATATGGCTAAAATAATCGGTACAAGCGTTCCCAATATTCCTTGGGAAGACAAGCCTCAAGGCTACAAATATCCCGTATGGAGATATTCGGGTAATCCCGTTATAACAAGAGATAATTTATTCGGTGCAAACAGCATTTTCAATTCCGCTGTTGTACCCTACGGTGACGGCTTCAAGGGAGTTTTCAGAGTTGACGATATTTCAAGAGACCACACACTTGTAACGGGTTCAAGTAAGGACGGTATCAATTGGGTTCTTGACAGTGAAGTAATTTTCAGAGGCTATGATCCCCGTCTTTGCGAAATTGACGGCAAATACTATCTTTCATGGGTAAATCTTACTCCCAGAGGAACAACAATCGGCATCGCATACACTGAAGATTTTAATGAATGGGTACAGTTAGAGGATGCCTGTTATCCCGTTGCAAGAAACGGCGTATTGTTCCCGAGAAAAGTAAACGGAGAATATATGCTTCTTATACGTCCTTGCGACAGAGGACACACTCCCTACGGCGACATTTTCATTCAGCAAAGCCGTGACCTCACCTACTGGGGAAAATACCGTTTTGTTATGAAGCCTGAAAAGAACTGGGAAATGACAAAGGTCGGTGCAGGTCCCACTCCCATTGAAACGGATGAAGGCTGGCTTATGTTCTATCACGGCGTGCTGACCTCCTGTAACGGCTTTACATATGCCATGGGTGCTGCAATTCTTGATAAGGATGAGCCTTGGAGGGTGCTTCACAGAGCAGACTGCTTCCTTCTTGCTCCTCACGAAAATTATGAGCTTGTGGGCGATGTTCCCAACGTTGTATTCCCCTGTGCGGCATTAACAGATGCTGAAAGCGGAAAGATTGCAATTTACTACGGCGGTGCAGACACCGTTGTGGGGCTTGCCTTCACAACAGTTGACGAAGCTGTAAAATTTATCAAGGAGCACGATCTTATAAAATAAATTGCAAAATACTGTTTGTCTTTTTTTTGATTGACAAACAGTATTTTTTATGATAAAATTTTTCTCGTTGTGAGGGAGTAGCAGACGCAAAAAGCGTAACAAGTCAACACACTGACCTTTCGGTCTGGCTTGTTTTAATTTGCGAGACTCATGTATGCGTTAAGCCTACATTGAGTCATTATATTTTTGTGATTATGGGTAGGCTTTCGGGCTTACCCTATTTTTAATATAACGGAGTGATAAAATGAATTTAAGCTTCTCTTTCTTTTTTAATAATGTTCTTCAGGGTGTGGGGCTTGCTATGGATGCATTTTCCGTTTCACTTGCAAACGGAATGAATGAGCCCTGTATGAAAAAAGGAAAAATGCTGGGAACTGCAGGTGTTTTCTCTGTTTTTCAGGCTATGATGCCCCTTATCGGTTGGATATGCGTTTCAACAGTTGCACAGAAATTTCAGGCTTTTCAGAAAATGATTCCCTGGATTGCACTTATACTGCTGTCAATAATCGGGGGAAAAATGCTTTATGAGGGAATAAAAAATAAAGATGTACCCTGTGAAGAAAAAGGTGCAACAGGAATTACGGGGCTTCTCATTCAGGGTGTTGCCACTTCAATTGATGCACTTTCCGTTGGCTTTACTATTGCAGAATATAATTTCCTTGAAGCACTTCTCGCCTGTTCGCTAATCGGCATTGTAACCTTCTTTATCTGCTTCGGAGGAATTTTAATCGGCAAAAAAGCTGGGACAAAGCTTTCAAGCAAAGCAGGTATTTTAGGCGGTGCGATACTTATTTTTATCGGCCTTGAAATTATCATAACAAGTTTTTTTAAGTAAAAAATTATCGGAAAACTTTTTTGGGGTTTTTCCGAGTTTTTTATTGACAAATTGGTTTACATATTGTAAACTATTATTGTAGTCTACAAACAGTAAACCAACCTTTAAGGAGTTGATAATGTGATTGAATCAGGTCTCGGAGTTGTTGAAGGAAGATTTGCAGATATTATCTGGTCAAATGAACCCGTTTCTTCTTCCGATGTTGTAAAAATGGCGGAAAAAGAGCTTGGTTGGAAAAAATCAACAACCTTTACGGTGCTTCGCCGTCTTTGCGAAAAAGGTATTTTCGTAAACAATAAAGGTACGGTAACCTCACTTATTTCAAAACAGGAATTCTTTTCAATGCAGAGTGAAAAATTCGTTGATGATACCTTCGGCGGTTCTCTTCCCGCTTTTATTGCGGCATTTTCAAAAAGAAAAAAGCTCTCAAAAGAAGAAATCGCAGAATTGAGAAAAATGATAAATGACTTTGAGGAGGGTTAAATATGGAAGATATTTTCATTAATGTACTCAATATGAGCATCACCGCCTCTTATTTTGTTGCGGCACTCATTATTTTCCGAGCCCTATTCAGAAAAATCCCGAAATGGATTTCCTGTGTTCTGTGGGGGCTTGTGGGACTGCGACTTATTCTCCCGTTTTCATTTGAAAGCATTTTAAGCCTTATTCCCAGTGTTCAGACAATTCCCACTGATATTATGTTTCAGAAAGAGCCTCATATAACAAGCGGAATTCCCGCTCTGAATTATTCTGTAAATCCCATAATAAATGAAGCCTTTGCACCTGAGATTTATACAAGTGTAAATCCTTTACAAATAGTTTTATTTATTCTGTCTGTTCTTTGGCTTGCGGGTACTGCCTTTATGCTGATTTATACTTTAGTGAGTTACCTTTTACTGAAGAAAAAGACAAAAGAAAGCATAAAAACAAGTGACGGAGTTTATATCTGCGATACCGTTGACACACCGTTTATTTTAGGTGTTATAAGGCCTAAAATTTTTCTTCCGTCAGAAATTTCCGAAAACAGCAGAGAATTTATAATTTTCCACGAAAAAGCACACATCAAACGAGGCGACCATCTGTGGAAGCCTCTCGGATTTATTCTTCTTTCTGTTTATTGGTTCAATCCCCTGTTATGGGCAGCATATATTTTCCTTTGCCGTGATATTGAAGCCGCCTGTGATGAAAAGGTACTGAAAGAACAGGGCGAAGATATAAAAAAGCAATACTCCGAAACTCTTCTTAATTTTTCCGCACCTAAAAAGCTTATAAGTGCCTGTCCTCTTGCTTTCGGTGAAACGGGAGTTAAAACAAGAATTAAAAATATTCTTAATTATAAAAAACCTACTTTCTGGGTTATTGTCATAACAGTTATTTTAAGTCTTTTGCTTTCGGTTTTATTTATGACAAACCCGAACTCGGGCATTGACAGCCTTGACGGTTATAAAGACATATTCAAGGATGTTGAAAAGCTGCAGTTTACCGTAAGCACAGACAGCTTCATATATACGACGGAGGATCCGTCAGATGAACTGAAAATAATCAAAAAAATCCGCCTTGAAAAAACCGCTCTCGATGACAGCAGAAATGAAGACCGTGAAAAGACCTACAGCATCGAAATCAATGATAAGATAACAATTAATTTTGATAACAGCTTTTCAAAGCTTTGGATCGATGATAATGTCAAGCCGTCCTATACCTATGCGATAACAACTCCCGATGTTATAAAAAATCTTTTCGTTTCAATAAGAACACCCGAAGCTCCTGTTATCGGTACTGAAACATCTCCCCTGTTTACGGATTTTGAAGGTGTTTATCTCACACTTAAAAGTATAGATACGAACCCCGGCGGATATAAGGTTTTCAATATCATATGGAACAACACCACAAAAACCGATATAACCTACGGTGAATTTTATGATATTGAAAGGCTTGACGGAGAAAACTGGAAAAGCGTTGCAAAAGAAGAGATCGTTTTCTTAACAATAGGCTATATGCTGAAAGCCGGCACAACAACCGAGAAAAAATATTTAACACAGAATTTTGATATTTCACAGACGGGAAGCTACCGTCTTATTGCAGATTTCTCGGCGGGCGACGGAAACAGCTACAGAACCTATATTACCTTTCAAATAAGTGACGGCAATGTTACGGATATCGGCGGTGTTTCGGGGCCTGTTACGGTCGTCACAGCAAAGAAGCTGACACTTGAAGATGTAATAAGGCTTTCAAAAAAGGAAGATAAGCTTACCTGGAAGGACTTCGAAGATTTTACCTATTATGAAACAGGCTCGGGGCTTTATATCAGAGAATATGTAATTGATGAAAGATTTTCTCTTTCAATCGGCGGAACCACGACTGACACTGATGCCCGGTATTTTTATCTTCACGCCCCGGGAACATATTCAGATGCAAAAATTGATATAAGAAGCGAGAATCCCGAAGAATTTATCAATTTACACAAGGATGCACCTATTGTAAAATTCTTATCATATTCGCAAAGAGGCTTCCCTGTTGATAATACGGGTGAAAACTTTCAGACCTTTATTGATTACGGCTGTTTTGTTCCTACTAATCAGAGCAGTATCCGGCATTTCCCCGTTATTATGATAGAAAGCCGTAAGGAGCTTGATGAATTCGTTGAATATTTCAATGACAAGGCTGATCTTGACAAGGCTTTTCAGGATATGGGGCTGACATTCAGAGAGCTTTCATATTTATATGATACAGAATATGAAAATTTCTTTGAAGACAATGTTCTCTTTATCACTTATATGGTAGCTACAAATGAAGATGCCTATTTTGAGATGGATTATGCGGCTGTTGCAAATAAAACATTGACAATAGCGGCAAAAGAAGTGAACTGGACGGCATCAGTTGATAAATATTCCCGAACGGGATGGTTTATCATATCGGAAATCAGTAAAGACCAGCTTGGTGAAATTGAAAGAGTCAGCGCATACAGAACCCCTGAAGATCCGGATTACGGTGATGATCTTCATTCTGCGACCTATACCTTCAAGGCTTCTTCAAATGAAATTCTGAAGCCTAACTTCAAGCTTTACGAAAACGGAAAATTTGTATTCACCTTCCATCCTTATACAGGCTACTTCGGTCGGGGAAATTATGAAATAAACGGCGATACCCTGACACTCACAACCGATGACGGCTATATTTACAGCTTCAAGGAGAAAAACGGAGTATATATTTTCGATGCAAAGAACTCCTCCGATGAACTCTGGATGTCAGATATAAAGGACGGCAGTGAATTCCGTTATTAACTGAAAAAACAGTCCGTGCACGAAAAAGTGCACGGACCGTAATATTTATACTTCAAAATCAAGACAGCTTCTTTGTTTTGTAAAGGGGCGCACTTTTGTGTTTGCAACATCCTGATGGGCGGGATGCACGGAATAATTCTTCAATGCTTCTTCGCTTTCAAAGGTGCTGTCAAGCATCAAATCAGCGGTAGAAGAAGAAAGACCGTTTGTGTTGACTTTAATATCAACAAGTCCCGGAATTTCTCCCCGAAGACCTTCAAGACCTTCCTTTATTCCGAGCTTTATATTTTCTTTTTCCGAGGGGGTAAATTCGTCTTTAAGATTCCATAAAATAATATGTTTTACCATTTTTATACCTCTTTTATAACATTAATCTTTTCAATTCCGTAATAGAAGAAGCATCTGAGGGCTTCTTCATTAAGCTCTTCGCCCGAAATTGCAATCGGAACAGCGGGGGGACAGGTAACGGTGGGAGAAGCGAGAATTCTTCTCTTGGCATTTTCTGTCTTTACATCCTCACAGGGGTAAAATAATGCTTCTTTTATGCTCATTTTTCTTGAAAGTGCGGGAATTACGGGAGCTGAACAAGTAATTTCCGTTTTCTTTTCAACCGATAACAAGACGCCTTCAAAAAAAGAAATTTCTTCCTCTGTATTTTTCGGTGTAAACATAAGCACAACATAATCAGGATCGGAAAATTCACACTCGATGCCGTTGTTTCTTAATATATCCGAAAGCTCTTGTCCCATATATCCGTAAGCCTTCGCTTCAACGGTTATTTTCAGAGGTTCATTTCCCAAAAGTGAAAAGCCCTTTGAAATAAGCTTTTTTTTCAGCATATCAAGTCTTTTTGTAAGTGCACTTATCTTCTCCGAAAATCCGTTTTCAAGATAAGAATTTACCTTATCAAGAGAGGCAAGTATCAGATATGACGGACTGGTTGATGCAAAAAGCGACATAGCTTTTTCGGCATTTTCCGCAAAATCGGCGGGAGCATTTTTTGAGATATGAAGATATGCACCGCCTGTCAACACGGGAAGAGTTTTATGGGCAGAATCACAACAGATGTCTGCACCGAGAAAAATCGGATGTCTGTTTTCGGGGAGGAAATTGAGATACGCTCCGTGGGCATTATCAACGGCAAGAAGAACTCCCCTTTTATGACAAACCTCTGAAATTCCCTTTATATCTGCCGTATTCCCGAGATAATCGGGACTTGTGATATATACTGCAACCGGCAATTCCTCAAGACCTTCAAGAAAGTTTTCAAGACAAGAGGCTGAAATTTCAGCACTGACAACAGATGAGCTGCTTTCGGGGGAAATCCAGCAGACATCAACATCTAAAACAGCCGAAGCCGTCATAAAAACCTTATGTGCGTTTCTTCCTGCGGCAATTACGGGCCTTCTGCCGTTTTTAACCGCAAGCATCTTTATGAGTGCCAAAATTCCTCTTATACAAAGAGAGGAGCCTTCTGCGGAATATACCGTTTTTGCAGTACCGAAAAGCGAAGAAGCATTTCTCTGACTTTCTCCGAGAATGCCGGTTGCGTGATAAAGCACATCAGCACCTTCAATTTCGGTAATATCAAAGGCTTCACAAAGCTCACCTGTTTTTCCCTTATGTCCGGGGACATGAAGCCTTACTGTATTTTTTTCGGAATATTCTTTTATAAAATCATATACGGGAGTGTTCATTATTCCTGACCGTCCAGTGTTTTTGCAGCTTCAAGCATAATTGCACATTCCATTCTCTTTCTGAAAAGGTCGCAGCCGTAGGAATATACACCCTTTACAGAGCCTGTTGCGTGATATGCATTTGCTGCACAGCCGCCTGAGCAATAGAGCTTTGCCCAGCAATCTGCACATTCGGGACGGGTATAGACATTACATTCCATAAATTCGTCCTGAATCGCAGTGTTTGTTACTCCGTCATAGACATTACCGAGCTTATATTTATCATCACCGACAAACTGATGGCAGGGATAAAGATCTCCCCAAGGAGTCACCGCCATATATTCGGTTCCCGAACCGCAGCCTGAAACTCTCTTATAGATACAAGGACCACCCTTGAGATCTATCATATAGTGGTAGAAAGTAAAGGGCTTGCCCTCTCTGTGTTTTTCGAGCATAAGCTCTGCCAGCTTTTCATATTGCTCCATAACAACCGCTTTATCGGCTTCAGTGAGAGCAGAGGGCTCGTCTGCTGCACAAACAACGGGCTCCATGCTGAGCTCTGTAAAGCCAAGGTCAAGCATAGTTTTTATATCTTCGAGGAAATCGGGGTTATGATGAGTGAAGGTCCCTCTCATATAGTAGTTTTTGTTTCCGCGTTCTTCGACGAACTTCTGAAACTTAGGAACTATATAATCCCATGAGCCTCTGCCCTGATAATCAACTCTGAAACGGTCGTGAACTTCCTTTCTTCCGTCAAGACTCAACACAACATTACTCATTTCACGGTTAGAAAACTCTATAACATCATCATCAACAAGCATGCCGTTTGTGGTGAGGGTGAAACGGAAATTCTTTCCTTTTTCCTTTTCGATGCTTCTTGCATATTCCACAAGTCTCTTTACAACGGTGAAATTCATAAGAGGCTCACCGCCGAAGAAATCGACCTCAAGATTTCGTCTTGAACCCGAATTTTCAACGAGAAAATCAAGAGCCTGTTTTCCCACCTCAAAGCTCATAAGGGCTCTTTCTCCGTGATATTTGCCCTGACTTGCAAAGCAATAGGAGCAGTTGAGATTACAGCTGTGAGCAATATGAAGACACAGTGCTTTTACAACACCTGATGTTCTTTTTTTGAGTTCTCCCGCAATATTTCTGAAATTATCGGGAGTGAAAAGCTTTCCTGCATTTTTCAGTTCTTCAATCTGATTAAGGCAGTCTTCAATTTCTTCTTTTGTAACCTCGGGACGGTCGGGATATTTTGCCATAATTTCTTTAATTATGGTCTCAGCACTGTTTTCTTCATACATATTGATAATATCAAAAGCCACATCATCAACAACATGAACTGAGCCTGAGCATATATCAAGCACAATATTCATTCCGCCTAATTTATATGAATGTATCATTTTTCTCCACCTACAAAAAATGCCGCCAGAAGGCGGCAAAATTTTGTTATTCTTTAATTATTCTTCAACCTTGTTTTCGCACTGCTGATTTGCAATGCCGCAGCTTGTTTTGCAAGCTGACTGACAGGATGTCTGGCATTCGCCGCAGCCGCCGTTTTTTGCACTTTCGCAAAGGTTCTTTGTTTCAATTGTCTGAATTTTCATATATATATCCTCCGATAACAGTTTTTTATAGTTTATCACATAGTTTTCAATAAGTCAATTGACTTATCAAATTTTATTCAAAAAATCGGTTTTTCTTTTGTCAAAAAAATGTTGACTTGTTATAATAAAATATTGTATATTAGCTTTGTATAGTTTAATTCTGAGAGGAGAATTATTTTGAAACACCCCGAACTTATAAACAAAATGTCACTTGAACAGAAAGCGGCTTTTGTTTCAGGTCTTGACTATTGGCACACACAGGGATGCGAGGAGCTTGGTCTTCCTTCCATCAATATCACAGACGGTCCTCACGGACTCAGAAAGAAAAATGAAAACAAAAAGACTTCTCAGGGAATAGGTCTGGGCAATTCAGTTCCCTCCACCTGCTTCCCTCCCGCAGCAACATCCTCCTGCTCATGGGATCCCGAGCTCCTCACAATGGCAGGTGAAGCACTCGGTGAAGAATGTCTTAAAGAAAAGGTTTCCGTTGTTCTCGGGCCCGGTATGAACATCAAGCGTTCTCCCGTTTGCGGAAGAAACTTTGAATATTTCAGTGAAGATCCCGTTCTTGCAGGTAAGCTTGCCGCAGGTCTTGTTAAGGGCGTTCAGTCCAAGGGAATAGGTACTTCCCTCAAGCATTTCGCCTGTAACTCACAGGAAGCCTACAGAATGATTGTTGACGAGGTTGTTGACGAAAGAGCTTTAAGAGAGCTTTATCTCACTGCTTTTGAAATTGCAGTAAAAGAAGCTGATCCTTGGACAATAATGAACTCTTATAACAGAATAAACGGCGAATATGCTTCACAGAATGAATATTTACAGAAAAAAGTTTTAAGAGACGAATGGGGCTTTAAAGGTCTTATCGTTACAGACTGGGGCTCATCGGTTGACAGAATTCCGGGACTTAATTTCGGCACAGACCTTGAAATGCCTTCCTCCGGCGGATATAACACAAAGAAAATCATTGAAGCTGTAAATAGCGGTGAGCTTTCCGTTGATGTTCTCAATGAAAGAGTTGATACCGTTGTTGACCTTATTCTTAAATCAAAGCCCGCACTTAAAGCCGATTGCGACTTCTCATTTGACGCTCATCACGAGGTTGCAAGGAGGGTTGCAGAGGGTTCAATGGTTCTTCTTAAAAATGATGATAAAGTGCTTCCGCTTAAAAACGGTCAGTCCGTTGCAGTTATCGGTGAGCTTGCCGCCGCTCCGCGTTTTCAGGGTGCAGGTTCTTCTGTTATTAATCCCACAAAGCTTGACAATGCTCTTGATGAGCTCAAAAAACTCGGCGTGAATGTTACATATGCAAAGGGCTATGAAAAGAAAAAGGATGTTGTTGACGAAGCATTATTCGCAGAAGCAGTAAATACCGCTAAAAATGCCGATATTGCACTTGTTTTTGTAGGCCTTACTGAAGAATTTGAGGGCGAAGGCTATGACAGAATGAACATCGATATGCCTTCATGCCACAATGCTCTTGTGAGTGAAATCGCAAAGGTTAATCCCAACACAGTAGTTGTTCTTGCCGCAGGCTCGGTAATCACAATGCCCTGGGTAAACGAGGTTAAGGCAATCCTCAATTCAGGTCTCGGCGGACAGGCAACAGGCAGTGCGGTTGCAAATGTACTTACCGGCAAGGTTAATCCCTCAGGTAAAACCTCCGAAACATATCCTCTTTCATTCTCCGACAACCCCACATTCGGTAACTATCCCGGAGGTCCCGTTACAAGCGAGCACAGAGAATCCGTTTATATCGGCTACCGTTATTATGACACCGCTAAAAAAGAAGTTCTCTTCCCCTTCGGCTTCGGACTTTCATATACTCAATTCGAATACAGCGATCTTACTCTTTCTGCAGACAGCATAAATGAAAATGACAATCTCACCGTTTCTTTCAAGGTAAAGAATGTGGGTGAGGTTGCAGGTGCAGAAGTCACACAGCTTTATGTTGCAGACAGAGTTTCCACAATTTACCGTCCCGAAAAAGAACTTAAAGCCTTCAAGAAGGTTTTCCTTGAAGCAGGTGAAGAAAAAGAAATCACATTCACTCTTTCCAAGAGAGATTTCGCATTCTTCAATGTATATTCAGGTGAATTCCAGGTTGAAAGCGGTGAATTTGCAATTCTTATCGGTGCCTCATCAAGAGATATGAGACTTGCAAAGGCAGTTACGGTAACATCCGAATCAACTGCTGTTATCCCCGATTACAAAGCAAGTGCTCCTGCTTACTATACTGCTGACATTGCAGGAATAACAGCTGCACAGTTTGAAGCAGTTCTCGGAAGACCTCTTCCCTCTTCAAAAAGAGACACGACAAAACCCATTGATATTTACTGCTGTCTCGATGATGCAAGACACACAAAGTGGGGCGGAAGACTCTGCAGACTCATTGAAGGCATAATGGCAAAGATGGGCTCGGATGCAAACGGTGACGGCAAAATGATTGCCGCTATGGCAACACAGATTCCCATAAGAAACTTTATTGCTATGAGCATGGGCGTTTTCGGTGTTGAAATGGCAGACGGTCTTCTTATGATTCTCAATGACGATAAATCAAGCTTCAGAGGATTATGTAAAATTATTTTAAGAATCGGACCTGCTATTACAAAGCTTCCTGCTCTTATTAAATCTATTTAACGGTAAAAGCTGTCGGAAAAGCAATTCCGACAGCTTTTTTTACTGAAATTATAACAATATTTTAACAATAGTGTGCTATAATAATCAGTATGTTGATAAAAACAGACTCATTTCGGAGGAATACTGATGTTTAAGATACTTATAGTTGAAGATGACAAAGCCCTCAACAAATCCTTTTGTTCTTTTCTTTCACAACACGGATATCAGACAGTGGGATGTCTTAACGCAGAAGATGCATATATTGCTCTTTATGAAACTGTTTTTGATATCATTATTTCTGATATTATGATGCCCGGAACCGACGGCTTTGAATTTGCAAAAAACGTGAGAAACCTCAATGAAAGCATTCCCATTCTTTTTGTTACCGCAAGAGATGATTTTGCATCAAAAGAAAAGGGGTACAACGCGGGTATTGACGATTATATGGTAAAGCCTATTGACCTTGATGAGCTGCTTCTTAAAATCGGTGCAATTTTAAGAAGGGCGGGGATAAACAACAGTAAAATTCTCACCATAGGAAATTTCACAATGAATCTCAACGAATATACAGCATACCTCAACGGTGCTGAAATAACTCTCACAGCAAGAGAATTCAGTCTGCTTTATAAATTACTGTCCTATCCTAAAAAGGCATTCACCCGTTCACAGCTTATGAATGAATTCTGGGAGGCGGATACCGAATCGGGCACACGCACGGTTGACGTATATATGACAAAGCTCCGTGCAAAGCTTGCAGACTGTGATTCATTTGAAATTGTGACTGTCAGAGGTCTCGGATATAAGGCGGTGCTGAAAGATGAAAAAAAGATCTAAAAGAAGACTTGTTTTCAATTTCTTTATAACATTTCTCGGATTTTTCCTGTTTTCGGGAACTACTACCACAGCATCATTTTTGCTGTTTCTTAAATCTGTTGAGCTTCCGTATGAGCATATACACAGATTTGCTCCGTTTACTTTCTTAAATCTGATTTTTGTTTCTGCCTTATTCGGACTTATAGGCACTGTATGGAAAAGCCTCTCGGTAGAAAAACCCGTTACGGAAATAAATGAGGCACTTTTAAGAATCAAACACGGAGACCTTACTTCAAAATTAAAAAGAAGAAATTATAATTCAAGATACAGCACAATTGTAAACAATATCAATCTTATGACAAATGAATTATCGTCTCTTGTTAATCTTAAAGTTTCACTGATGTCAAATATTTCCCATGAGCTGAAAACACCAATAAGCGTAATAAATAACTACGCAACGCTTCTGCAGGAAACGGATATTCCGGAAGAAAAAAGAATAGAATACGCAAAAGCAATTCATGAATCCTCAAAAAAAATGACGGAGCTTATTACAAATATTCTGAAGCTTAATCAGCTTGAAAACCAGAATATTCCCACAGAAATGAAGGATTATGACCTATGCGAGCAGCTGTGTGAATGTCTTCTGACTTTCGAAAACGAATGGGAAGATAAAGGCATTGAAATTGAGACGGATATTGAAGAAAATGTTTTTGTTCATTCAGATATTCAGCTTATGAATATTGTTTGGAACAATCTTTTTTCCAATGCATTAAAATTCACACCAGACGGCGGAAGAATCAGTGTTTCTATGTCAAAAAGCAAAAAATATGCAAAAGTTACAATAGAAGATACGGGATGCGGAATCCCGGATGAACAGCTCGATATGATTTTTGAAAAATTCTATCAGTGCGACACTTCAAGAGGCACAGACGGAAACGGACTGGGCCTTGCACTTGTAAAAAGAATTCTCAATATAACAGACTGTTTTATTTCAGTTGAAAGTACATTAGGCAAAGGAACGACCTTCACAGTCAAGGTTCCCGTAAGCAAATAACATTTCACCGTGCACGAATTGATGTGCACGGTGTTTTTATTAAATTCTGAATTTCACAGTAAAAACTGTTCCTTTCTGAGCATCGCTTGAAGCAGATATATCGGCATTGTGAAGTGATGCGAGATTTTTGCAGATAGAAAGTCCGAGACCGTATCCGCTTCCGGAGGTTCTTGCTTTATCCGAACGGTAAAAGCGTTCAAACAGGTGCGGAAGATCCTCTTTCGGAATAGGCTCACCGGTGTTTCTTGTTGACAGATAAATATAACCCGTATTTCTTTTAAGAGAATAGGAATGCCTCTTTTTCAGAGAAAGCGTAACCTCACCCATATCTCCCGCATACTTTATGGCATTATCAAGAAGAATATGAATAATCTGATTAAGAGCAACAGAGTCACCGTTGAGATGTATATTTTTATCAATATCGGTGTAAAGCATTACTCCGTTTTCAAAAGCAACGGGTTCATACTGCAGTGCTATCTGCATTGAAAGCTCTGATAAATCCACATCGGAAAACATATTCTTTTTGTTCATATTTTCCGTTTGTGCAAGAAGAAGAAGCTTATCAACAAGCTCTTTCATATGAGAGGCCTCTTCATAAGTGCTGTCAACCCATTGAATTCTGTCGTTTATTGTATCATCTCTGTGAGATTTCAGAATACCGCTGTTTGTCAGAATAACTGTCAGTGGTGTTTTGAGTTCGTGAGAAGCATCCGCAATAAAGTTTTTCTGCTGCTCCCATGCTTTTTCAACAGGCTTTAGACTCATTTTTGCAAGAAAACGCATAAGACACCATATAAGAAACGATGCAATAATAATCATAACGGTACCGTCAATGAGAATGAGCTTCAGATATGAAAAATACTGCATTGAATCGGCAAAAGCAATACGGCTTCCGAAAATATGATTTGTTCTGTAATAAAACAGATTAAGCCCGTTTATGTGACCGAATTCACCCTTCTGCTGTAAAACATAGGTCACTGCCCTTGAAAGAATTGCTTCATCCATATTTGCACGGCTGAAATCAAGCATATTGAATTTTCCCATTTCCTTTACATCAACAACACAGACATTGCCCGAATGAAGTGCAAACAGTGAGTCGTTGGCATCCCCCGCACCTATCTGCGGAAGCACATCAAAATCCGATGCTGCAGAATAGGTCTGAAGAACTGATTTCATATCCCTTGTCATAGAAACAAAAAAAACGGCACTTGCAAACATATAAAAAACAACAAGAACTGAACAGATTATGGTCATTGAAATGGCAACAAAACGCCGTCTGAGCCTTTTAAGCATTGTTTTTCACCTCAAGACGGTAACCTATTTTTCTTAAAGAAATTATCTCAATACCGCCGGAAATAAAATCAAGCTTCTTTCTTAAAAATGAAACATAAACCTCCACATTATTGTCAACGGCATCCGAATCATAACCCCACACCTTTACTATAAGGTCCTCTTTTGTTGTAACCATACCGGAATTCTGCATCAGAATTTTCATAATTTCAAATTCCTTGAAATTCAGATGAACGCTTTTTGTTCCGCAAATAAGGTCACAAGTTGCAAGATTAAGTGTAACATCGGAAAATTTAAGCTCGTCAATCACAACCTCGCCCTGTCGGCGGGTTAATGCTCTTACACGGGCAAGAAGCTCTTCTGAGGCAAAGGGCTTTGTCATATAATCATCCGCTCCTGCATCAAGACCTTTTACTTTATCGGCAATCTGGTCTTTCGCAGTGAGCATAAGTATGGGAGTTGCAATTTTTTCCTTGCGAAGTCGGGAAGCCACTTCATATCCGTTCATTTTCGGAAGCATTATATCAAGAATTATCACATCATATATACCGCTTACCGCATAATCATAGCCGTCTTCGCCGTCAAAAGCTATATCTACCATATATTTCTGTTCTTCAAGTATATGAGCGAGTGCCTCGGCAAGACGCTTTTCATCCTCTACTACAAGAACCTGCATATTAATACCTCCGCATTGAAATATAAGTACAAATAATTGTTTTTCGCAATCTGTAATTATTATTGCATAAAATCATTTTTCAATCAAGAGTGTATTAAAATGAACTTAAAAATCACTTAAATCCTTTCTGTTTACAGTTTTTTCATAAGCAGCAATTAATTGCTTATTTATATAATAATTATTAAAAATTATAAAGCTTATAATATTGACTTAAATAATTAAAAATGTTATATTATTGCAATATGCGAATTAAAAAATACAAATTCCGCTCTTTTTCTATGGGTGTGACAGAAAGGAATTCCATTTATGCCTATTACAGAAATATTGCAGAAAAATGCAGATTTTTATCCTAACGATACGGCATTGGTTGAAATCAATCCCAAGCTTGACAATAAAACAAAAATGACATGGAGAGAATATTCTCTTATCGTTACGGACCCCTCACAGGCTTACCGCCGTGAAATGACTTGGGGAGAATTCAATAAAACAGCCAACAGATTCGCAAATCTTCTGCTCACAAGAGGAATAAAAAAAGGTGATAAGGTTGCCGTTTTGATGATGAACTGCATTGAATGGCTTCCGGTTTACTTTGGTGTGTTAAAAACAGGGGCTGTGGTTGTGCCTCTTAACTACAGATATACTGCAGATGAAATAAAATACTGTATTAATAAGGCTGATGCCGATTTCATTGTTTTCGGACCTGAATTCACGGGACGAATAGAGGAAATCTGCCACAGAGTTCCCAGAGTAAAAATGTGGCTCTACTGCGGTGAAGACTGCCCCTCCTTTGCTGACAGTCTTGATGAGCTTATTTCCTACTGTTCTTCAAAATCACCGAAAATACAGTTAAAAGATACGGATGATGCTGCAATTTACTATTCCTCGGGCACAACAGGCTTTCCGAAGGCCATTCTCCATTCACACAAGGCTCTTATGCACTCGTGTATGACAGAACAGGCTCACCATTCACAGACAAAGGACGATGTATTTCTTCTTATCCCCCCGCTTTATCATACGGGTGCAAAAATGCACTGGTTCGGCTCCTTCCTTGTGGGTGCAAAATCTGTTATACTTAAAGGTATCAAGCCCGAATGGATAATTAATACGGCAAGTGAAGAAAAATGCTCAATTGTATGGCTTCTCGTTCCGTGGGCACAGGATATACTTGATGCAATAGATTCAGGAGAAATTGACCTTTCACAGTATGACCTTTCCCGCTGGAGACTTATGCACATAGGTGCTCAGCCTGTCCCCCCCTCACTTATCAAAAGATGGAAAGCCGTGTTCCCTCAACACGAATATGACACAAACTACGGTCTGAGTGAATCAATAGGCCCCGGCTGTGTGCATCTCGGTGTTGAAAACATACATAAGGTGGGTGCCATAGGAAAAGCAGGCTTCGGCTGGAGTGTTAAAATAGCAGACGAAAACGGAAACGAAGTAAAGCAGGGTGAAGTCGGTGAGCTTGCCGTCAAAGGTCCCGGTGTTATGAAATGCTATTATAAAGACGAAAAAGCCACCGAAGAAATCCTTAAAGGCGAATGGCTTTATACAGGCGATATGGCAATGTGTGACGAGGACGGATTTATCTTCCTTGTTGACAGAAAGAAGGACGTTATTATTTCAGGCGGTGAAAACATTTATCCCGTTCAGATTGAAGACTTTTTAAGACGTCATGATGCAATAAAAGATGTTGCCGTTATAGGTCTTGCTCACTCAAGACTCGGTGAAATTGCCGCCGCAATTATTGAGGTCAAGGAAGGCTTCACACTTACGGAAGAGGAAGTAAATGACTTCTGTCTTGACCTTCCCCGATATAAAAGACCGCAGAGAATTATTTTTGCCGATGTTCCGAGAAACCCTACGGGCAAGATTGAAAAACCAGCTTTAAGAAAGAAATATCAGGGTGAAAACCTCGTTGCGGCACAGAATGAAATCAAATAAAAGAAGGATAATAAAATGAAACAGTTAATGCTTGGAAATGCAGCAGTAGCAAGAGGTTGCTATGAAGCGGGTGTGAGAGTTGTTTCCTCATATCCCGGCACTCCCAGTACGGAAATCACTGAAAATGCCGTTAAATATGAAGAAATCTATTGCGAATGGGCTCCCAACGAAAAAGTCGGTGCAGAGGTTGCTATCGGTGCGGCAATTGCAGGAGCGCGTTCAATGACCTGCTGCAAGCATGTCGGTCTTAATGTTATGGCTGACCCCGTATTCACCGCATCATACACAGGAGTAAACGGCGGTCTTGTTATTGCTGTTGCTGACGATCCCGGAATGCATTCATCACAGAATGAACAGGATTCCCGTCACTATGCAAAGGCATCAAAAATTATGATGCTTGAGCCCTCCGATTCTTCAGAATGTAAAGAATTTACAAAGCTGGCATTTGAGCTCAGTGAAAAATTTGATACTCCCGTTTTTCTTCGTCTCACAACAAGAGTTTCTCACTCGCAGAGCCTTGTTGAATTGGGTGACAGAGAAAATGACGAGCTTAAAGCTTATGAAAAAAATCCCTCAAAATACGTTATGATGCCCGGAAACGCAATCAGAAGACACGTTGATGTGGAAAATAGAATAAATGCACTTATTGAATATGCAGAAACATCTCCTCTTAATACGGTTGAAGATAACGGTGCTGATATAGGCATCATCACTTCGGGCATTACATACGTTTATGCAAAAGAAGCACTGGGAAATAAAGCAAATTTCCTGAAGCTCGGCTTGTCTTTCCCTATGCCCGTAAAGCTTATAAAGGATTTTGCAGCAAAATGCAAAAAGGTTTATGTGCTTGAAGAATTAGATCCCTTTATTGAAGAACACTGCAAGGTAAACGGCATTGAAGTTATCGGCAAGGAAGCCTTCACACTTTTAGGCGAATACAGTGTAAATCTTATCAAAAAGGTTATTCTCGGCGAAGAAATTGAAGATGTAAAGCCCGAACCCATTCCCGTGCGTCCTCCCGTTATGGAGGCAGGCTGTCCCCACAGAGGAACCTTCTATGTCCTTAAAAAGCTGGGACTTGCTGTATCGGGAGACATCGGCTGTTATACTCTCGGTGCGGCGGCTCCCCTTAATGCCATTGACACAACCATATGTATGGGTGCATCCGTCAGTGCCGCTCACGGTATGGCAAAGGCAAGAGGTGCCGAATTTAACAAAAGGTTAGTTTCTGTTATCGGTGATTCAACCTTTATGCACTCGGGTATTACGGGACTTATCGATATCGTTTACAACAAGGGTGCAAACACCGTTATCATTCTTGACAACTCCATCACAGGTATGACGGGACATCAGGAAAACCCCACAACAGGAAAAACCATAAGAGGCGAAGCCACAAAGCAGGTTGATTTAGAGCTTCTTTGCAAAGCTGTGGGCATTGACAGTGTGAGAATTGCAGATCCCTTTGATGTCAAGGAATTTGAAAGGGTTGTAAAAGAAGAAACAGCAAAGGATGAACCCTCGGTTATCATAGCACAGCGTCCCTGTGCACTTCTTAAAACAGTTAAATACAGCGGCAGATGTGTAATTACGGACAAATGCAGAAACTGCAAGATGTGTCTCAAAGCAGGCTGTCCCGCAATTACCGTAAAAGACGGAAAGCCCGTTATTGATGCCACTCAATGCAACGGCTGCGGTCTTTGCATAAACATCTGTCCCTTTGATGCCATAGAAAAGGAGGAGGCTTAAATGGAAACAAAAAGCATAATGATAGTCGGTGTCGGCGGTCAGGGTACACTTCTTGCAAGCCGAATCCTCGGTAATGCCGTTATAAGCGAAGGCTTTGACGTTAAGGTTTCGGAGGTACACGGAATGAGCCAGCGTGGCGGGTCCGTTGTGACATATGTCCGCTACGGTGATAAGGTGCACTCTCCCATTATTGACAAGGGCGGTGCGGATATTATTCTTGCTTTTGAGCTTCTTGAAGCAAAAAGAGCATTGCCTTATCTTAAAAAAGACGGTAAAATAATAGTAAATGCACAGCAAATCGATCCTATGCCCGTTATTATCGGGGCTGCAGAATATCCGTCAAAAATCAGTGAAGAGCTTTGCGAAAAGGCACAGACAACTGTTGTTGATGCTCTCTGCCTTGCAACAAAAGCGGGAAATCAGAAGGCAGTCAATGTCGTTCTTATCGGTGTTCTTGCAAAAAATTGGGATATTCCCTATGAAGTATGGATTGATACCATAAAAAACACAGTGCCCGAAAAGTTTCTTGAAGTAAATCTCAAGGCATTTGAACTCGGTTACAACTCATAAGGAGATATAAAAATGAAAGAATTAAACAGAAAAATTGAACATCTTTCCGATTCGGTTATCCGCAGAATGACAAGAATTTCAATGGAATGCGGTGCAATAAACCTCTCACAGGGCTTCCCTGATTTTGATCCCCCGCAGTTTATTATGGATGCTCTTGCAAGAGTTGCAACGGCTGGCCCTCACCAGTATTCTCCCACATGGGGTGCTTATAACTACAGAGCCGCAGTTGCAAAAAAAGTGGGAGCATTTATGGGAATTGACCTTGATCCCGACAAAAACGTTCTCGGCACAATAGGAAGCACCGAGGCTATGATGGCTACTATGATGGCTATTTCAAATCCCGGAGATAAAATTGTTATATTCTCCCCCTACTTTGAAAACTATGCCGCCCAGAGCCTTTTCAACTCCATTGAACCTATTTTCGTTCCTCTTAATCCCCCTGCATTCACCTTTGATGCCAACAGACTTGAAGAGGCCTTCAAGGATCCCAAAACAAAGGCAATGCTTCTTTGCAATCCTTCAAACCCCTCAGGCAGAGTTTTCACAAAGGATGAATTACAGGTAATTGCTGACCTTGCAATCAAATATGATGTTATCATCATCACCGATGAAGTTTATGAGCACATCATTTTTGAACCCCATAAGCATACATATATAGCAGCTCTTCCCGGAATGTGGGAAAGAACAATCTGCTGTTCTTCTCTTTCTAAAACCTATTCAATCACCGGCTGGAGACTCGGATATATCGTTGCCTGTGAAGAGCTTATGAACCGTTGTAAAAAAATCCACGACTTCCTCACCGTATGTGCCCCCTCTCCCCTGCAGGAAGCAATCGTTGCGGGACTTGAAGCACCTATGTCATACTATAAGGAGCTTCAGGACCACTACACACATATGAGAGACATATTCGTAGGCGGACTTCGTGACCTCGGATGGAAGTTCTCCGAGCCCGAAGGCTCATACTTTATGATGGTTGATATTTCAGACTTCCAGAAAGGCAGAACCGACATTGAATTCTGCGAAGAGCTTGCCTATAAAGTAGGTGTTGCCGCAGTTCCCGGCTCAAGCTTCTTCAAAGAGGATGTAAACCACCTTGCACGCTTCCACTTCGCAAAGAAGGACGAAACACTCTATGAAGCCCTTGAAAGACTTTCAAAAATCAAGGATTTAATGTAATAATATTACAGCAGCAGTCACTTTTCCGTTTCAGGGAAAGTGACTGCTGCTGTTTTGACGGGGTTATTTTGACAAATGAAAGCCGGTTGTCACGGCATTGCCTATTTTTGTGCCGAGCTCATCATAAATACTTATATTATAATAGCAGGTGGTTCTTCCGTCTTTTTCACATTTCGCTTCAGCAAAAAGAAATTTTCCTTTCGGCTGTGAATGATATGTCATATTGGAGGAGAGAGAAACAGTGGGTAAGCCTTCGTGGTTTGTTGCAACGGCAAAAGCAAAATCTGCAAGAGTGTATGGGACACCGCCCATAAGTGCTCCCAACGCATTTTTGTGGTCATCGGTGATTTCCAATGCACATTTTGCATATTTTTCTCCGACCTCTTCAATATACATTCCGTTTTTTGTTGCAAAGCGGTCTTTTTCAAAAAATTCCTTTATTTCGTTTATGCTTTTCATTGTATTTTCCTTAAAAACACAATCCCGCATCCTGAAGATACGGGACTGATATATTTTATCAGAGCTTCATTGCTACATCCCAAGCCTGCCAGATAACAGTACGGAGATTTCCGACCTTGGAGGCATCACCGATAATGTGAACCTTCTTGCTCTTTTGAGCAACGGGAGCGGGCTTGTAGCCAACAGAAAGGATTACATTATCACAAGGAATGTCTGTCTTCTTTCCGTTTTTATCCATAACGGTAACACCGTCGTCACGGATTTCGGTTGTTTTTGTTTCAAGATATACGGGAACATTGTTTGTCTTGAAGCAGTCACGAAGATAGCTTGTGTTAGCGAGAGCAACACCGGGAGTTGTGATGAGGTCATCCTGCATTTCAACAATTACAGGCTTTTTGCCCTGTAAGAAAAGGTCATATGCAATTTCACAGCCTGTAAGACCGCCGCCGACAATAACAACATTTTCACCGACTGTTTTTTCACCGAGAAGATATTCAACAGCTTCAATAGCCTTATCAGCCCCCGAAACGGGAATCTTGTTGGCAACTGAACCTGTTGCAACGATTACTTCATCTGCACCGAGTGCTTCAACATTCTTAACTTCTGTATTGAATTTAACTTCAATGGGATATTTTGTGAGCTCTCTTCTGTACCAGGCTATAAGGTCACGGTCTTTTTCCTTAAAGGAGGGAGCGGCAGCAGCAATAAATACACCGCCGAGCTTATCGCTCTTTTCATAGATAGTAACCTTGTGGCCACGCTGAGCGAGAACGAGAGCAGCTTCCATACCGCCGATACCGCCACCGATAACTGCGATATTCTTCTGCTTCTTTGCCTTCTGAATTTTATACTTCTTGGACTGCATTGTCTTGGGATTAAGAGCACAACGGGCAAGTCCCATAGTATCTAAAAGATCCTGTGTATTAGCGTGTCCCTTGGCGGAAGAGAAATTGAAGCAACCGCTGTGGCAGCAGATACAGGGCTTGATATCCTCAAGTCTGTCTTCAATAATCTTTGTTATCCATTCGGGATCAACAAGGAACTGACGGGCAACACCAACACCGTCAATCTTGCCTTCCTTAACAGCTTCTGAAGCCACTGCGGCATCCATACGGCCTGCACAAACAACAGGGATATCAACGAATTTCTTTATGTGTGCTACATCCTCAAGGTTGCAGTTTTCGGGCATATACATCGGAGGATGAGCCCAGTACCAGGAGTCATATGTACCGTTATCGGCGTTGAGCATATCATAGCCTGCATCCTGAAGATATTTAGCAGCCTTTTCGGATTCAGCCATATTTCTGCCCACTTCAACATAATCTTCACCGGGCATAGCGCCCTCGCAGAAGCCCTTCATCTTTGATTCAACGGAATAACGAAGAGATACGGGATAATCCTCGCCGCAGGAAGCCTTAATAGCTTTAACAACTTCTGCTGCAAAACGGTATCTGTTTTCAAAGCTTCCGCCGTATTCGTCTGTTCTCTTATTAAAAAATTCAATAGCAAACTGGTCAAGAAGATAGCCTTCGTGAACAGCGTGAACTTCAACACCGTCAACACCTGCATCACGGCAGAGCTTTGCTGTTTTTGCAAAAGCTTCAATGATTTCGTGTATCTGTTCCTTTGTCATTTCAGGACAGATAATATCATGTGCCCAACGGGAAGGCTGGGGACTGGGTGAAGCAAGCTCATGTGATGTATCAATAATGGGTTTAACAATAGCACGGGTAATCTTATTTTTATGTAAAGGAGCAATAAGGTCAGTGATAGCCCAGCTTCTGCCCATACCTGCAGTGAGCTGAATAAAAAGCTTTGCACCTGTCTTGTGGATTTCATCCATAAATTCTTTGAGATCTTCAAACATCTTGGGGTTCTGCCAGAGCCATTTGCCCCAGAAGGTATCACGAAGAGGTGCAATACCGGGGATAATAAGACCTACATTGTTATTTGCTCTTTCAATAAAGAGCTTTGCTGCTTCCTTGTCAAAATGACAGCCGCCAAGCTCAAACCAACCGAAAAGAGATGTGCCGCCCATAGGACACATAACAATTCTGTTCTTGATTTCAACATTGCCTATTTTCCAAGGAGTAAACAGAGCATCATATTTAGTATCCATAAATAACCTACCTTTCTTCAGAAAAACACATATTTTCCATCCTATTTAGTATATAAAAAAGGCTGAAATATGTCAAGAAAAATTAAAAATGTTTGATATTTTTTTGTCAATTACAAAAAATGTTATTTTCGAAATTTTCGGGAAGAATAAAAATAAAAACGGAGAAATTTTATGATAACAAACAAAAATATAATTCTTACAGGATGCAATAACGGAATAGGGCTTGAGGTTTTAAAGCTTTTGATTAAAGGCAACAACAGAATTCTTTGTGTGGATACCGGAACAGATAAGCTGGAGACCTTTTCAAGCAAAAATGTAATTATAATGAAAAAGGATGTTTCTTCAGAAAAGGCTGTTGATGAAATTTTTTCAGAGGCTGAAAAACTGTTCTCCCACATTGATATTTTCTATTCCAACGCAGGCTTTGCTTATTATGAGGAAATGGACTATGCCGATTGGAGCAGAATTAAAAGAATTTTTGAAACCAATGTATTTTCACCCGTTTATTCATATCAGAAATACCGACAGCATCTCGGAAACACCAAAGGAATCTTTGTTTTTACCGTATCCGTAATCGGGCTTCTTGCAATTCCGGGATATGCACTTTACAGCTCTTCAAAATTCGCACTTGACGGTTTTTCCCGCTCAATAAGATATGACAAACCCGACAATATGCAAATAACCTCCATTTATCCTGTTGCAACGGATACGGGATTTTTCAGAAGAGCAAATAAAATTGACTTCGAAAAGCCTTTCCCCGTACAATCCCCTGAAACGGTTGCAAGAAAAGCCTTAATCGGAATTGAAAAGGGGAAAAGAAATGTAAATCCTTGCATTCTTTTTAATATTTCAAAACCGCTTATGCAACTCGTTCCGCCGTTAAAATTATTGTATTTATGGGAAGAAAACAGAAAATTTACCGCATTCAAAAAACGTGTCCATGAATTAAAGCACAATTAAAATAACGGACAGAAAGAACATCGCTCTTTCTGTCCGTTTATAAAAACATAAGCTGTTTAGTGTTTATTCCGATATATCAGCCAAAAAGACTTCCGATATCAAAAGTACCGTCAAAAATGCTTGAAATAACATCAATAAGCATTGAAATGAACTTAAAGAAAGCAGTAAGAATTGAGAAGGGAGTTTTCTTTTCTGTTGCGATTTCCATAAATTCAAGGTCACCGCAGTTTTCTTCAGTCATTTCGGATGCTGTTCCTGTATTATAATCATATATCATAAACTGCTTTCCTGCAGACATTGTATCTACTGTCTCACCTGTACCGTTAAGGAATTCGTAAACAATAGGTTGAATAATATCAAATCTGTCGTGATGACAATTCTTCAAAATCCAGGTAGTATCGGGAGAATATGCAGTTGAAAGATCAATCAGCTTATCGGGAGAAATGTATTTACCGTTACCCTCCTCAACACGGGCATTGATATAATCATCGGAAAGTGTTCTGCCGACAGGTTCCGTTGTTGCACCGAAGGTTGCGTGCGTAAGACCTACAAGAGCATCACAGGGTAAATATGCCTCTTCTGTGAAGGGTGCATTGAGGAAACCGTACTTTGCGGTAAAGCCGAAATAAATACCTTTTTCCTTGAGTCCGTCATAGAAGCCTTTAAGGTCAGAGGAGACGTGCTCTCTGTAATAAAGGATTTTTTCAATAAGACCTGCATATTTTTCACGAAGCTCTGAGCCTTCCTTGCCGAACATAAGATTAAGTGCATCATCCATATCATCTTCAGCAACACAAGTCCAGTAATTTACCTGAGTCGCCATTCCTGATGCGTGCATGATAGCAGGAATAAGTGCCTTATAAAGCTTTGCATAAAGCTTTTCAACACCGTCAAGAAGCTTATCCGTAACAGTTATCTGATTAAAGAAATCCATCGTAGTAAAAACGATATCATTCAGAATATCGGTAAACACAAAGCCCTGTCCGTCACCGGTTTTACCAAGGAAATTCAACTGACCGAGATACTTTTCAAGATAATTTGCGTCAAATTCAACTTTACCGCTCATTGCTTTTGAAACAACGGTTGTTTCATTTGAAAGAACTTCACAGAACATTACATTTTTGATATGTCCCAGATGACCGTATTTTTCAAGATAAGCCATAAGAAGTCCTCCGCCCAGACATCTTGCCCAGATATTTATCTGATTTTTACCGGTTGCAGTCATAATATTCAGAATAAACTCGTGAAGTCTGTCAACGTGGTCATAGGGAGAAAGTCTCCAGTCAAAGCAGAAGTTATAATCGCGGTTATTATTGTAAGCCCACGCACTTTTGGAGCCTGCAGTTGAAGAAGCAAGCTCAGCCTGTGAAACACCCGTACCGTTCTTTGCATTTCCGTTTTCATCAAGGCCTACATCTTCACCGAAAAGGGGAACAAGTTCATCATAAACTGCCTTACCGTAATTGTCCCATTCGTCAAAAATCATACCTTCAAGAACAAATGGCTTGAGAATGTTTACTGCAGCATCAACAATTTTGTCCTTTGTAACATCTGCATCTTCGCCCTCTTCGCCGTTGCCGAAACTTACATTATCAAGTCCGGTTACAAGCTGATTGCCTTGGGCATCGTAAAGGGGCTCACCGTTACCGCGGATGTAAACAACGGGAAGTCTTTCATAGCCTGCTGCAAATGCCATAGGAGCACAAACAACAAAAGCAAGAGTGACAACGAGTAAAACCGATATAAGCTTTTGCATTATAAATTTTCCTTTCATTCACAAAATGTTCACATATGAATATTAACATTTTGAAAAAAATTTGTCAATGACTTTGAATAATGATTATATATTTTTATGGCATCAGAAGACCGTAATTTGAACACAACTAAAAAAAACAAAAAATTAATCAAAAAAATCAATATTAATAACCAAAAAGCCTTGACAAGTATAATATCTTGTGTTAATATATCAAATGCTAATTGGAGAGATACCGAAGCGGTCATAACGGAACGGTCTTGAAAACCGTCGTACTCTTACGGGTACCGTGGGTTCGAATCCCACTCTCTCCGCCATTTTTTTATAATTGAATAGGATTAATCCGATTATCAATTCTGGAGTAGTACTCAAGTTGGTGACGAGGCGCCCCTGCTAAGGGCGTAGGGCGGCTAATCCCCGGCGCGAGAGTTCGAGTCTCTCCTGCTCCGCCAACAAAAAGACCACTTTTGTCTGCCAGACAAAAGTGGTCTTTTTGAATGATGTTTGCCTGCGGCAAATGATGACGGCTTCGCCTAATGATGTTCGCTTCGCGAATGGTGTGTGCCTTGCGGCACATTGGGGCAAACATCGCATCATTGCGAGTGAAACGAGCAACATCATTATGTTCAGCATAACATCATATCGCCGTAGGCGATACATCATTGAAAAATCCTGGATTTTTGATATAATTACTTCCAAAGGAGGCGATTATGTGAAGGAAAACAAGCTCGCAGAACTGTCAATGGAATTCTCTGTGGATATTATAAATCTTGTTAAGCATTTGAAATCTAACCACGAATCTATCATCTCCAACCAAATCGGCAGAAGCGGCACAAGTATCGGTGCCAATATTCACGAAGCACAGTACGCACAGGGCAAGAAAGATTTTATTTCCAAACTTGAAATTGCCTTGAAAGAAGCAAGCGAAACAGGCTATTGGCTTGAATTGCTATGTAAGACCAACTACATTGACGAACAATCGTATAAAGCACTTTCTGCTAAATGCACATCTTTACGTGTATTGTTGATCGCGTCCTGCAGAACAGCAAAGGAGAATGCAAAATGAGTTTTCCAAAGCTGTTAGATAATGCGAGCATTTTATACCAAACTCCCGAAAACTGTTATGGTGGGATATATTACACAACAGGAGAACTGGCAGAGCAGATTCTATATCTTGCTATTTACAAATATGAAAACGATACTTCATACTACCTTTTTGGTTGTAATGCAGATCAAGAGGTTGTGAGTGATTCACTTTGGAAAAGTGTAGAGGAATGCATGTGCGTGGCTAAAGGTTCCTACAGCTGTGCTATTTCATGGATTGCAATGACCTAATGCACCTTTTCACTTTTCTTTACCCTATTTATGCACCGTTATACTGCTCTTTCGCAGAAAAAAAAGCATCGACTTTTATCGATGCTTTTTTCAACTAAATCCACCTCAACGGCGGGTGGGTGGATTTTAATTTCATCTGCGACAGCAGATTTCATCCTTGCGACAGCTAAGGATTTCGTTATTGTTAAGAATATAATGTAACATATTTCCCACTGGAGTGATTTATATGTCAGAAAATATCAATTCATCGGACAAGCTTGCAAATGCACCTGTAGTAAGGCTTATGCTTTCCCTTGCAGTACCCTCTGTTATTGCACAGATAGTCAATCTTCTTTATAACATCGTCGACAGAATTTATATAGGCCATATGGAAGAAACCGGTGCCACGGCTCTTACGGGCGTGGGGCTTTGCTTCCCCATCGTTTGCCTTATCGGAGCATTCACTATGCTTATAGCACAGGGCGGTGCACCGAGAGCGGCAATTTTTATGGGAAAAGGTGATAATAATTCTGCCGAAAAAATTCTCGGAAGCAGTTTTTCCGCCTTAATTATATTATCTGCTGTGCTTACAGTCACATTCTCACTTTCTGCTGAAAAGCTTCTTTGGATATTCGGAGCATCAAATGAAACTATCGGGTATTCTCTTGATTATATAAGCATATATATTCTCGGCTCGGTTTTCGTTATGCTGTCTTTGGGGCTTAACCTTTTTATTTCCACTCAAGGGTTCACATTCTTCAGTATGATAACCGTGCTTATCGGTGCTTTTCTCAATATTGTTCTTGATCCCGTTTTCATTTTCCTTTTTGATATGGGTGTTAAAGGAGCGGCAATTGCAACTGTTATTTCACAGGGTGTTTCAGCAATATGGACACTTTCCTTTCTTACGGGCAAAAAAACAAAGCTGAAGCTTTCCGTAAAAAATATGAAGCCCGATTTGAAGCTTCTTCTCCCCTGTCTTGCACTGGGGCTGGCTCCCTTTATTATGCAAAGCACTGAAGCTGTTATAAATATAGCATTCAATTCATCACTGCAGAAATACGGCGGTGATATTGCTGTCGGAACTATGACTGTTGCCACAACCGTTATGCAGGTAATATGGCTTCCGGCACAGGGTATAGGAATGGGGGCACAGCCCATTATCAGCTTTAACTACGGAGCAAAAAATCCGGAAAGATGCAAAAAAGCCTGTAAAACAATGCTTTTTGCATCGGGTGCATATCTTCTTACCTTCTGGCTTATTGTTCAGATTTTCCCGAAGCTTCTTATGGGAATTTTCACTGATGAAGCCGCACTGTTAGATAATTATAATCTTCTAAGGATATATGTTGGAGCAACAGGATTTTTCTTTATTCAGATGACCGTACAGCAAGGTCTCGTTTCCATTGGTAAAGCAAAGGCTTCTCTTTTTATAGCGTGTTTGAGAAAGCTCATTCTTCTTGTTCCGCTTATTTTTATTCTACCCAATTTCTTCGAAAATAAGGTTTTTGCGGTTTTTCTCGCCGAACCTGTTTCCGACACCATATCAATTATTTCATCCGCAATAATATTTATTTTCGTTTTCGGCGGTGAAATGAAAAAGCTGGAAAATGATAAATTGACATATAATTCCAATTAAGGTATAATGTTTTTAAATAAATAAAAGGAGTTTAAGATTATGTATGCATTAATCGTAAAAATTCTTGCAACATTTCTCGCATCTTTATTTTCTTTATTTAACATTTCCGTTGACATTCCCGGTTTTTCCGATGAAATGATATCAACAACCGCAATTGAATATATTAACGATAATGCAGGCTCAGCGGATGCTCTCATAAAAATCACGACAACCACAGACGGTGAATACAAGCTTTATTGGGCAGACGAAAATTTCGACAAGCTCACTTTCTCTCTCGGCGAAAAAGAGCTTGAATACAGTGAATTTGCAGTAATAAACACATATTTCGGAGAAGGAAGCATTGACCTTCCCGATTACACTGCCATTCCCGACGATGCGGCAAGTATACTTGTCACCCTTAACGGTGAAACTCTTGAAATATTTGATATTCCTTATGAAAAAAGAGCAGACAGAGGCGAGCCCGTTTATTCTTTCGGCTCTATCAGTGACCTGCATTTCAACCGCTATGAAACTGAAAACGGCTCCGATGTTGCACAGTCTTCTTTCAGAACATCCCTTGATTTCTTTGAAGCTGCGGGCGTTTCTCTTGTTGCAATGCCCGGCGATATATCAACAGACGGAGAAAAAGAAGCTTTTGAAGCCTTCAATTCAATTTCATCGGAATACAGCTTCCCTGTTTATACAGTAACAGGCAATCACGACGTGAGAGGAAAATTCACAAAAGAAAATTGGCGTGAATATATGAATGTCGGTGCTTATGAGGACATACCCGCAGAAAACATTGCAGCAGTTTCTGATAACGGATTGGATTTTGTTTACAGGGAACCTTTATCAGGAGATATATTCATATTCCTTCATCAGACAAGCAATAACTACGGTCTTCTTTTCAATGCATTATTGGAAAATTCACAGCTCGACTGGCTTGAAAAACAGCTTGAAGCATATAAAAATGAAAGCGTTTATCTGTTCTTCCATACCTTCCTCACCTCTGCAAAGGGCAATCCTTTTATGGGAACGGGAAATCTTCAGAATGACCTCGGTTGGCATTATTTACTTTATTATACTATGGGAGCTAACGATGAAGTGAAGCTCAGAGAGCTTCTTCGTGAATATGACAATGTTACTTTCTTCAACGGACATTCCCATTGGGCATATCATATGCAAGCCTTAAATCCAAATCTTAACATTTCAAAAAACGGTGAAGACGGAGCCACATTTGTACATGTTTCTTCTGTTTCTTCCCCCCGTGTTACCGCAGATTATCAGATTCTCTGGGAAGGCACGGATCCTGATATGAGTGAAGGCTATTTCATTGAAGTATATGAAGATACTCTGCTTCTCTACGGTGTAGATTTCGCAAACAACAGAATACTCTCATATGCTACATACGAATGTGAAAAATAAAAATTGATTTTGAAAAAACGGCTTTCTTTTTCGGAAGGCCGTTTTTACTGTATCAAAGGAAAGTCAACAAAAAAAGGTATTTATTGACTTTCCTTTTCTGTAATGTTAATATCAAAAAAGGATAAAAAATAAGAATTACAGGTGATTAAATGAAAAACAAAATATTTCTCTGGGAAAATAATGTTCCCTATTTCAATCCCGAATTCAATCAGGAGCCTCCGTCTATTACCGAATATTTTTTAGATAACGGCAAGAAAAACGGCTGTGTACTTGTTATCCCCGGCGGTGGCTACGGATTTGTATGCATTGACCACGAAGGAGATGCAATATGCCGATATCTCAACGATAACGGTATTTCCGCCGCATATCTTAATTACAGAATTGCTCCCTATAAGCATCCCGTAATGGAAGAAGATGCAAGAAGAGCAATACGGCTTTTAAGATATAATGCCGACAAATGGGGACTTGATGCTGAAAAAATCGGCACTATGGGATTTTCTGCAGGCGGACATCTGACTTGCATGACGGCGTTGAGATTTGACTACGGCATAAAAAACAGTGATGATATTGATGCGGTTTCCTCCCGTCCCCATACCTCTGCTCCCTGTTATGC
>JAZSJT010000018.1:0-1888 GCA_045534425.1 Acutalibacteraceae bacterium | reverse complement strand
GTATGTACTTTTTGTGCTGCTTCATCTTTTTTGTTCTGAGGCGGTGTGGGATAAATAACTCCTGTTGAAAGCACCTTGCCGTTTTCGTCAACAACAGCAATTTTACAGCCTGTTCTGTATGCGGGGTCCACGGCGAGAACCCTCTTGTTCTTGATGGGAGGCTGCATAAGAAGAGGCTTTAAGTTTTGACCGAACATTTTTATAGCCTGCTCGTCTGCCTTTTCCGTGAGCATATTTCTGATTTCTCTTTCAACAGAGGGGAAAACAAGTCTTTCCCAGCTGTCAAGGGCAGCTTCCTTCACAAACTGTGTTGTGATGCTTCCCGATTTTACAAAATAACGGTAGAAAATACCCATAGCCGCAAAGCTTTCAATTTCAAGAGTAACCTTGAGGAATTCTTCATTTTCACCGCGGTTTATAGCAAGTATTCTGTGACTGGGAATTTTTGAAACAGCTTCGGAGTAGTCGTAATACATTGAATATACGCTGTCCTCTTCAGTCTTTGCCTTCGAACGGATAATGCCCTTTGCACTTATCAATTCTTTAAGGTCGTGACGGATGTCGGGGGAGTCGGACATAATTTCTGCAATTATGTCATTAGCACCCTGTAAAGCGGAAGCAATATCGGGAACCTCCTTTTCCTCATCCACGAAGGGCTCTGCCAATTCTTCAATTGTGCCTTCCGTTTTGTCCTGTTCAAGAATCATAAGGGCGAGAGGCTCAAGACCTTTTTCCTTTGCAATTGTGGCTCTTGTTCTTCTCTTCTGCTTATAGGGGCGGTAGAGGTCTTCAAGGACTGCAAGAGTTTCAGCCGCAAGAATTGCCTCACGAAGCTCATCTGTCATTTTGCCTAAGCTTTCAATATGGGCAATATAGTCTTCCTTTTTCTTTTCAAGATTGCGAAGATACTGGAGTCTGTCTGCAATTTCACGAAGCAGCTGGTCGTCACAGCTGCCGTGCATTTCCTTGCGGTAGCGGGCAATAAAGGGAATTGTGTTCCCGTCATCAATAAGAGTAATAATATTTCCCATATGGTCAGGCTTTACGGGAAATTCACTGCAAAGTTTTTCCTTGATATCCATTATTTTCTCCTGTTTATACTAACTGTTTATAAATTTCGCTTTTTTTAGTGTTTGTTTCTTTTGCGGCTTTTTTGGCGGCCTCGTTTATGCTAAGTCCTTCGCTTATGTATTGCTTTGCAAGCTCCACGGGGTTAATTTCTTCCTCTTCCGCTTTCAATTCCTCGTCGGTTTTTGCTTCTATGATAATGACGTATTCGCCCTTGAGTTTAACTCCGTCATATTTTCCGTCAAATTCCGAAAGAGTGCCGAATTCTATATTTTCGTGGATTTTTGTGAGCTCTTTTATGAGTGCGATTTTTCTGTCACCTAAAGTCACATATAAATCGTGCAGCGTTGCCGCAAGCTTATGAGGTGCTTCATAAAACACCATAGTTTTCCTCTCGGTTTTTATTTCTTCAAGGTGTTCTCTTCTTTTGGGCTTGTTGCCTGTTAAAAAGCCCTCAAAGGTAAAACGGGAAACCTCAAGTCCCGAAAGTGCCAGAGCTGTTATTATGGCACTGGGGCCGGGGACGGTGTTTACCTTTATTCCGCTTTCGTGGCAAAGACGGACAAGGTCCTGTCCGGGATCGGAAATTGCAGGCATACCGGCATCTGTCACCAATGCACAGCTTTCTCCCGAAAGAATTCTTTCAACAATCGAGGGACCTTTTTCCGCTCGGTTGTGTTCGTGATAGGCTACAAGCTTATTTTTTATGTCAAAATAATTGAGAAGCTTTATCGAAACTCTTGTATCCTCTGCGGCAATAAAATCTACGGTACGAAGTGTTTCAACGGCACGGGGAGAAAAATCTCCTAAATTACCTATT
>JAZSJT010000089.1:0-5087 GCA_045534425.1 Acutalibacteraceae bacterium | reverse complement strand
TCATAAGCCACAGTGAAATATTTTTCTGCACTTTCAAGGGCTTCCTTTCTGCCTGTGCCCTTGTAAAGCTCTGCACAACCGATTGCGGCAAAGGTTTCGGAGAAATAATATCTTCTTTTCTGAAGCTCTCTGCCGTCCTTGGTTACGGTGAAATACATTCTTCCGTCAGTGTCGGTGCACTTCGGAAGGAATGAATATATACATTCGGCTGCTTTAAGATATTCAGGGTTCTTTTCGATAACATTATATGCCTTCATAAAAGACCATAATGCTCTGCCCTGAAACCACACGCTTTTATCCGTGCCGTAAACCTCACCTGTTTTGTCAAGTTGTGTGAAGATGCCGCCGTTTTCATAGTCTATTGCGGTTTTAAGCCAGAATGGAAGAATGCTTTCTGTTAAAGTTTTTTTGTAATCCATAATCAAAATCCTTTCAAATCAATAATCTGTATTCAATATAATAAGATTTTCTATATCTGCTTTATCCGCATAATCGGGAATTTTCGGATCATCTGTGTCGGTAAGAGCAAATAAAACATATGCTTCTTTATTTTTTATAAGCTCCTGTCTTGCAAGAATGCCTGCATCAAGAATAAAAGCAAGAGGCATTTCCTCAATGTAGCTGAAATATTCCGAGGCCTTCAATTGTTGGGTGTACTGTCTGTCTTTTCGCATATCAAGGCTGTAGGAAATGCATTCATTATCAAGAAGTGTTCCGCCGTATTTTTCGTTGGGAATTTCGCTGACATTACAAATTCCTGTTATGTCGCAATTGAGAATTAATTTTTCGCTTCCTGCTTCTTCTACCGCTTTGTTTAAAAATTCTTTCAGAGCATCATTTTTTGCTTTTATATCAGGGGTATTCTGATAATAAGGGGCAGTAACCGAAAATTCGGTGGGGAAACATACATTATCAAGAAGAATGTATGAAAAACCGCAGTCAACGGCATTTTTTATAACTGAAAGAACAAAATTCTGTGAGATTTCAAGAAAGGGATTAAGCCACTTGTCCCCGAGACTGTCTTCAAAAATATATCCTGCGGAAGTTATAATTTCCATTCCCGTATATTCATAGGGCTTTGTGTTGTCCTTGAAGCAGCTTATATAAGCAATTGTTTCAATTCCTGTTTCTTCAAGAGCCGTAATTTTGTCTTTTACGGACTCAGATGAAGCTGCAGTTGACGGGGAAAGGTATTTACCGTCCTTTATATGAATGAAACCGTCTTCATTTTTCACATCAATTATTACGGCGTCACTTGCAACATATTCACTGATTTTATCGACTGAGTCCGAAATAAAGAAGGTATCCTGAAGCTTCACTGCATTAATGCCTTTTTGGGGAATTGATGCGGGGATGTTTTCCGACTGCGGGATATCTTTTTCTGATAATTCAATTCCAAGCTGAACGACAAAAAAGGTAAGCACAAAAACACAAAAACAACCGGCAATAAGAAAAATGATTGCTTTGAGTGACATTTTATCTTTAATATTACTGTTTTCCCTGAAACCGTCATGGTCAACTGCAGACGGGTAATTCCTTGAAAAACGGTAATATGCTTTTGTTCGGCTTGTTTTCGGAACCTTTTGTTCGGATGCGTTTTTTACGCGTTTTTTAAAAAGCTCCGTGCGTTTGAACTCTGTTTGCTGCCGTTGTGATTCAATTTTTTCTTTTTGCCTTTTTTTGCGGCGGTTTATTATATCAGTTTCAGGGGAATAAACCGTATTTGTCTTTTTTTTATTTTTTTTCATACATATTTACCTTGAAAATCGTGAAGTAAAATAACTGCTGTTTTTCCATATATTTTGCATTGCGAACAAGTCGCATTGAGAATAGAATAAAGTGTAAGATGCAGTACGGAGGTACGGTGCTATGAATATAATAATGCGAAATGCATACAGAGTTGAAGTTCAATTAAGCATGGGAGAGCTTGAGGACTTAGGTATAACCTATGAACAGCTGGATTATAAAAACATTGAAACACGCCGTGTTTTATGGCTTATCAATGAAAAAATAAAATCCGTTTACGGAAGCGGCTTCAGTTTTTCGGGAAAACTTCTCATTGAAGTAATTAAGGAAAGTGAGGATAAGGTCTGTATTTGCTTTTCGCAACTGTCCCGTAAGGAAGCGGATGAAAAATCCGTTAAACAGCTTGTGAAATGCGACAACAGTCCTGTAATAGTGCAGTTTTCCGATTTCGAAAAGCTTTTGTCTTTATGTCGTGCTGTGAATAAAGCTTTTGTGACCTCGCTTTTTGAAAAAACGGGAAAATACCGTTTGGTTTTTTATGTGCCTTCCGGTGAAAAAGAAATGCTTTTTATGAAAATATCCGAATTTTCAGAGGATGTATTTGCTTCACGCTTAGAAGAGGCAAGATGCGAAGAATTGTGGTGCTGTCTTATAAAGGATAATGCAGTAAAAAGGCTCACTGAAGTTTTTTCAGCGACTCAACAGCAGCCTTCTTGTCGCCCTTGAATACATATGAACCTGCAACAAGTACGTTTGCCCCTGCGTTTATAACGAGAGGTGCGGTTTTGTCGGTAATTCCGCCGTCAACCTGTATATCTGTGGAAAGACCGAGCTTTTCACATTCCTGTCTTATGGCTTCGATTTTCGGAATCTGATTTTCCATAAAGCTTTGGCCGCCGAAGCCGGGCTCAACCGTCATAACAAGCACCATATCAAGCATGGAAAGGAGAGGGAAAACCGCTTCGGCAGGTGTTGCAGGCTTTAATGATACACCCGCCTTAACTCCGAGGCTTTTTATGAGTTCAACTGTCTTTTTTGCATCGCAGTCCGATTCTATATGGAATGTTATTATATCAGCTCCTGCTTTCACAAAATCAGGGATATATTTTATAGGATCGCTTATCATAAGATGCACATCAAAAATAATATCGGTACATTTCCTAAGAGAACTGACAATGGGAGCACCGAGAGTTATATTCGGTACGAAATGACCGTCCATAACATCTATGTGAAGCATATCCGCTCCTGCTTTTTTGCAGGCAACGGCTTCTTCACCCAGCTTTGAGAAATCACTTGCAAGAATTGACGGAGAAACCTTTATCATATTATGTCACCTTTATAATTACAATTTATCAACCCTTTACCAGAAAAATTCCGGTAAGCGGCGTTTCTTGTTATAAAGGAATTATATCATAAGAGATGCCTGTTTGCAATATTCCTTTAAGGCTGATTTAAGAACTTTGTATATTAATATTAATGAAAACAATAAAAAACTTGATTTTATCCGTATTGTGTGCTAAAATAACCTGTAATCGTGCGTATGTACGGATAAACAGAAGGGATTTTTAGAATGAAAAAAATGTATCTCGCTATTTTTTTAATTGTTTTAGTGGTATTTGTATTTGCAGGCTGTCTCAGCTTCTCACATTCCTTTGAAACTGCAACGACAACGGATTATTATGAAGAAACAGAAGATGATGTGAATGTTCCCGAGGTTACATATCCTTCAGCTGAAAACACAACAAATGCACAGGAGAATGTAACGGGCAATTCTTCCGAAGTAACAACCTATTCAACAGGTTCAAATCCTTCCGAAGAAACAACAGCATCATCACAGTCTTCTGCTCCCGTTGTTGTTCCCGCACAGAGTGAATATGATTATCTCAAGAGCGGTTCTTTCCATATGAAGGGAAAAATGGTTGATAAGACAGGGACTACCGCACCTATGGAAATTGCCATAACTCCCGAAAGCATTTATATGCTTTCAGATTTTGACGGCACTCCCATGGGAATGCTTATTTCAGATGAAACCGTTTATATGGTATATCCCGAAAAGAAGGCTTATCTTGAATTTTCAGACAGTCTTATGAGTATGGCAGGACTTGATATCAATGAGCTTGCAAATCCTGAAACTATGAATTTCGTAAATTACGGTTCGCTTTCCGATGCAAACAGTGTTACGGAAGAAGAATATAACGGTCAGCTGTGTACGGTTTATCATTTTAATGTAGAAGCAGGTGAATCCCGCGTATATCTTGCAGGGAATAAGCTTGTTCGTCTTGTGACAAACGATAAATCCGGAAGGCTTGTTACTGCTATGGAAATTGACAGCATTACGGGAACTGTTCCCGCAGATAAGATAAATCCTCCCTCAAGCTATAAGGCATATAAGGGAATGACAGGTATGTTCGGATTTATGAAGCTTCTTGAGGATGTTGTGGCTTAATATGAAAAAAACTGCATTGGTAACGGGCGGTGCTAAAGGAATAGGTGCCGCAACAGTAAAAAAGCTGTGTGAAGACGGTTTTACAGTGGCAGTAAATTATCTTAACTCAGAGCAAAGGGCATATGCACTTTGCTCTGAATTGGCTGATATGGGTTATGATGCTTTTCCTGTAAAATGTGATGTGGCTTCTTCTGATGAAGTGTCGGAAATGTTTTCCCTCATAAGAGAAAAAGCAGGGGACGTTGATGTGCTTGTAAATAATGCTGGTGTATCACATTGGGGACTATTTCAGAATGTTACAGACGGCGAATGGAACAGAGTTATTGATATAAATCTGAAAGGTACATTCAACTGCTGCCGTGAGGCACTTCCTGCTATGATAAGAAAAAATTACGGCAGAATAATTAATATTTCTTCTGTCTGGGGACAGGAGGGGGCTTCCTGTGAGGTCATTTATTCTGCTTCAAAAGCGGGAGTTGCAGGACTTACAAAGGCACTGGCAAAAGAGTGTGCATTAAGCGGTGTAACAGTAAACTGCATATGCCCCGGAGTTATTGAAACAGATATGATGAACAGATTTTCTGATGTTGAAAAAAAGCAAATTTGTGAAGATATACCTATGGGAAGAATGGGTATACCTGAAGATGTTGCACATGCTGTTTCATTTTTTGCATCGGAGAAATGTTCATATATAACGGGACAGATATTGGGTGTAAACGGCGGAATGGTCTGATGACCGTTCCGTATTTATATTTTATATATTATTATATTTAATTATTATGGCTTGACGGTTCTTAAAGAGTATAGTATAATAATTCAGTATATTTAATCTTGGAGGATGTTATTATGTTTAACCTTTCGGACTTCAAAGAAAGTCCGTTGATGTTGGGACTTG
>JAZSJT010000013.1:0-2228 GCA_045534425.1 Acutalibacteraceae bacterium | reverse complement strand
GTTAGCTCTTTTCGTCTTCTGACGTTTAATTCAAGAAATCTCGAATTTACTGTTCACAAGTTGTACTTGTTAAACTCAAATTAATCTTCAAGGGTTTCATTTTTTGTCGTTGTTTAATTTTCAAGGTTCGTTTTGTTTTTTTGCCCTCTCTCAAGAGTGCCTTGTGATTATATCACTTCGCTTTCTCTTTGTCAAGAGGTTTTTTTAACTTTTTTCAATTTCTTTTTCACAGCCTGTTGACCGTGCTCCGAAACTGTTTTACGCTCTTTTTCGACGCTCGAACATATTAACACATCCGTTTGCCTTTGTCAAGAACTTTTTTTTGATTTTTTTACACTTTTTTCGGAGGGTACGTTCATTCGCTACCGCTCTCTCAAGTGCTTGCATATATTACCACAGGAAAATGCAAATGTCAACACCTTTTTTAAACTTTTTTCGTCATTTGCCACAACGCGACCGGGCTGTTCTTGTGCATAATAACATATAGTGGATACAAGCTCCTTTGTACCCACTATATATATGTAAATTATACCACATATCTGTCTTTAAGTTTTTTAATTCCGTTTTCTGTTACATCTTTTTTATCTTCATTTACAACCTGCAAAAGCGGAACTAACACAAAATCTCTTTCCCACATCCGAGGGTGAGGCAGAATCAGCTCATCTGTATTTATTACTTCATCCTCATACATTATTAAATCTATGTCTATGATACGCGGTCCGTTTTTTATACTTCTCTTTCTGCCCATAGCAGCTTCAATACCGAGACATACGCCGAGAAGTGCTTGCGGTGAAATTGTCACATCAAGCTTTGCACAGGCATTTATAAAATTATTCTGCTCCTCATATCCCCACGGTTTTGTTTCAAACATATCAGAAACCGCTAAAACGGATATTCCCGGAACAAGCTTCAATGCCTCCACCGCTTCAAAAATCACTTTTTGTGTATCTCCAATATTTCCGCCAAAAGCAATATATGCGGTTTTATTCATCTCTTTTTCTCCTTATTTCCACTGCAACATATGAAAAATCAGCTTTTATAGGTGCTTCAGGTTTCTTGAGAAGTATTTCACATTCTTCAATTGCAGAAAATTCATTGAACAATGCTTTCATAACAACCGCAGCGGCCTTTTCAAGTAAATCATACTTTTCTGCCGTAAATACTTCACTTACCGTTTTTATTATCTTTGAATAACTAACAGTGTCATTCACATTATCCGTATCACACGGAACTGATAAATCAAGCCACACGGTAATATCAAAAACAAAATTCTGGCCTTTGATTTTTTCTTCCTCATTGACGCCGTGATACGCGAAAAGCTTCAGGTCTTTAATAATTATTTTATCCATTCTAACACCTCAAGGCTATGTTAGCATATGAACAGACTTTATTCAACATAAAATTATTGACACATATATTGCTTATATGTAATAATAATTATATCATTATATAAGAAAGGGCGGATGTCAATGAAAAAAATAATTTCGGTTTTATTTTGAGTTGTTCAGATTACTCTTTAACGCAGCAAATTCCGTTACATTCTGTAAATCCCCTTATACGAAAGAAAATATTTTTATATAACACACTGCAATTTATTGAATTTCCGACAACAAATTATTGATATCCCCACGCAACAGCATTCAATCAAGCAATGTATTATAAAACTTTTTTCGCAGCATAAATCAAAAACATAAAGGAATATTATAATGAATAATAATATAAAAAAAGGAGTTCTAAGAAGTAAAATTCTTATTTTTACATTAAGAACTATAGTAAAGCATCCTGCAGTAAAAATTCTGAAATTCTCTGATAAAGAAATCAAAATCAAAGAACAGCCTTATCTTGTCTTCGCAAATCACACCTATGCACTGGACCCGATATTTATTATTAAAACAATGAAGCGTTATGTCCGCTTTGTTATGAGCGACCACGTTATCCGCTCGGGATTTGTGGGAAAAATTTACAACTTCCTTGATGCTCCCATAATTTTTGAGAGAGAAAAGGGCACTGACCTGTTATTCAATGATATAGTAAAAAATATAAAAGCCGGTGTAAATGTTGCTATGTACCCCGAAGGATGCCTCACAAGCACGGGAGAAACGGGCTTCATATCAAAGCGGAATGCAGCACTTGTCAAAGAATGCGACTGCACCTTCGTAACCTACCGTGCAAAAGGCGGTTATCTCAAAAAACCCCGTTGGGCAAAAAGCGGACGCAAAGGTCCCCTT
>JAZSJT010000068.1:0-2400 GCA_045534425.1 Acutalibacteraceae bacterium | reverse complement strand
CTTCACAAAGTAACCGCAAGAATCACAAGCGAAGTAAACGGAATAAACAGAGTTCTTTATGACATAACCCCCAAACCCACAGGAACTATAGAGTGGGAATAAGAAACGAAAAGTCCACAAAGCCTTATATATCAAGGGTTTCGGGACTTTCAGAAAGCCTCGTGATACAAAAATGATACTGTATACGGCTTTCCCACATTAATTTCATACAAGAGAAAACCTCTCTCGTTTGAACACTTAGTTCATTCGAGAGAGGTATTTTTTATGCCCATTTTTCGGCAGCGTGATACTATGAATTTTGTTGTGCAGTTTTAACAAACTTTTGCATTTTGAAAAGTTTTTTCGGAAAACTACCTTCTTTTTACCCTTTCCCAGTCATTACAAGTAGAGGGTTATTTTTTCGGCAGGTTTAACAAACTTTTGAAAATTTTAAAAAAGTTTATCCGATATACCTCATTTTTACCTTCTCCCGTTCCATACAAGTGAGGGGTATTTTATCCGGCAGATTCACAAACTTTAAAATTTTATCAAAAATATTCGATTTGGGGTTGTTTTTTTACCCTTCCCGTTCCCTTACAAGTGAGGGGTATTTTTCGTCAATTTTCACAAACTTTCAAATTTTTGAAACTTTTTTCAATTTTAGGGGTGATAAAGTGCCATTCTCTGTCCCAACTAGTGAAGGGTGTTTTTATACAAAGAGTAACACACCTATTTGTGCAAAGCTACAAAATTTTAGATTTTAAAAAATTTTTTTGCATTTTGGTTTCATTTTTGCCTTTCTAAATCCCTACCCCTTGAGAGGGTAAAAACAATCAAAACTAAGATGTTAGTTTTGTGCAAAGCTACAAAATTTCAATTTTTTGAAAAAAGTTTTGAAAAAACTTCCAAAAAAAGACATTTTAAAAGTCACCCCTTGAGAGGACTTTTTAAGTAAGACACAAAAACGCAAGAAACTACAGTATTCAATGTCGGTCAACCGACTTGTAATAAATACCAACCGAAAGGAGGAAAACCAAATGGCAGTTTTAATGACAGCAAAGGAAATCAGCGAAGAGCTTGGTATTTCCAAAACACTTGCTTATCAGATTATGGAAAAGCTCAACAAAGAGCTTGAAGCAAAAGGCTTCTTCGTAATCAAAGGCAAGGTCAGTCGCCGTTATCTCTCTGAGCAGATTTACGGCATGCCTGACAAAGATTAAAAAAGAAAGGAGACTGTAAATGGCAGTCTACAAAGACAAGAAACGCGGCACGTGGTATGTTTCGGTTTACTACACAGATTGGAAGGGCGAAAATGCCCGTAAAGTAAAACGAGGCTTCAAAACCCGTAAGGAAGCAGTCGCCTGGGAGAATACGTTTCTAAACAAAAACACAGGTGACTTGAATATGACCTTTGAGGAGTTTTACGACATCTATAAAAGTGATCTTGAAGAAAGACTTAAGGAAAACACGTGGGTTATGAAAACTAGTGTAATCGAGCTTAAGATTCTTCCTTACTTCAAGAAAAAGAAGATGTGTGAAATCAAACCTCCAGATGTACTAGCCTGGCAAAGAGAAATGATGGCATACCGGGATAAGGACGGTCAGCCTTATGCTTCGGGGTACCTGAAAACAATTCACAACCAGTTAAGTGCAATTTTCAATCACGCTGTAAGGTATTATGAGCTACCGTCAAATCCTGCGGCAAAGGCCGGCAATATGGGCAGAGCAAATACAAAGGAAATGCTCTTCTGGACAAAGGAAGAATACACAAAGTTCTCCGATGCGATGATGGACAAGCCTTTATCCTACTACGCATTTGAAATGCTTTATTGGTGCGGTATCCGTCTCGGTGAGTTGTTGGCTCTTACCTACGGTGATTTTGATTTCGTAAAACAGACAGTACGAATCAACAAATCTTATCAGTGCATCAAGGGTAAGGATGTTGTTACCACTCCGAAAACAAAAAAGAGCAATCGCACAATCGCGATGCCTGACTTCCTGTGTGATGAAATGCAAAGGTACTTCAAAGGACTTTACAAGCCGAAGAAGAATGACAGAGTGTTTCTCATAACCAAGGCTTATCTTCATAGTGAAATGCGAAGAGGTTGCAAAGAAACAGGAGTTAAGAAAATCCGTATTCATGATTTAAGACACTCTCACGTTTCACTTCTCATTGATATGGGATTCACTCCTCTTGCTATTGCGGACAGGGTCGGTCACGAGAGCATCGACATCACTTACAGATATGCTCACCTCTTCCCGTCAAAGCAGACGGAGATTGCAGAAAAACTTAATATGGAGCGTGCTTGAAATGTCAGCAAAAAATCTTGATAAGCACAACCGTTTCCGCAGTATAACGGTTGGCTTCAGAGTCTCACCCGAAGAAAACGAACAGATAAACAAGGTCGTTGCAATATCGGG
>JAZSJT010000085.1:0-11973 GCA_045534425.1 Acutalibacteraceae bacterium | reverse complement strand
TAACAAGTTTTTCCAAATCAATCTCCTCTTTCCGTTTTTATTGTTCGGAAGAAATATCAGAATCTCTAATTTTAAAAAATCAGCCCTACGGCTATGTTAAGTTCTTTCATAAGGTATATTAACACCCTTTAACTTGTGTATTATAACATTTATAACCACAAAATAAAAGCCTTTTTTATGTTTTTATGAAAAATTTACTAATTGTCTATATTTATCGTAAATTTTCTCATTTTTTATTGCACACTACTTCATTATTGTGTGCAAAAACACATTTAAAACTACTTTTAATAAATGTAAACGGCAACAAAAAAAGGAAATTTTTTTCATTTATTTTTCACATTGATGTGTTATTAATATAGTATTGTAAAAACTGTAATTATCTGCTATAATGGTTGTGTATCAAAATTTAGAGGTAAGAATATATGTTTTTTATATTGTTACTTCTTGGCTTTTGGACTCTCTTGTGTATTTTGGGAGAATTTTGATTTGAATTTATATCGGTAAGGAGAATTTTATATGAATTTTGTTTATGATGCCCGTGAAAAGCAGGCGCAGACAATTATAAAAGCGCTGGAGAAGCGCAATATGACGGCAGTGTACTGTGAAAGCGCAGATGATTGCCGCAAAAAAGTTCTTGAGCTTATACCCGAAGGCAGTGTTATCAGCTGGGGCGGCAGCATGAGTATACACGAGTGCGGCATCCCCGAGGCACTGAAAAGCGAGGGCAAATATGAGGTTCTTGACAGAACGCAGTACATAACACCCGAAGCCCAGCAGGAATTTGCAGTTAAAACCTTTCTCAGCGACTATTTCCTTATGAGTACCAACGCAATAACCCTTGACGGTGAGCTTATCAATGTTGACGGCAACGGCAACCGTGTGGCATCTCTCATTTACGGACCTAAGCATGTTATTGTTGTGGCAGGTATGAATAAGGTTGTAGACAGTGTTGAAGCAGGCTATAAAAGAACAAGAGATATTGCCTCACCGCCTAACACAATCCGCCTTAATAAAAACACGCCCTGCAGTGTTCAGGGCAAATGCGGCAACTGTCTTAGCCCCGACTGCATATGCAATCAGATAGTTGTTACCCGCCGCAGCAGAGAAAAAGAAAGAATTATTGTCATGCTTGTCAATGACAATTTAGGCTTTTAAGAAAGGATGAAATATATGCGTAAGAAAATATTACCGGGTATAGTCATTACCCTGATGAGCTTTGTTCTTATGTTCAGCGTTTTTGCACTTCCCGCGAGTGCGGCAACATCAATTAAAAACGCTGCCATCTCAATTTCCGCTTCTACCTACACCTACACAGGCAAAACCATTAAACCCACAGTTACGGTCAAGGTAGGCAAAAAGAAGCTCACAACTAAATCCTACACAGTAAGCTATAAGGACAATAAAAATGTAGGTAAAGCAACTATCACCGTAAAAGGTAAAGGTTCCTATACGGGTACGGCTACAAAGAGCTTTTACATAAGACCGAAGGCTGTTTCCTCACTTAAGGCTACACCCTACTCAACAAAAATCAAGCTTTCATGGGGCAAGGTAACAGGTGCAAGAGCATATCAGGTTTACCAATACAAAAACAGCAAATGGGTAAAGCTGGACAACACAACCAAAACAAGCTACACCGTAACAGGTCTTGAAAGTGCAACCACCTTCAAATTCAGAGTAAGAGCATACGCCAAAACAGGCAGCAAATATCTCTACTCCCCCTCCTACACAAGCATAAGTGCTACCTCTACCATAGGCAAGCCCACCACCTTCAAAATTTCCAATCTCAAAGAAACCTCAGTGACGCTGTCATGGAACGAGGTCAAAAAGGCTGACGAATACAGAGTTACACTCACAGACGAGGTTACGGAAAGAACAAAGACCTTCACTGTAAAGGACACCTCAATTTCACTTGAAAATCTTTACTCATACAGAGACTACACCGTAAGAGTAAGAGGCTATAACAAGGCAAAGGATATTCTCGGCAACAACTCCGACTATTTCGCCTTTAAAACTGCTCCCGGCACCGTAAAAAATCTCAGTGCAACAGCCGGCAGACAGAATATCACCGTCACATGGGATAAGGCTGACAACATATCAACCTATCAGATTTATATGTGTACCTATGACGGCGACACCAAGAGCGCTTACACCAAGCTTTCAAACGTAACAGGCACCTCCTACACAGTCAACGGTCTTGCTCCCTGCACAGACTACGGCTTCAGAGTGCGCGCTTACATGAAAACCTCCAACGGCTATGTTTACAGTGCCTACACGGAAAGTGAAAAGGTTACTGCTTCTCTGGGCAAGGTTGAAAGCTTCATCTGCACAGGTACAACCAATAATTCAATCTCACTTTCATGGAGTTCAGTCCCCGGCGCAGCAGGCTATAAGCTCTTTATGGACGGCAAACAGCTTTCTCTGCCCACAGCCAACACCACAAAGTACACTGCCGAGGGTCTGAGTGCCGACACTGCTTATAATTTCTATGTTATTGCACACTGTGCAAATGCAGGCTGTGACAAGTGCGACGAAAACGCTACGCTCCTGACAAATGTCAAAACCTCAGACACAAGAGTTACAGGCGTGGAATTCGTAACAAAGCCCGCATCAATTGCACCGGGCAAAACAGGCACAGTGAAGGCAAAGGTTATTCCCGAATATGCCGAAAACAAAAACATCACCTATAAATCCAGCAATCCCGCAATTGCTACAGTCAATGAAAAAACAGGCGAAATAACCGCTATCAAGACCGGCAGCGTAATTATCACCGCCACAAGTGAAGACGGCGGCAAGCAGGCTTCATACACACTTACAGTCAAAAATGTTGTTTCAACAGGCATTTCCGTTCCCACATCAATGAATCTCGTTGTGGGCGAAATGGCAGTTATCAACCCCGTATTCACTCCCGAAGACACAACCAACAAAGCCTTCACCGTAACAGGTGCAGACTACAGCTATTCATACACGACCGGTTTTTGGCCTCTCCAGTCAACCAAAACAGAAACACTGAAAGTTTCAGATTATATCTCAATCGACGCAAACGGTGTTATCAGAGGTCTTAAGGCAACCATCGAGCCTCAGACAAACAGAGCATTTGCTTTCACCCTTACAGTCAGAGCAAACGATTCAGGCAGAACTGCCACAGTAAGAGTGAGCGTTATCAAGAAAATGATAAATGTGACCTATATGGGTGATGATTCTCCCTGGTACTACGGTAACAGCGCAAAGCTCACAGCTACGGTTGATTCATCAATCAGCTCAAAATATCCGGTAACATCACTTAAATGGAAGTCAAGCGACACCTCCGTTGCAACGGTTTCACAGGACGGTACTGTCACCGTTAAGGGTAAAGGCTCTGCCACAATAACCGCTTACACCTCAGACAACGCCTATAACGGCACCTTCCAGATTTATTGCAGAAGCATAGTCGAAATAGAAAAGAGCTATTTTGAAGGCTGCAGACCCGGCTCATATTATCAGATTAAGGCTTCACTCAAGCCCGGCGGTGACGGCGAATCAGTAAGATTCGCATCAACAGACGAATCCGTTGCAACCGTTGACTCAAACGGCAATGTCAAGATGCTGAAAAACGGCGGCGTCAAGATTATAGTTATGACCAGCTTCGACACTGTCAACTATAAGGAAGTTTGGCTCACCACAGACACCTTCACAAAACCCTCCGGCACAAAGCAGCAGCTCTTTAATCTTCTTAAAGAAAAGGCTGACTCAGTGAAAACAAGCGATAATCTTCCCGGCTTTATCCGCAACGATATATCTCACTTCACCAACTTCTCTCTCGTTAACACAGGCTCCTACGGTGATGTGATTAAGGAAGATGACCTTTACGGTATGTTCAGTGACCTTGCGGCTCCTAAGACCTTCGAGCAGAAAGCCGTTGCTTCCGGCTCAACTGCAGCATGGGAAAACTATATGCTCAACGTACCCGTAAGAGGACAGTATATGACTATTATTGAAGGTCTTGAAATGAGCGATATCAAGAGTGTTGTTTTCCTTGACAAAGGCTCTTACACCTATGACCTGAAGCTTATTCTCGAAGAAGAAAGCTTCACATATCTCCCCACTTCAGCAATCAGCACAAGACACGGCAAGGTCTTCGATATTCTCACAAGTGCATATCTCACCAGCGCACTCAATGCCATCAACAACAGCGGTGACGGTATGAAAATCACTTATGACTCCTTCGCTCAGCGTTACCATGACAGCTCACTTACCGTTTCTGTCAACAAGGTAACAGGCAAGGTAACGGATATGAAGTATGATATGAATATCGACATCAACATCAGAAACCTGAAGATTGCCTACTCCTTCGTTACTTACACCGCGAACATAGGCTTTACCTGCAACAATGCTGTTTCACTGGACTTCTATGAATACATAGACTAAGCTGAAACGCATATAAATCCGTCTGAGAATGAGCAGTGTTGCTAAAAACAGAAAAGGGGTAATACGGATAGATTCCGTGTTACCTCTTATTTTTTTAGCACTTTCATCTTTGATGGTAAGTAAGTGCGCTTTTTTCTCGCAGCATAAGTGTTATTCTGCCTGACAGCAGAGTGATATTATTGCTTTCAGCAATAGTGATATTTTATTCGCCAATAACTGCCCGAAGGTCAATAACACTAAGCAAAAAGTAATCAGCGAGAGAAGCAATAAAACTCTCCGCAAGGCGAATAAAACTGCCGAGTGTCCTTACGAACACTCGGCTAAGGAAGAGCAATTTTTTATTCTGTTTTCCATAAATCAGGATTGTAATAATAGAGCGGCTTCCAGCTTCTCTGATAGTCTGTTCCCGCTCTTTTATATCCGAAGGCGGCTTCGTCGTTTCCCAGAAGTGTTGCATTGTCAATTTTTGCCCAGCCTTCCGTGGCGTTGCCTCTTTCAATTCCTATATGATAGTTTGTGCTTTTGGGTACGGTAAAATCAAGCTGAACATCTTCCCATTCGGTGTTCCCGAAATCCTTTGAGGCAACAAGCTCACCGCTGTCGAGGTCTCTTACAAACATACGGCAGGTACATCCTGAAGTCTGAAGCTTTGCCCAAAAGCAGCAAGGCTCGGCAGAAGATATGTAAAGTCCCTGATAAATTGCTGCGTCACCCTCATCAAGATGTGAAATATATCCGTAAGCTTTTCCGCAGGGCCCCTCTTCATTGTCAGGCTGTTCATTCTCATAAAGACCTACCCCCACAGACTCGGGATTATTGTTCTTCCTGTCACTCCAGAAAACAAAACCGCCGTTTTCAAAGCCGCCGTTCAGAAAATGCTTTGAGGAATGGAAGAAGTTCATATCTGTTATCTGTGTCTCAAAAAAATTGGGTTCAATGGCATCTATAACATTGTTCTCAAAACGGAAATGTGTTACGGGGGGATTGCCGTTTCTTGTCGTATATGGGTTATAATTCCAGTTGCCCATAGTCTGAAAATAGTTATCGTGAACATAAACATTTCTGACTTCAATTTTGCTTTGGTCGGGGCAGTCTATTCCCCACAGAATCATTCCGAAGCCCTTGCAGTGATTTGAACGAAGATTATTATGGTCAATTTCAATGTTGAGAGAGGGCTGCGGTTCATCCGAAGACCACCATTCGCTTTTTCGGGGGTCCTTATAGGATGAAAAAATATATACGGAGTCGTCACCCGTAAACATTTCGCAACCCGTGATTCTTATATTCTGGCAGTTCATAAGACATATTCCGTCTCCGTTGCCGTGACTCCATTTGTCTATCTTTACATTTTTAATAAGTCCGTTTTTGCTTGTAAAGGGCATCATAGCATATGAATGATAGTCCGTGATATGAATATCTGAAATTTCAAAGCCGTCAACCTTATAAAAACCTATAGGACAGATTTTCATAATAAGCTCAGGAACATCGTCCGGCATCATTCTTACGGTACCGTTTCCGGTGACCTTAATATTTTTTGTGCCTTCGGGAGCAAAAATAAGAGGGAAGTTATAATACCACAGATGGCTCCATTTTATGTCGGGTGATATATTATGACCGTAATTGGGCTTATAGGGGACATATTCTCCGTTTACAGGCTTTACATAATCATCCCGGGAACTGCTCTGAAAAAGCTCGGCTTTGTCTTCAAAATGAAGTTCTGTGTTATCCTTGAGCACTATTCCGCCGCTTAAAAAAACTCTGTTTGCAGGAAGAACAACAGTTCCTCCGCCCTTGGAATAAACAAAATCCAGAGCATCCTGAATTGCTTTTCTGTCGTTGGTTTTTCCGTCGCCTTTTGCATTAAAAGGGACATCTGTCACATAAACTCTGATATTTTCTCTCACAGAAATCACTCTTTTCATTGAGAATTTATTTTCATTTTATCACAGTAATTTTTTTACAAGAGATATGATTTAAAAAAGCGTCCACCTGAGTGAACGCTTTATATGATGCTTACTGTTTTGCACCATTGTCAAACATTTCAAGAGTTTTAACTGTTGCTGCAAAGCAGTTTGCGATACCCTTTTCATTCATATTGGTATATGTATCAAGACGGGTGTGATAATATCTTTCAAGCTTGTGATTAAGTCCCGTGATACCTGCTGCTCTGTACCCGCCCTGTGCGAAGCCTGCGGCATCAACTGCACCGCCGAGGGGAGGAATCATACCTTTTTTACAGGGAACACCAATGGCTTCGGCAGCTTCTACGAAGAGATCGCAAAGCTCGGCATCGGTTTTAACCGTACCGTTAAGGTCGCGGTAGTTTGCCATAAGATACTTGGGATCGTTTATTGTGTCAAAGGAATAAATGAAGGTGGGAACATCCTGAAATTCATCGGGATGTGCTTCAACCCATGCCTTGGCACCGCGAAGACCGATTTCCTCCGAGCCTGTAAGAATAACACCGATTTCTGTGTTTTCAAGCTCAATGCCTTCATCCTTCAAAGCCTTGAGAACAGCAATACCCATATAACAGCCTGTAAGGTTGTCGTTTGCACCGTCAACAACTCTTTTGTAGTTTACCATAAAGAAAAGACCGGCAACGAAGGGAGCAAAAACAAGACCTATAAGTCCTGCTTTTGTAAGAGGTGAGGACATATCTGGCATACCGAAAACGATACCGTTTTTTATAACATTGATTATTGATATGATAAGGAAATATACCGCACCAAGTGCAACGGTAATTGCGTGGCCTTCAAATCCCACACCGCCGAGTGCATAGTTTACGGGCCATTCCCATGTGGCATCGGGGTGACCATTGAAGATAATTCTTCTCTTTGTTTCGCCTGTACATTTTTTGAATGCGGTAACATTGTGGCTGGTTTTTTCCTTGAAAAGACGGTCAATTGCTTTTTTATAAAGACCGAATTCAAGAATTGTGAGTGTGAAGCCCGCAATTATAAGGGGAATTGCAAAAACAGGTGCAAAGAAGAAAAGAATCATTGATAAAAGAATGAATGAGCAGGTAAAATAAATCCATCCGTAGAACGCACCGGGATTTACTTTGTACGATTCAATTTTAACATCTTCACAGCCGCAGTCTTCCTTTAAGACCTTTGCCATATATTCGCAGGATTTTTTTTCACCCTCTGAACCCGGATCTCTTTTTCCGCAGGTTTTTATGATGTGTGTAATTTCATCAATTATGTATTTTGCGGTTTTGTCTTTGTTGTCAATAATTTTCTTAAAATCCATAAAATAACCTCTCTCCATTAACAATACATTAACAGTATTTTATCACTATTTTTACAATATTGTCAATAAAAAGAGGTAGGCGAAATAGATAAAAAGAAAATATTTTTTTGTGAAATCGGTATAAATATTTTATAGAGCTTTAAGTATTTCCGGACTCTGATTTATGTTTATTTTCTTGAAATTGTCGTTTGCATCGTAGAAATAGCAGTCGCCGTCTTCGTTTCCTGCTACGGTGTAATATACTCCGTCGTTTATGCAAAATCCGGCTCCGTTGTCACAGGCAATTCCCGAAATTGATTTTTTTGTGATTGCAAGTGCCTCTTCAAATGTCTGCCAGTATTCACTTTGGTAGTGAGGGCAGTTTATATACGGGATAATATCAAGTCCTTTTACAAATACAAACTGACCGTCTATGCAGTCGTCATAGCCTTCATTGAACCAGCACATAGCTCCCGAGGATGCCCCCGAAAGAACAGTGCCTTTTTTATAGGCTTCAAGAAGATATTTATCTGTTTTCGTGGCTTTCCAGGTATCCATCAAGAATTTGAGATTTCCGCCCTGCACGAAAATTCCGTCGGCGGATTCTATTTTTTCTTTTATAACAATCTCTGTTACGCCTTCGTGAGTAAGAAAGAGAATATCCGTTGTACAGCCGAATTTTTCGAAGCAAAGCTTTACATCGTCATTTTCATCCATCTCATCAAAGCTTGCAGTGGGGATAATGAGAATAAGAGGATTCTTTTTGCCCGTAAGTGAAATGATATGCTCGGTTACATTATCCATTTCACCGTTATCAAATCTTCCTCCGCCGAGAGCCACTATTTTACCCATTTTTTACACCTCATATATAAGAATTAATTATTGAATAAATTATTGCCGCAATAAGTGAGGGGAGCATATTGCCTACGTTGAATTTCTTGCCGAAGCAGATATTTATTCCCACACAGAAGATCAGCATATTTCCCACAAGGGACATATCGGAAAGCACCGTTCCCAAGGAAAAGAGAGGCTCCAGAAAATAAGAAAGAGCAGTGATGCTTCCCTGAAAAATTCCTATGGGAATAAAAGCAAAAAGGCAGCCTTTTCCGAGAGTGGAGGTCATTATGATTACGATAAGAAAATCAAGAAGAGCCTTTGCAAAAAGAGTTGAGGGATTTTTGCCGATGCCGTCTTCAATCGCTCCCACAACTGCCATTGCACCAACGCAGATTACAAGTGAGGTGTTGACAAAGGCACCCACAAAACCGCCGTCTTCAACGGCATTTACCTTTTTCTTCAGCCATTCACCGAATGTATCAAGCTTCTTTTCAATTTTTATAAGCTCACCGATAAGTGTTCCGATAGTGAGAGATATAATCATCATCAGTGCATTGTCGGTTGTGAGAGTGCCGTCTTCCGTTATTTTCATAAGCCCCGAAAGGGCTCCCGAGGTGCCTATAAAAATAACCGCAACTCCCGCCGCCTTCATAAGAGAATCTCTTATCTCAAGTTTGATTTTCTTTCCGCATAAAACACCGATTATTCCTCCGATGATAACTGCGGTAATATTTACGATTGTTCCAATTCCCGGCATATATATTAGTCCTTTTATTTCTTTGATTATTAATGAATATATCACAAAAAAATTTACTAATCAACATAAATAAATAAAAGATTACACAATTGACTATATTTTTTTTATATGCTATCATATATGGAAAAGTAAGGATAAAAGGAGAGATTTATTTATGGCATTTTATTACAGCGAGCCTTCGCATACCTTCAGTGAATATCTTTTAGTTCCCGGTTATACAGATGAAAACTGTGTTCCCGCAAACGTATCACTGAAAACTCCGCTTGTAAAATATAAAAAGGGCGAAGAACCCGCAATTTCACTTAACATTCCTATGATTTCCGCTATTATGCAGTCCGTATCAAACGATACCCTTGCAATTGCTCTCGCAAAAGAAGGCGGTATGTCATTTATTTACGGTTCCCAGTCCATTGAAGACGAAGCCGCTATGGTAGCAAGAGTTAAAAATTATAAGGCAGGCTTTGTTGTTAGTGCCTCCAACCTTACTCCCGACCACACTCTTCAGGATGTTATCGAGCTTAAAGAAATCAACGGTTTCTCCACCGTTGCAATTACAGATGACGGAACGGCAAACGGCAAGCTTTTAGGTATTGTCACAAGCCGTGATTACAGAGTCAGCCGTATGAGCCCCGACCTCAAGGTAAAGGAATTTATGACTCCCGTTGAAAAGCTTATTGTTGCTCCCGCTCAAACTTCTCTCAAGGAAGCAAATGATATTATTTGGGATAACAAGCTCAATTCTCTTCCCATTGTTGATAAAAACGGCAATCTTATGTATTTCGTATTCCGTAAGGACTATGCACAGCATAAGAACAATCCCAATGAGCTTCTTGATGCTGACAAGAGATATATGGTAGGTGCAGGTATCAACACCCGTGACTTTGCCGAACGTGTTCCCGCTCTCGTTGAAGCAGGTGCAGACGTTCTTTGCATTGACTCATCAGAAGGATATTCCTGCTGGCAGGCAAATACCATAAAGTGGATACGCGAAAAGTACGGTGATACCGTAAAGGTTGGTGCCGGTAATGTTGTTGACAAGGAAGGCTTCCTTTTCCTTGCAGAGGCAGGTGCTGACTTTATTAAAATCGGTATCGGCGGCGGTTCAATTTGCATCACCCGTGAAACAAAGGGTATCGGCAGAGGACAGGCAACTGCTGTTATTGATGTTGTAAATGCAAGAAATGAATACTATGAAAAGACAGGTATCTATATTCCTGTTTGCTCCGACGGCGGTATCGTTCACGATTATCACATTACACTTGCTCTCGCTATGGGTGCAGACTTCGTAATGCTCGGAAGATACTTTGCAAGATTTGATGAAAGCCCCACAAATAAGCTTATGGTAAACGGAGCTTATGTTAAGGAATATTGGGGTGAAGGCTCCAACAGAGCAAGAAACTGGCAGAGATATGACCTCGGCGGCAGCACAAAGCTCTCCTTTGAAGAAGGCGTTGACTCATATGTTACTTATGCAGGACCTCTTCACGATAATGTAGAAAAGAGCCTTTATAAGGTAAAATCTACCATGTGTAATTGCGGTGCTCTCTCAATTCCCGAGCTTCAGGAAAAAGCAAAGCTCACTCTTGTTTCATCCGTAAGCATCGTAGAGGGCGGCTATCACGATGTAACTCTTCGCACTACATCAAATTCAAGAAACTAAAGCTTAAATGATAAAAACAACACTGTATCAGATACTGAATTTAGTTTTCTGATACAGTGTTTAATTTTTATTCTGAAATATTTATTTTAATTCAAGAGTTCTTTTGTATGCAGCTGTCACTGCATTCATTGCGGCACTTCTGAAGCCGGCGTCCTCAAGAGCGTGTACTCCTGCAATTGTTGTACCTCCGGGGGAGCAGACTGCATCCTTTAACGCTCCGGGGTGAGTGCCTGTTTTCAGCACCATATCAGCGGCACCGGAAAGCATTTTGGCGGCATACATCATAGCCTTGTCTCTGGGAACACCGCATTCAACCGCACCGTCAGCAAGTGCTTCTATAAACATATAAGCAAATGCGGGACCGCAGCCCGATACCGCACTTGCGGCATCAATTTTATTTTCATCTATTTTATCAAGAAGACCTGCACCGCTCATAGCGTTTACAAAAAAATCAACCTGCTCATCTGTTGCTTTTTCATTACTGCAATAAAGAATAACACCTTCACCGATTGAAGCGGGGGTATTGGGCATAATTCTTATTACGGGCATTTCTTTTTTCGAAAGAGAGCAGAGCTTTTCAATAGATGTTCCCGCAAGCATTGATATGAGAACAGGATTGCATTCATCGAAAAGAGGAGCAATTTCAGAAAAAAGGTCATCTGCCATCTGTGGCTTTACTCCGATGAAAATATATTCACTTTCTTTGACTAATTCGGAAAGGGAAGTGAATGTGACATTGTTGAATTTTTCAGCAAAAAATTTTGCTTTTTCTTCAAAGGTATCAAAAACAGCAATATTTATAGCATTGTTTTTTGCGGCGGCAGTGAGAAGAGCACCGCCCATATTGCCTGCACCGATAAAACCGAAATTATATGTCATTTTTCGTCACTCCTTATCTTATCTGACCGTCACCTGAAATGATATATTTATAAGTTGTAAGCTCTTTGAGTCCCATAGGACCTCTTGCGTGTAATTTTTGTGTTGAAATTCCGATTTCGCAACCAAGACCGAATTCGCCGCCGTCGGTAAAGCGGGTTGAAGCATTATGATATACGGAAGAAGAGTCAACCAAAGCGGTGAA
>JAZSJT010000050.1:0-4437 GCA_045534425.1 Acutalibacteraceae bacterium | reverse complement strand
CCGAGAGTTTATATCGGGAAAGTAATAGATGCAGGCATAACAGACACCGCAAACATGGGAGCCGCAATGGCCCCTGTAGATGTTAAAATAGAACCATAAATTAAGCGAAAAGCAACACAAAATCTTACACAAATTTCGACAGGAAAGGTGGTGAAAAAGCCCTATTTTACTGGGGTTATGGGCGTTTTAGGGTTAACAAATTTACCGAAGACAAAATTTGCAAAAATCGCTCGTTTACAATTTATTTACAATTAATTTTTGAACCAAAAATCAGCATCATTATGCCGAATGAGAAAAATGAAAGGATGTATCAAATGAAAATTACATACCGAGAAGTGAATGGTTATCTTATTCCTAACCTCAAACTGCCACCTGAAGAGGCAAATGTCAGGCTCGGAAAGTGGGGAATGTTGTATAAATCTCATATAGAAAAGAATAGGAAGGTATTTTTCAATACGTTGCTTATGCAAGGTAAACTTTATCAGTATTGTGCTGAGGTTGAGAAGCAGGCAAGGGATATGTATGACATTCTCATTGAGCAGATGAAAGAGGCTGAAGGTGTTACCGAGCAACTGAAAGAGGAGAAGCAAATGGAGTGGGTTCAGAGAATGGGGAATATTGAAGCAAGGGCGAGGGGGATTGTTTGTGAGGAAGTAATATACAAATAAAAATTGGCGACAAGAGTTTTTCTCTTGTCGCCTTTAAATAAGTTTATTCTTCTTTATCTTCAAGAAGTTTCCGTGGCTTTGGTAAAAAAATTAACTCATCCGAGGTTGGAAATAAATCTTTGACTTCTTGTGAGGCATCAACAGACGCATAAATTTCCATTCCTTTATCCATAAGTTTAACTAAAGTATCTAATGTATATCGAACTCGTTCGTTTCCATCATCTTTAATTTCAATAGTGGGAATTTCTTCTTTCAATTCTTGTATACATTTATCAGTAAGAGCTTTAATAACTTCTGTATTGCAATCAACAATAGTCTTTAACTGTTCTGTTCCAATTTTTGCTTGCTGATATAGTTCTTCTTGTTGTTTAAATGTTTTATAATGTGACATAATCTTTATGCACTTATCTATTATTTTTGCTAAATTAACTAAAATTATTGAACCGCTTGTTGCAATTATGAAAAACTCAAACCAGATTGAACCAATATCAGTTTTTTTCAATTTTATTTTTTCATTTTCAGCACATAAAAACGGACATTGATTTAATGCTTTATTAAACAGATCAACATTTTTTGAAAACTCATCAAAATCATCTGTGGTAGGCATTTTAACATCAAATCCATATTCGGTTTCAGAAAAACCAACAGAATCAAAAAATGAAATAATCGTATTTACTTGCAGTTTAAAATAATTGTAATTTTTTTGAATTATCTGATATACATCATAAGGAATGTAAAACTCATCCTTTTCGGTTGCAAAAAAAGAATTTTCTAACACAATTGTGCAGAAATCTTTAAACATAGGAATTCTTTTTATTTCTAAAAATGCTAATCGGCATTCTTGCCAATTAGACACTTTTCCTCTATTATTTGTTGTATTACCTATTTTGTATGGATCATTCACTAATTGAAAATTTTCTATCGTTTCCAAGTTTCTTTTCAATATATGATAAACATATTTCATTCTCATATTTTATTTCTCCTAATTTCATTTTAATATTATAAATTTACTATAATCATAAGTTATCTTCAATCAAATCTACAAAAACGCTTGATTTTTCGACAAAAACGCTTAATATTCGACTGAAAAAGCAATATTCTAACTTTACAATACTTAAAGTGTTTATTTTATTTACACCTGACAAAGCTGTAAAATATTGACTTTTCACAATACCAGTGCTATACTGATAAAAACAATTGAAAGGCAGGTGGACAAAATGATGAAAAGAATTTACTTAGTGAAGTCAGCTACCGTTTTGTCCGTTTGTGAATAATACTTCTTTTATACGGATTTATGCGTTTCTGATTTCACAGTCAGAGACGCATTTTTAATTTTATGAAAGAGGTAAAGTAATGAGCGAATTAAGATTTGTAACAGTTAAAAACAAAAGAAAACATCTCAAACTCCTTGAAAACATAATGCTTCCTTATTGTAGGGAGCTTGACAGTAATGTAGGCAGAGAAACTCCTGAAGAAACACTAAAAAAGTTTATTGCGAGTATCGTCGGTATGTCTGAGGATAAAGACAGATTTGTGGAGCTTTGCTATCTTGGTGAAGATTTAATTGGTTTTACTTATGGCAAGATTGACCGTGAGGAGCATAGAGGTTATGTCAGACCCGGTTGGGGATATGTTATGGAGTTTTATGTAAAGCCTGAATACAGACGAAATGGCTACGGCAGAGAGATTTACAAACATCTTGAAAATATATTCAAAGCAAACGGTGTCAGTAATGTTTGGTTGACTGCTGATCCCGTCACGGGTGAGCCGTTTTGGAGTGCGGTTGGTTTTGCGAACAGTGGGAAGAAATCTCCTGAAAATAATTTGTACATATATGAAAAAGAAGTTTGATTGGAGCAAAAATGATTACACTTACCGAATATTTAAATAATCCTTGCGGTACTCTTTCTATTCCGTATTGGAAAGCAAAAAATATTGTAATACCACCTGATATGAAAATTCTGCACGATAAGGATTTTAGTGCAGATATCTTATCAGACTATACTGATGAAAAATATTTTCGTCTGTATCACAATCTCAAAGAAATACCGAGAATTATAACTAATGATTTTGAGATTACAACAGCTACACGAAAAGATATTAAATCAATCGTACAGATAATAAACGATTCATATACGGATATATCTGTAAACAAAGAGCTTATTAAAAGTTATACTAAAACACCTGTTTACAATGCAGAATTATGGGTTATGGTTAAAGATAAAGCAACGGGCAAATATGTTGGTTGTGGCATAGCGGATTTTGATACAGAAACAAAAGAACTTATCCTTGAATGGATACAGGTATTATCGCAATACAGAGGCAAGAAAATAGGACAGTTTATAGTGACGGAACTGCTGTTCAGAATGAAAGGTGTTGCAGATTTTGCAACCGTTTCAGGTAAGGTTGATAATTTGACTAATCCTGAGGCATTATACAGAAAATGCGGATTTGTCGGTGATGATGTGTGGCATATTCTGCACAAAAAAGGCTGAGTAGATTAGTAGTGAAACAAGGTGAAATTATGAACATTACATACAAACAATTTGAAAACTGCTACGCAAAAGCTGTTGCCAAACTTCAAAAACAATGGGAAACCGAAGCGATAACATATGGCTTTATTGCTGATAGTGATGATGATATTTTAGCTTACAACAGAGATTATTTTTATATTGCTCTTGACGATGAAAATGTTATTGGTTATGTAACGGGAGAAGTGAAAGCAAACGATAAAGATAACTATATGAATGTGTTTGCGATGGACGCAAAATATCTTCAAGTTTATGATTTGTACATTGCTCCTGCATACAGAAGTAAGAGTATTGGAGCAGAACTTTTAACAATAGTTGAAGAGAAGGCAAAGAGAAATGGTATTGAGCATATTTTTCTTTCGTCTGCTACAATAGATGCAGAAGCGGTACGCAGATTTTATGAAAAGAACGGCTTCAAAATATGGACTACAACATTTTATAAGTAAAACTATTGAGAGGTGAAGGATAATGAAAATCGCAGTTTTAGGCTATGCCGGAAGCGGTAAAACATATCTGTCTGACTATATAGCCGAAAAGAAAAATATTCCCGTCCTTCACCTTGATGATATCAAGTGGGACAAGGAATGGAAGCCCATTGATGATTCAGTTGTACTACCCAAGGTTGCAGACTTTATGACAAAAGAAGATTGGATTATTGACGGCTACTATACATATCTGATGATAGACGAGCGACTGCAAAAGGCAGACAAAATAGTTTTACTTCAGCTTCCGAGAACTACCTGCTTTTTGCGTGCAGTTAAACGAACAAAGAGCCGCCGACAAGACGGTTACGCCAATGATATGAATTGGTGGTTTATAAAGTTTACTCTTTTCGGTTGCAGAAACAAGGAAAGACGAAGCTATTATGCTGAAATTGCAGAGAAGTACAAAGATAAAACCGTTGTTTTGAAAACAAAACGTCAGGTTGAAGAATTTATGAGGAGTATATAATATGCCGAAACACCCGTTCCCACCCCTATATGACAAAAACTCAAAAGTACTCATTCTCGGCAGTTTTCCGTCGGTGAAATCTCGTGAGCAGATGTTTTTTTACGGGCATCCGCAAAACAGATTTTGGAAAGTTCTGTCGGCTGTTCTTGATTGTGAATTGCCAAAGACAATCGCAGAGAAAAGAGAGTTTCTTTTGTCAAACGGAGTTGCACTTTGGGATGTGATTGCTTCATGCGATATAACGGGAAGCTCCGACAGCTCCATTAAAAATGTTGTGGCAAATGACA
>JAZSJT010000043.1:0-4719 GCA_045534425.1 Acutalibacteraceae bacterium | reverse complement strand
ATTACAATTCTTTCGGCATCTGTAACATGGGCGCTTGAAAACGCAATTGAAACAGCCGACAGCATGAAAAGTCGTGGATACGGACTGAAAGGGCGGACTGCATTTTCTATATACCGCTTTGAAGAACGTGATGTATATGCTGTAATATGGTTTGGATTCTGCGGATTATTTCTTCTTGCAGGGAGTATTGTGTCTGCATTCGGCTTCCGTTATTTCCCGAATATCCGCTATGCCGCCTTTGATGTGACAACAATACCATTTTATTTTGTCTATTTGGGAATGTGTATCACACCGTTCTTAATAAATGTAAAGGAGGAGCTGAAATGGAAAGCCTTGTATTCAAAAATGTGAGATTTGCATATCCACAGGAAGAAAACAATGCTCTGAATGATGTTTCCCTTGAAATCACACAGGGCGAATTTGTCATAATCTGCGGTTCATCAGGTTGTGGAAAATCCACGCTTCTGCGGCATATGAAATCCTGTCTGACTCCTCACGGCAGATTAAGCGGAGAAATACTTTTTGACGGAAAATCGCTGAAAGAAATTGATGAACGAACACAGTCACGGGAAATCGGATTCGTTCTGCAATCTCCCGAAAATCAGATAGTTACGGATAAGGTATGGCACGAGCTTGCATTCGGATTGGAAAGCCTTGGATATGATATCCCTGTTATCAGACGGCGTGTTGCGGAAACTGCCGCATTTTTTGGGATTGAAGCGTTGTTCTACAAGAATACTGCAGAACTGTCGGGCGGACAGAAACAGCTTTTAAGCCTTGCGTCCGTGGTTGCAATGGAGCCTGAAATCCTTGTTCTTGACGAGCCGACAGCCCAACTTGACCCCATAGCCGCAGTTGATTTTCTTAATCTGCTTGGCAGAATAAACCGTGAACTCGGCATAACGATAATCCTCACCGAGCATCGTCTTGAAGAAGCGTTTCCCTTTGCCACAAGAATTGTAGTAATGGAAAAAGGACGAATTATATGCGATGATACTCCCGAAAATGTGGGGATGGCTTTAAAGGGGAAAAACAGCGGAATGTTTCTTGCAATGCCAACCGCAATGAGAGTGTGGGCAGGTATTGAAACAAAATTGCCCTGTCCTGTGACAGTCCGTGACGGAAGTCATTTTCTTGCGGAGAGGAATAAAGAACAGGAACTTCTTCCGCTTTACAAAGCTGATGAATATATAATTGATGAAGAAATTATCCTTGAATGTGATGAAGTGTTTTTCAGATATGACAAGGAACTTCCTGATATTCTGAAAGGCTTTTCGATTAAGCTTCATAAAGGCGAATTCTATGCGATACTTGGCGGTAATGGTGCAGGCAAATCAACGGCATTGAAAGTTCTTGCAGGAATTCAGAAAGCATACAGAGGAACGGTAAGAGCAGTCGGCAAAATCGGAATGTTACCGCAGAATCCGCAGACGCTTTTTGTGAAAAAGACAGTCAGAGAGGAGCTATATGACGCTTTGGGCAGAACAAAAATCTCATCTGATATGAAAGAGCGACTTATGTCGTGGACTGTGTCAACTTGTGAGCTTACAGATTTACTCGATCGCCACCCCTATGATTTATCAGGTGGGGAACAGCAGAGAGCCGCACTTGCAAAGGTTTTGCTGACTTCTCCCGATATTCTTCTGCTTGACGAGCCAACAAAAGGCTTGGACGCTGAATTTAAGGTTCATTTTGCCGAAATTATAAAAAAGCTGACTGCAAGCGGTATATCTGTGCTTATGGTAAGCCATGATATTTCATTTTGTGCTGAATATACCACATATTGCGGAATGTTCTTTGACGGTAATATTGTGGCTGAGGGTACGCCGAGGGGATTCTTTTCGGGGAACAGCTTTTATACAACTCCTGCAAACAGAATGGCGAGAAATCATATTCCTGACGCTGTTACTGTAAACGATATTATCCTTTGCTGCGGTGGAACAACGATTGAAACTACCAGCGTTTCAGAAAAATTACAGCCTTTGCCTGAAAGAACAGTAAAAAACACAAATTCAAAGCCGATTTTTTTGCCATTACGGAGAAAAGTTATTGCTGTGATTTCAGCCTTAACTGCCTTTGGAGTATTTATTTACGCAACAGGAATTTCTGATTTAACAGCGATGATTGACGAAACAGGAATAAGCACTACAGGAGAAAATCAGCTGTATTTATATATCATTCTCTTTGTGTCCCTTGCTGTATTTCTGCTTGCAATTGGCAGAAGAAGCGAGCCGTCAATCGAAATACAGACACCGAAAGAAAAACGAAATCTTAGCAAGAGAACGGTTGCTGCAGCTGTTTCGATACTAATTCTGATACCGCTGACTATATTTGCAGGGGTATTCTATCTTGACAGCAGCAGTTACAGTCTGATTGCATTTCTTGTATTGACGGAATGTATGCTGCCCTTTTTCATTGTATTTGAGGGACGAAAGCCTATGGCTCGTGAGCTTGTAACAATAGCTGTTATCTGTTCTATCGGTGTTGCAGGCAGATGTCTGTTTTTTATGCTGCCCCAGTTTAAGCCTGTTCTTGCACTTACGATTATAGCAGGCGTTGCATTTGGCGGTGAAACGGGATTTCTTGTAGGAGCCGTGACAATGCTTGTATCAAATATTATGTTTTCGCAAGGTCCTTGGACTCCGTGGCAGATGTTTGCAATGGGAATCATTGGATTTTTTGCAGGAGTTTTATTTAAAAAAGGCTGGCTTCGGAGAAATCGTATATCTCTTGCGGTTTTCGGAGCATTTTCAGCTGTTATTATTTACGGTGGAATTATGAATCCTGCGTCTGCATTTATGTTTTCAACTGAAAGCCTGAACCTGAAGCTGATTACAGCATATTATATTTCAGGTTTTCCAATGGATTTAATACATGCTTTCGGCACAGTAATCTTTATTATGCTTGCCGCAGAACCTATGCTTGAGAAAATGGAGAGAATCAAAATCAAATACGGATTGATTGAATACCGTCAGAAAATGGAGGGTATAGATGGATAACAGCTCAAATTTCTTTAGAAATCATAACTGCGAGTATTTCCCTTGTCATAAGGTGAATAATGCTGAAAACTTCAACTGCCTTTTCTGTTATTGTCCGCTGTATAATCATTCTGACTGCGGCGGAAATTATTCAATAACCGAAAATGGTATAAAGGATTGTACCGACTGTACTCTGCCGCATAAGACTGAAAGTTTTCAGTATATAATGGATAAGCTTAAATGATGTGTGTTCTAATGATAATTAATAAGGAGAGTTTTATATGGGACAGATTCTTGAAACTATTATAAACGTTTTTAAATAACTTTACGAATCGATTCTTAAGGGCATCTCTAAAAACCCGTTTGATTAAAGAAAAAACAGATAGGTATGGCAGCTGCAAGGAAACCTTCCACAGGCGTGCTGTCGCACTCTAAGGGAGGTTGACGAAGCAGATGTCGTGCATAGCTGTTTTTTCTCAAAAGGGGTTTTTAGAGATGCCCTTAATGAATTTTTGAATGAATGTAGGTTTGTTAACAATGGTCTGAATGAAATAATGGGTTGTGATTAATCACGATCCATTATATGGGATAATGTATGTATCAAACAAGTGAAGGTGGGGATTGGATATTTAGTAATATGGTCTACTTTGAAATAATCAAAAATGGATTACTTATCCCTTATATTAGCACTATCCACAACTTAAGCACTCAAAGATTAGAACGTTTATTATGATGGAATTTAGATTTACGAGTATTTTCATAACGTGGTGTAGAGCCATCATCTGGTCGAATAGGAACTACTGAATGTTGAATTTCAGTGATAACCCTTTTAAGAACTTTTACACGGTGAAATGGATTTCTACTAAAGACAGCTATAGCAAAACGGTCACGTAAGGATCCAATCAAAGTATTCACATTTGCCTGATATTCATACTTGTTGTTTTTGTTCTTGCGCTGCTCCTTGATTTCAAGGTCTGCTTCTCTTTTAGCAATAGCAGCGATGTTAGCAAGATACATACTAATCCAGAAATCCTGCATAATGATATTCTCTGTGAAACCGCCAAAACACGGCATTTCAAGCTTGTTTTTCACGATATCAAATTTTACCTCAACAGGCCATCTTATGAAGTATAATTCTTTGAATTCTGATTCGTTAAGTTCAAATAAATTTGTCATAAGAGTTTCAATTTCACCCGATGGAAGCGTGAATTTAATAATTCTTACCTTTAGTCCATCATATATATTCAGAATATGACTTCCGAGAGGAAGGTTATCGATATCAACATTGAACTTATTACGAATACGGAATAAATAATTTGATTTTTCAGAGTATAATCTGATTAATTCTTCGCTTGCATAGCCTCTGTCCATGATGAAAATTGCTTCTTTCAAATCTATCAGATTACCAACTTTTTCAAGATGATTTTTAGCATGAGTTCTTTCGCTAACTGTTAGCGGAGAAAAATCAGCATCCATAATAAAATCATTGGTAACATCATAAGCAATACTCATACGTGCAGTAGGAGAAGAAGCTTTTGCACCTGTTCCGCCAAACTTATCTCGTAAACCAGGAAGATTAGGAAGCGGAGTATCGGAGCCATCAATTGCAATAATAAATTTATTATGCATTTTATCAAGAGTAGCAATATATTCACTTGAATAATAGGCATCTCTTATAGCATTATAAAGCTTCAAAAAAGGAGTATGATCGAATTTGTTGCGTGCTTTGCTTAAAGCTTGC
>JAZSJT010000048.1:0-30819 GCA_045534425.1 Acutalibacteraceae bacterium | reverse complement strand
CCTTGATACAGTTATGCCGGGGCTCAGTCTTTACGATTTCGGCGATGCCATACGTTTCGGTGCAAACACCGCTGCAGAGGATGAAAAGGATGTTTCAAAGGTATCTCTTGATCTCGGACTTTATGAGCAGTATGTCAGAGGTTTTCTGACCTCCGCAGGCGAAAGCCTGGTTCCCGAAGAAGTGAGACTTCTTCCTTTCTCAGCAAAGATGATGACACTTGAATGCGGAATGCGTTTCCTTACTGACTATATTGACGGCGACGTTTATTTCAAAATTCATTATCCCGACCACAATCTTGTTCGTTGTCACACCCAGTTTGCTCTTGTTGCGGATATGGAATTGAAATTTGATGAAATGATAAAAATCACTGAAACCGCTTATAAAGAAATTTGCGGAAAAACACTTTAATAAATCAGTATAACAAAAAATAACAGGTATAAGCTGCACAGTGTCTGCTTATACCTGTTTTGTCAATTTTCAGTAATTTTTATTAAAAGCTTCCTCTTGAGCCGCCGTGGGTTCTGCCTGAGGATGAGCGGTGGGTTGAGCTTCCCCCACCGAAGGATGAGCCGCCTGAGCGTCCCGATGAACTGTTGTTTTTCGGCTTGGGAGTTTTCTTTACATTATGATACATAAAGACATCTCTTTGCTGTGTGAGCTGCATAGAACCCGGAACAACATAGTCTGATGCCGAGGATTTGCTTCTTACGGTTTTTAACTGCGATTTGAGATATGCTGTATAAATAAAAGCAATAACGACACCGATAATAACTGAAATAATTAACCATTTAAGTGAGAAGATTTCAGAAAAAACGGATTTTGGCTTATAATTATTATAGTCGTTATTGTAGTCATTATAATCGTTGTAATCATAATAACCGTCATCGCTCGGGTAATATGCGTAACCGCCGTCATAATTTTCCTGATAATCTTCGTAATCAATGAAAATTCTTTCACATTTTTCATAAAATGAAATAAACGCAGTTGTGTAATTGCCTGAAGATAAATAGGGAGTGAATGCAGCTTCAAGCTGTGAAAGATTATAATCGGTAAAAATATCAATGCCTGTGCCGTGGGTTGTTATGGCAAATTCTCTGCCGCCCATATCAATTACAAGCATTATGCCGTCGTCGTTTTCCCCGTAACCGAAGCCGTTATAATCATAAAAGTCATCGGAATATTCTGTGATATCCATACCGTCTGTGGTATTTACCGTGAGAATTGCAACCTCACATTCGTAAAGCTCACTCAGCTGCTCAAGCTTATAGTTGAGTGTGCTTTCATCCTCGTCGGAAATAAGCTGTGCAAGGTCATTGACCAGTGCAGTTCTTCCGCCGTCGGAATAGTCATAAGCGAGTGCCGTTAATGAGAATGTGAACACAAGGAAAGTGCAAATTATAAGAGAAATGATTTTTTTCATTTTCGGCACCTCCTTACGCAATAAACAGGTTGTAAAGAACCGTTGCAACAAAGCCCGCAACCGTTCCGACTGCTGTTGAAATTGCAAAATACTTATTGAACTTTGATTTATCCATAGGAAGATCGCCCACGAATTTACCTGTCTGACCGTTCATCGCAAAGATGAATTTTTCACCTTTGAAGGTCGTGTTCAGAAGCCATACGGGGTAAAGAGCATATTTATTGCTCCCGTTTGTCATATTGACATTGCTTCCCGTGGGAATAACAGAGGTATATCCCGAAACTGTTGAACGCAGTGCCTCAACCGTGCTCTGTTTTATTCTTTCATTTGCACGGACAATGCTTTCTTCGGCACTGACATCATATTTATCTGCAAAAAAGCCTGAAAGATATGCCGTGGAGAAGTCAATCGCTTCGGAAAAATCAAAGGGCTCAATTGACTCCATAAGCTCATCCGCCATTTTCTTTGAGCCGTCAACAGGGATTTTTGAAAAAGCCATATTGCCGCTTCTGAAAACAGAATAATGACGTGTTTCCGTGTAATTGTAATTGCTGTCACTCCAATGACGGACAGTGCTGGCTTTATATTGAGCAGAGCCTGAAACGGTTGCATCATAAAGCCAGAACGGAACATAAATACCCTTTATTTCATCAATGTGATTTTTATCCTTGAAAACAGAGGGAAGAAGCTTTTTGCCCGAAATGTGCTTTTTGTAGGCTTCAACAGCCTGTTTTTTATCAAGCTTAAAGGGAATTACAAAGTCGGGCTTCAGAAGTCCCTTGAAATGCTCTGTCATAACCACGGGATTGCCGCAATAAGGACAGGCTGTGGCTGCAGTTGTGGCATCCGTCACGATTTCACCGCTGCAGGTATTGCATATATAACTGCGAAGAGAGCTTATCTCATTTTCGGAAAAATGGGCTTTTTCGGCATTTTCCCAGTTGAAGCTGTCATTTTTTACGGTTTCTTCATTGAGAGCTTCATCAAATTCCTTAAATGCATCCGTTTCATAAACAGAATCGCAAAAAGGACATTTAAGCTTTTGTAATTTTGCATCAAATTCAACCTTACCTCCGCAAGACGGACAGGTATAACCTTGTAAATCAGACAAAATATCACATCCTTCACATTCTTTTTTCTATATTATACAACACCCCAAAGCAAAATGCAACAAATCATAATTTATCGGGCTGAAGCCCGATAAAAATTCGGAATTCGGAATTCGGAATTCGGAATTGAGGAAGACACTTCGTATCTTGCTCCGCTTACGCTCTATGGCTCGTGCTTCGCACATCGCTTTTTCAGGAACGTGCGAAGCACATATAATGCCGACCGCAGGTCCCGAAATTCCGGATTCATAATTCATAATTCCGAATTATCATAATTTAGCAGTCCCTGACTGCTAAATTATGATTTATCTTCCGCAGCAGCAGGGGGGATTGAAGCCGTCTCCTTGATTATCGCAGTCAGGTGTGTCGGGCGGGAAAAATTCTGAAACGGGGAAGCGGATTTTTCTGAATGAGTCACAGGGATCTTCCGTATCGCAGGAGCATTCTTTTGTGGGCATACAGAAATCATATGCGGGAATGAGCATCTGAACATCTCTTTCAAGCTGAATTATGGAGAAAAGTCCTATTGTCACTCTCACGGCTCGCTGGTTGTTCTGGGGACCGAATGAGCCGGGGAAGTATCTTGCAACATTTCTGGGAATTGAAGAAGCGGCATCCTGAATATTGTTACAGCAGTCACAGGGACGGCAAAGTCTCGCATCAAGACATAAAGGTGTTGCCACCTGAATTTTTGCTCTGGGATTGGTGGAAACAGCTGAAGAATTACATTCGTTATCGGCTCCGTATTCAGATGAAAATACCTTGACACTGCCTTCTGCACCGTAAAGAATACATTTTTTTGAGAAGACGGAAAGTCCCTGTATTGTTACGGGCTGTGACGAGCTTGCTATGAATACATCGAGCGTGACGAGGAAGAAAAATGTGATATCAACCGAATAATAGCCCCTGTTAAAGGGTACTGTGTCAACATCAGTGAATACGTTAATTACTTCAACACCCTTGCATCTGACGTTTACAGCCGAATCAATAATGTTTTCCGCAGCGTCGGTGAAATATACTCGTAAATCCGCAAGGCAGTCTTTATCGGCACAGGAATCGTAAACACGGGCAGTGTCAATACAGATTGCTTCATTAATACATCTGTCTGAAATGTTTTCCGTAAAAGGAACGGTTTTGTCAGCCATAAAAAAACCTCCGTAATATGATTGAAATCCGAAAACTTCAATACATATTATGGAGATTTACTGTTTTGGTTACATAAAATCAATATTTGCTGAAATCGCAGTCAAAAGGCTTTCCGCCCTCTTCCATGGATTTGTCGGCAAGAAATACCGTGAGATGTCCCGCAACGGAGTTATAAATTGATGTGCAGGAGATGGACTGTTCACCGGTGCGGATGAAATTGATGAAATCCTCTGTGAGTGCCGGATCTCCGCCGCCGTGTCCTTCGCCTCCCATAGTATTTGTATCATAGAATGTGCGTTCATATCCGTCGGGGGCTTCGGTGACAATTTTTTCAACCACGAAATTATTGTCTTCAAAATTGCCGTAAAGCTCGGCTTTGGTGCCTATTATATGAATTTTTCTGACACTTTTTGCCGTGCCGCCAATCATATTGTGTGTACCCGTTGCACCGTTTTTGAATTTAACGAGAACTGACTGATGGTCAACAACATTGTTGTCACATTTATAAATGCATCTGCCGTATGGATTATCTTCTCTTAATGACTTTTCTTTTATATCAAGAGTGGGATCCTTTATGGCTTCAAGTCCTGCCCATACATAGCATTCCCAACGGTCGGGGTGGCCGAGATACATAGCCTTTGCGGAATAGCGGCAGGTGTCAACATGGGGACAGTCAAGAAGACAGCGTGTGCCCGCACCCTCGGGGGCATTTTCGGGCTTGAACTGGAAAATGCTTCCGTGTGAAGACACTGTTTCAGGCTGTGTTTCATTCATAAGCCACATCATAATGTCAATGTCGTGGCAGCTTTTTGCAAGAAGCATACTGGTTTTACATATATCGGAATTTGCCCATTTGCCTCTGATATATGAGGTTGAAAGATGATGATAGCTTACATGCTCCGACATCTGAATATTTATAATGTCGCCAAGGTCTCCCGCAAGAATACGCTCTTTAATTGCACGGTAAAAGGTTGAATAACGAAGAACGTGGCATATCATAACCTTGTTTTTGTGTTTTCTTATAACAGCGAGAAGCTTCTGCATTTCCTCCATATTGACGGAAAAGGGCTTTTCAAGAAGCATATCATAGCCTTTTTCAAGAAGCGGTACTGCGGTTTCAAAATGCTGATGATCCATTGTACCGTTTATGATTACATCCGCAAAACGGGGAACCTTTGCAAGCTCCTCGGCAGAAGTGAAGCAGAATTCCTCCGAAAAGCCGTATCTTTCGGCGGTCATTTTTCTTCTGACCTCATTGGGGTCTGCAATGCCTACGATTTTAAGGTCTTCGGGATGTGTGAATGAATAGTCTCCGTAGGTTATTGAACGGTGTCCCGCACCTACTATTATTGCTGTAACAGGTCTTTTTGTTTCCATGATTTTCAACTTATATCCTTTTTTGAAAAACAAATTATTCGTCTATTGTCTGACTTTTTGCTATTGTGATTTCTTCCGAGTGCTTTTTTAGTCTCATAAAAGCACTGATTATTTCCGAAGCGGTTTTTCTTCCCGCAGAAACGGATTCTTCATAGTGAAGGGGAGCAAAAATGCTTCCGAAGTCATTATCGGGGACAATGTAACCGATAAAATCGTTGCAAAGCCCGATAACCGCAAGGTCCGTTCCCATAATTTCCTTTATGGAGGGAAGTGTCCAGTCTTCACCGCTATAGCTTTCCCAGCTTTCGGCACAGCCTCCCACTGCAAGCTCGGGCATCAGTTCACCGGGAACCATAGCAAGGGTAAGCTTATTTCCCAGCACTGCAAAGCCCACTTCCGTAACAAGTGAAAGGTCATAGGATTTGTCTTCCTTGTTGCCGTCATCCGCCATAGAGATTTTGACAAGCGGATTATTTACAAGTCGAAGCTTTGCCGCAAGCTCAAGAATTTTGTTGTCGGCAGAAAGGAAAAGCTCCGTTATGCTGACATTTATTACAGGTGAAAGCTCAATAAATTCCTTGCTGTCTGCTTCAAGGACAAGACGGGCAAGTGCTTCGCCGTAGGCTTTTATACCTTCGTCAGTCCCAAGTCCGTCGGGAATGTGCGGGCCTCTGTTTGTTGCAACAGCCGCCTGTGCTCCCTGAATAAACATAGCCTCAACGCCGAGTCTTTCCATTTCATCGCACATATATCCGGGGAAATCTCTTGCAGCTTCCTTATGCTTGTCGCCGTAGCACACAGGGTGTGCTGCCATAAATACGGCATTTATCTCCTTTGAATTATCGTCGGGAACAAAACGCAGTCTGGTGAGATTATTGTCCGTAACATAGGGCGGTCTCTTGTCTCTGACATAATCACCGACAGGTATGTTTACATAAGAAAGCTTGCCCGTTTTCATATTATTTACGGCATTTGTTATGGTTTTTGCGGTCATTCTTTCGAGATAACCCATAAAAATTTCATTTTTACCTGAAATGTAATTGCCTTTTTTGCCTTTTTTTGCCGCTTTCTTATTGTTTTTGAATGCCTTTGGTAATTCTCCCCACAGTCCCTCGGTGTCAATTCCCGAATGGCAGTGAGTGGCACTGATGTTTACCGAAAGAATGTTTTTTTCGGAAATCAGGTCTTTAATTCTGTTTCTAATTTTTCTTATATCCGTTCCCGAAATTCCTATGCAGTCAATAACAGCAAAAACGTGAATTCCTCTTCCGCTTCCGTCTGAAAGAGCAAGGGCTCTCACCATCTGCTCGTTCATAATTGCGGTCATTTTATTTGGAGGATATGCAAGATATCCGCCTATATAATAGTCCCCCTCCTGAATGGGAGGCACTATTGAAGCTTTTGAATAGCCTGCACTCCAGCGGGCATCTTTTGCCGGTGCTGTTACGAAATATCCGTTTCCCTCCATAAAGCCGCTGTTGTCATATCTGTTGATATAAGGAATACCCTTATCGGAAACCGAGTCGGAAATTTTTCCCACAAGACTCATAGCCAGTGAGTGTCCCTTATCCATAAGCCTTCTTTTATTGTCGGGAGATGCTATGTGGTCTTTTATTTTGTCTGCGGTAAATTTTGCACCGACAGCCCCTGCCGCAGTAATTACGGCACTCACTAAAAATTTTTTATTCAAATCGGCATCTCCTTTACTTATAAGATTCTTTTGTGATACGAAGCTCTGCAATTTCAAAGCCGTTGACTTTTTCTGTTATATCAAGGTCAATGCAGCCGTTTATGATATATTCCTTCGGGATTTTATATTCCGCTGCGATGAAGCCTTTGGGAAGAAAATCTCTTTCATAGGCTTCGTTTCTTTTGCCCCCGAATTGCTGTCCCGAATAAATTATTTTACCGTTTATTCTCAGAGTATGCTTCGTGCTGTCCGGATTATTAAGGTCTCGGTGGGTTATGAGAAGATAATAATCGGTGTCAACGCTCAGTCCGCCTGTTTTAAGACGGAAATTGAAATGGTCGTAAAGCTTGAAAAGGGAAACGGGGAGAGTGCCGTTGTTTTTGTCGGGACGGTCCCCCTGAATGTTCATATAAAAGCCCTTTTTCTGTGTTACGTTTCCGGGACATAAGCCGTCAAGGGCAACGGAATAATAATATTCGTCTTTTTCAACACGGTTACGGTTGAAGCAACGGTTTATAAAGGTATGCTTTTCGTTTTCGGGAAGCTTTTCGGCAAATGAATATCTGTCAAGAAGCCACTCCCTGTCCGTCAAAGGAAGCTTTATTGTGTCAAGAACTGCTCCTCTTTCGGGATTTTTAGCATAATATCTTTCAACATCAAGCTGCATTCCGATTAGGTTAAACAAATCTTTGCCGTCTTTTTCAACAGCCTCAAGGAGCGAGGTTATATTATCGGGTAGGGGAGTGAGAAGAATTTCCTTGGCCTTGTTTATATCGCTGACAGCCGTTCTTTTGGCTTTTTCAATAAGAGCCTTTTCAAAAATAACCTTTCTTCTGACAAAAGCATCGCATCTTGCTCTGAAAACGCATTGGATATACCGCCAGTTTGTTTTGAGTGAGGGTGTTTCTTCACCCAATTCAAGGAAGGCTTTTAATGTGCTTTCAATTGATGGGTTTTCTTCGGGGGCACCCTCCCAGTTCTTTTCAAGTCCGAAAATACCGTCAGCAGCCTTTATATAGTCGCAGCCGGGGAAGAAAAGACGGGCATAGTCCTGAAGAATTTCCGTAAGCGGTGTGTCGGGATTGAAATCAAGTGCACTCCACACAGCCTTATTTATGTCGTCATTGACACCCTCCGAATAGGAAACACTGCCTATGACATATCCTCTTGTGTTCTGATGGATTTTCTTATATTCCTGCGGTCTGGGATTGATGCTTTCTCTGCCGTTTACCGCCTGCAGTGCATAATGCCAGTCGTCACGGTCAAAATGCACGGGATATTCGCATCTTAAATTATGCGTTATGTCGGGATAAAGACGGATGGGGTATTTTTTCGGAAGATATCTTCTTAATATGTCAAGGGGAAAAGCCGCATTTGGTCCTGTAACAACACCGTCGATAAAATCGGGCTCCTCTTTCATAAGAGAAAGGAATTTTGTTCCCCAGTCGGGCATATGGTGCGGCTGCTGTGCAGAGGGCCACATTTCCCCGTCGGGATGATATTTTTTCAGTATTTCTCTGAAAGCTCGGCATCTTTCAAAAAGCTCCTCCGGCTCAATATTGCCGGGATCGCCTCCGGGCGGGAATATATAATCAAGCTGTGCAGCTTCACTGAAAAGCCTTTCTCTGTTTTTGCAGGCTGTTTCAATATCCTTTTCGCAGTTGGGATACCATACCGAAACATCAAGCCCCAGCTCCTTGGCTTCTTTTGCCGCATCGCACAGAAGCTCCTGCTCGTCACGCTTCATAATTGGGCTTCTGTCGCTTTTTCCGTTTTCATAGGGAATGTGTTCACAGGTGTTGACACCGAAGTACATCATATCAAGATAGCATCTTTTATATTCTTCAATGTCCCATGCTTCATAGGTGTTGCTGGTCTGTCGGTAGCCCACCTGATGGCCTCTGATTTCTTTATCGGGAGAATAGGCTCCCGATATGTCAAAAAGAAGATGCACACCGCTGTTTTCGGGAGCACTCTTTCTCAAAAAAAGACCAATGGCGAAAATAAAGCCTCTTATTCCTTTTGCGGAAAATCTGACGGATTTTTCCTCAAGCTCAACGGAATATTCATCGTGAGAAGAAAAGCTCTCATCCGTATTGAAAATAAAAGTGAAATCCTTAGTGTCACAGTCGGATATACCGAACTTTTCATTCAGTTCATTTTTTAATATATCTGCGGCTTTTTTTTCTTCAGGGGAGTTGAAAATATATTCTGGTGCAGAAAATCTGAGCATATCCGACACATCCTTAAAGCATTATTAGATTTATTATATGTAATGATTTTTGCGATGTCAAGTTTAGTTGACGATAAAAAAACTTAAAAAATAAAACAGTGTAAACAAACATAAATATTGAACAAATGATTGTTGTTTTCAATGTGCAAAATAACAAAAAATATTGTATTTTTGTTAAATTGTGAAATAGCGGTTGATTTTATTGGGCAGTTGTTATATAATCCATTTGTAAAAATATTCTTATGGAGGCTAACCAAATGAAAAAAATATTAGCAGTTTTTATGGCAATTCTCGTTGTTTTCACAACTTGCTCTATAGCAGTTTTTGCAGGTGAAACAGATGTTGAAACAACAGCAGCAACTGATGAAGGTCCCCGTGATATTATGAATGAAGACGGTCTTGTTGTTCCCGTTAATCCCAATCAGCTCAAAACATCACTCATCTTTAAGATTATTGAAAAGATTATCAAGTTCATTCTTTCACTCTTCGGTGCAGATGTAGGCGATGAAATTGATAAGGAAGGTGCAACTCTTGTCGGCGAAATCGGCAGTGCACTTGATGAAAGACTTACTGACCTTTTCGGATAATTGAAATCGGTTAATTGAGAAAATTTCAACGGAGACGCTTCATAAAGAGGTTGTCTCCGTTCTTAATTTTTATGGGTATAATACATAATTATTATTTCAAAAAATGTTGACAATTGGTGAATATTGCGATATATTTATCGTAACATATTATTTATATATGTATATCTATTCGTTGTAAACGGAGAGGGGCTGCATAATTGGAAAACAATGTAATTATTGATCTTAAAAACATTTCCGTATCATTTGACGGTGAACAGATATTAAAAAATATCAATTTATATATAAGAGACGGCGAATTTATAACATTTCTCGGACCTTCAGGTTGCGGCAAGACCACCACGCTTCGTATTGTCGCAGGATTTCTTGAGCCTGATTCGGGGGATGTTATTTTCGACGGCAAGAGAATCAATGGTGTTCCCCCTCATAAGAGAGAGGTAAACACCATTTTTCAGCGTTATGCTCTTTTTCCGCATCTTAATGTGGCGGAAAATATCGCATTCGGTCTGAAGCTCAAGAAAATGCCCAAGGACAAAATTGACAAAAAGGTTTCCGAGATGCTTGCCCTTGTAAACTTAAAGGGCTTTGAACACAGAAACATAAATTCACTTTCGGGCGGTCAGCAGCAGAGAGTTGCCATTGCCCGTGCACTTGCGGTTGATCCCAAGGTGCTTCTTCTTGACGAGCCTCTTGGTGCACTTGACCTTAAACTTCGTAAGGATATGCAGGTGGAACTCAAAAAAATTCAGCAGAGCCTCGGAATTACCTTTATATACGTCACTCACGATCAGGAAGAAGCTCTTTCAATGTCTGACACAATTGTTGTTATGGACAGCGGTAAAATTCAGCAAATAGGTTCTCCCACAGATATATATAATGAACCTAAAAATGCTTTCGTTGCAGACTTCATCGGTGAAAGCAATATCGTTGACGGCATTATGAAGGAAGATAAGGTCGTTGAATTTTCAGGTCACGTGTTCGACTGTCTTGACGGCGGTTTCGGCAAAAACGAAGCCGTTGATGTTGTTGTCCGTCCTGAAGACGTTGACGTTGTTCCTGTTGATAAAGGAATGCTCACGGGTAAGGTCACTTCCGTTACCTTCAAGGGCGTTCACTATGAGATAATCGTTGATATCGGCGGTTTTTTGTGGATGATTCAGTCAACGGATATACAGTATGAAGGCTCTGAAATCGGACTTCTTATTGAGCCTGATGCCATTCATATAATGAAAAAATCCGAATATTCGGGAACCTTCGGTGATTTCTCCAGTTACTCTGATGAGTTTGATGAGCTCTCCGACGTAAACGCAGGAGTCGATACGGAGGACGAAGACGATGAGTAAAACCGTAACTATAGGCAATAAAAAAGCAACAGTTTCACCCTTCGCTTCATGGATGACGGTTTTTGTGCTTGTTCCCATGGCACTGGTTGTATATTATGCGCTGACAAATGCAGAGGGTGCATTCACCTTTGAAAATTTAAAGTGGATATATACCTACCGTTCTACTATGCTTTTATCGCTCCGTCTTGCATTTATTGCAACCGTGATATGCCTCATACTCTCTTATCCCATTGCATATTCAATGTCAAGAGCAAGTGAAAAAATTCAGAGAAATGCCACACTTATAATTATGCTTCCCATGTGGATGAACTTCCTTGTGAGAACATATTCGTGGATGACAATTCTCGAAAATCAGGGACTCATAAATTCCGCATTGAGAGGAATTGCAGGACTTCTCGGAACGGAATTTGACGGCTTTCAGCTTATAAACAACCGCGGAGCTATAGTTCTCGGTATGGTTTATAATTTTCTGCCATATATGATTCTGCCCATTTATACCTCACTGACAAAAATAGATAATTCACTTCTTGAAGCCGCAAGAGACCTCGGTTCAAACGGTTTTCACGTGTTCAAGAGGGTTATTCTGCCCTTGAGTGTTCCCGGTATAATTTCGGGAATTACAATGGTTTTCATTCCCTCTATAAGCACCTTTATCATTTCAAGAATTTTAGGCGGCGGTAAGGACTTCCTTATCGGTGACCTTATTGAAGACTACTTCCTCGGAAACTCAGGTGTTGTAAACTATAACATCGGTGCCGCACTTTCAATGGTGCTTATGGTGCTCATTCTCGTTGCAACATTCTTTATGAACCACTTCGATAAAGATGCAAAAACCTCGGGAGGTGGCAGAATATGAAGAAATTGCTCAAGGCATATAATGCTCTCATTCTCGCGTTTTTATATCTGCCTATTCTTGTTGTTGTTTTCTTTTCTTTCAATTCAGGCTCTTCCCGAGCAAAATTTGAGGGCTTTTCACTGCAGTGGTATATTGAGCTTTTTCAGGATGAGCTTATTTTGCAGTCCCTTTACTATTCAATAATTATTGCGGTTCTCTCCGCACTTGTTGCCACACTCATAGGCACTCTTGCCGCAGTGGGAATAAACTCCATGAGAGGCTGGAAAAAATCAGCCCTTTTAAGCATCAATAATATTCCCGTTGTTAATCCCGAAATAGTTACCGCTATTTCAATGATGATACTTTTTGTTTTTGTGCTGTCAAAATTCAACGGAATGGAAATGGGTTTCGGAACCCTTCTTATATCTCATATCACCTTTAACATTCCCTATGTGGTTCTTTCTGTTCTTCCCAAGCTCAAGGGGATGGATCAGAATATTTATTATGCGGCACTGGATCTCGGCTGTCCGCCTGTAAAGTCCTTTATAAAGGTGGTTATACCGCAAATTCTTCCCGGTATAATTTCGGGACTTATTATGGCATTCACACTGTCGCTTGATGACTTTGTTATCAGCTATTTCAATTCGGGTGCCACATTCCAGACGCTTCCCGTCACAATTTATTCAATGACGAAGAAGCCCTATTCTCTTAAACTCAATGCACTTTCAACTCTTCTTTTTGTCGTAATTCTCGGACTTATGCTTATTTCCAATATCAAAAAGCCCGAAAGCGGCAAAAAAGCAAAAAGATAAGGGGGACAGGTTTATGATAAAAAAATTGCTCTCCCTGACTTTTTCCGTTTTGTTATTGCTTTCTCTCACTGCTTGCGGCGGGGACGAAGGAAACACAGGCGATAAGCAGTCTATAAATGTTTATAACTGGGGTGAATATATCGACCAGACCGTTCTTGATGATTTTGAAGCCGAAACGGGTATCAAGGTGAATTACACAACCTATGCCAGCAACGAAGAAATGTATTCAAAAATCGTCAGCGGTGCCGCCTCATACGACGTCATTATTCCTTCGGAATATATGATTTCAAAAATGATAAGTGAAGACTTGCTGGCAGAGCTTGATTTCAGCAACATTCCCAATTATAAATATATAGGTGAAGAATACCGCGGGCTTTCCTATGATCCCGATGAAAAGTATTCCGTGCCTTATACATGGGGAACAGTTGTTATCGTCTATAATACAAAGTATGTTGACGAAGAAGATGTGGCGGATGAAAGCATAAACCTTTTGTGGAATGAAAAATATGCCGGAAACATCCTGATGTTCGATAACCCCAGAGATGCTTTTGCTCTGGCTCACATAAAGCTCGGTCATTCAATGAACACAACCAATCCCGAGCACTGGTATGAAGCCGCAGAAGAGCTTAAAAAGCAAAAGCCTCTTGTTCAGGCTTATGTTATGGATCAGATTTTCGATAAAATGCTCAACGAAGAAGCATATATCGCCGCATATTATGCGGGGGATGCCATGACAATGATTGAAGAAAACGAAGACCTTGCTGCCTATGTACCAAGAGAAGGTGCCAACAAGTTCTTTGACTCAATGTGTGTTCTCAAATCCTCACAAAACAAAGAAGCGGCAGAAAAATTCATTAATTTTATGTGTGAAACGGAAATTGCCGTAAGAAATGCCGAAGCGGTATGGTATGCAATCCCTCATACCGAAGCCTATGAGGCACTTCCTGAAGAACAAAGAGATGATCCTCTCGTTTATCCCGACAAGGAGATTCTCGACAAATGCGAGGTATTCATAAACCTCAGCAAGGAAACACTCATTCTTCAAAGCGAACTCTGGATAAATCTCAAAACACAATATTGAAAAGGAAATAATATATGCCGGATGTCAATAAGTGCATCCGGCAATTTCATTCGTGTTGACCGTAATTGCAGTTTTTCCTACATTAACGGTGTGAAATGTAAAATAAAATACTAAATAAGCTTTTTTGTTTGACAATTATTTGTATTTTTGCTAATATATAAATATAAAAAGACAGGCTGTAGCAATTGCTGTCTTTTCGTAATTGCTTATTATGAAAGGAAAAGAATTATGAAAAAGTGTATTTCGGTTTTTTTGTCCCTTCTGATGATTTTCAGCGTTTTTGCGTTACCCGTCAGTGCGGCATCAGGCGAAAAGCGTGAAAAATGTCCCATAATTTTTATTTCGGGAAGCAGTATTGACATTTGCGATGCCGAAGGTAATATTATTTCCACAGGCTTTGATGTGCTGACTGACGATGATGAAGGCAGTATGTCAACGGATGATATTTTAGAGGCTGCAATCAACATTTTCAAGCCTTTCATTTTCGAAGGTCTCACTGATGATGAATGGGATAACTACGGCAGAGCTCTTTATGAAGAGCTTGCACCCATATGGGATGAAACCCAGCTTGACGGAAACGGTAATGCAAAGTACGGTACAGGTGTTTCTAAAGAAGAAATTGCATATTGGGATAACCGTGCCGCAACCGTAGACACGGGCAAGGACGGAGTCTTCCAAATTAATGATTATAAGTTCCGTTATGATTGGAGACTTTCTCCCTATGACCACGTAGACAGACTTCACGAATTTATCAAGACTGTTCTTAAAACAACAAAATGCAATCAGGTTGCTCTTGTTGGCAGATGTATCGGCGGTAGTGTTATAACTGCATATCTTGAAAAATACGGCGACAAAGGTCTTGTTAAAAAGGTTTTCTATGATGAAGTTATGTCAAACGGTAGCTCCGTTATAAATGACTGCTTCAGCGGCAGAATAAAATTCAGTGACAAGCATGCACAGGCATATATTCTCGAAAGCAAGTATTTCGGCGAAATGGGGCTGGGAATTGACCTTGCAGGGATTGATGAGCTTACAATACAGCTTGTTGAAGAGATGCTTGATTATATAACTCAGGCAGGCATCACAAATTCAATTCTCGGTAATGTTGAAGACCTTTATGCGAGACTCTATGAGGTTTTTATGCCCGCAATGCTTCTTTCAACAGGAATAGGCACATGGGCAAACTACTGGGTGAGTGTTTACGAAGAAGATTTTGACAGAGCACTTGACCTTATTTTCGGTAAAGAAGGCACAGAAACAAGAACACAGTTTGCAGGTCTCATTGAAAAGCTTGAATACATCAGAACACATTTAGTCAAAGCAACTCCCGAGCTTTACAAAAAATTCAGTGATGAATACGGTGTTGAAATTGGCATTCTTGCAGCTTACGGACTTGCAAATGCTCCCATAACAGAGCATTATGATGAAACAGGTGACGTTCTTGTCGGTGTTCAGGATGCATCCTTCGGTGCAACTGCATCGGGACTTTTCGACACTCTTTCACAGGAATATATTGATGAGAGAGTTAAAGCAGGGTATGGCGAGTATATTTCTCCCGACGGCAAAATTGATGCTTCAACCTGTCTTTTCCCCGAAACAACGTGGTTTATCAAGAACAAACACCACGATATGGGCGGATATGAATACCTTGCAGAATATTTCACCCAGTATTCAAATGTAAAAGTATCTGACAACAACAAGAATCTTTCCCGGTTCCTTGTTCGTGACGGCAGTGCAAGTCACGGTATTGCAAATATGACGGAAGACAATATGGCAGACGGCCCCTGGATTACGGCGGTTGAGCAAAAGCCTACCTTCACAACAGTGCTTTCCTCCTTTACACGTTTCTTCAGTACATTCCTTGATGTTATTCTCAGATTTATGCATGCACTTTCCGATATGATTAATAGAATTCCCTCTGATATAGCATAACACGAAAAAATCTCCTCTTTCCGTAAAAAGAAAGGGGAGATTAAAATTTGCTTTATTTACGCCGCTTTGCGGTGTAAAAGGTTATTTCGTCTTCTATGTCGGCTAACATCTTAAAATAGCAATTTACGGTCATTTCGCAGTCTCCCAAGGCTCTGTGGAGAGTTCTCGGGGGAATGTTGTAATAATCTGCTAAATCGTCGAGCTTGTGATGTTTAAGCTGGGGCAGAAGACGTTTTCCGATTTTAAGGGTATCAACGAAATCGTTTTCAAAAAGAATTCCCGTTTTGTCGAGACATTTATCATAAAGGAAATTGATATCGAAATTTACGTTGTGTCCTAAAACAATATCTCCGCCCACAAATGTGCAGAAGCGTGTCAGCACATTTTCTGCACTGTTGCTTTTATTAAGCTCCTTGTCGGTGATACCCGTAAGAGCTGAGATAAACGGGGGAAGAGGTCTTCCTATGTTTATTGTTTCGGAAAAGGTCGCAACGGTTTTTCCGTTTTCCACCTTTATACCCGAAACTTCTATTATGTCGTCATATGAGGGGCTGAGTCCCGTGGTTTCAATATCGATACAGGTGAAGGTTTTTGGGAATTCTGTGAGACACCTGCCCTTGAATGCTCTTTCACACGCCATAATTATCTGATTATTGCATCAGCAAGTGCTTCAATTTCCTTGCAGTCGGAAAGCTCAATCATACCCTTGTCACAGGCACCTGCAAGCTTGGGATTGATGGGAAGCTTTGCAATATTCTCTATGCCGTATTCCTTTGCAATTCCGTCAATATTGCTTTCACCGTAAATGTGATGCTTTTTGCCGCAATCGGGACACTCAAAATATGAATAGTTTTCCACTATGCCGAGAATGGGAATATTCATCATTTTTGCCATCTTTACAGCCTTGCCTACAATCATTGAAACAAGCTCCTGGGGAGATGTTACAACGATAATTCCTTTAACGGGGAGAGACTGGAAAACAGTGAGGGGAACGTCACCTGTTCCCGGAGGCATATCAACGAACATATAGTCAATATCGCCCCAAACAACGTCTGTCCAGAACTGCTTTACGGCACCTGCAATAACGGGACCTCTCCAGATTACGGGATCGCTTTCATTTTCAACAAGAAGATTGAGAGACATTAATTCAATTCCCGTTGAAGTTTTAGCGGGGAAAATGCCAAGGTCATTACCCTCGGCTTTCTGATGAATGCCAAAGGATTGGGGCATTGAAGGTCCTGTGATATCCGCATCAATAACAGCGGTCTTAAAGCCCTTTCTCTGCGAATTTACAGCAAGAAGGGAAGTGATAAGGGATTTTCCTACGCCGCCCTTACCGCTGACAACGGCAATAACGTTTTTTATGTCGGACATCTTATTCTGCTCTTCAAGTAAAGAATTTTTCTTGTCCCTGCTGCCGCAATTTGCAGAGCAGGTCTCACAGTTATGTGTACAATTTTCACTCATAATAAAACACCTCTTAATTTATCTTTTAATATTATAATCCAAAAATACATAAAGTCAAGAAAATAAACAGAAACACTCCGGAAGGGGGTGTCGGAGTGTTTCTGTTTTGAGGAGATATTTTATGAAGAAAAGGGGATAGCATTCATTTGTTGTGATTAAAGTATATATGTCAATGCTTAAAATAATCTTAACAGAAAAAAATATTCGTTATAAAAAAATAATTCATATTCGGAATGAGAATTCAGCCTTTAAGTTTTATTTCAGTTTTTCACATTAGAATTAAACCGCAACAGAAACACTGCATTAAACAGCTTTGCTCGTTTTTCTTCATAAATAATCTCCACAACGAAAAAACCACGGTTCCTCCCGTGGTTTTTTCGTTTTATGCATCAATTATTTCATTTAGTTTTTGAAGAAATGCTTCTTCTCCGAAAGTATTTATTTTGAAAAACATAGCCTGACTTCCGCCGGCTGTTATTCCGGAAAGGAAAACGGGTGCATTGTTTTTCTCCTGAAAGAGTGTAACCGAAAGGCTTACTCTGTTGCCTCCCATATAAGAATATCTTTCAAAAACTCTTACGGAGCATTTGCTTTCACCGCTTATGAAATCGGAGCTTTCTTCAAGGGAGGCGGAAACACTGCCGCCTAATATCCCGTTTTCTATTTTTTTGAGAAGTGTATAGAAATCAGCGTTGAGACTTCTTTCAAGCTTTGCCATATTTTACACCTTCCTTATTATAAAAAATCAGAAAAGTCCGGTAATTTTGCCGTTTTCGTCAACATCAATCTTTTCTGCGGCGGGGACCTTGGGAAGTCCGGGCATAGTGAGGATATCACCTGTGAGAACGACTATGAAGCCGGCACCTGCAGATACTTTAACATTTTTAACTGTTACGGTAAATCCTTCGGGAGCACCGAGCTTTGTGGGATCGTCGGAGAAGGAATACTGTGTTTTTGCAACACAAATCGGGAGATTTCCGAAGCCGAGAGCAGTTAATTGTTCAATCTGCTTTTTAGCTGCAGGTAAAATATTTATTCCGTCACCGCCGTAGACCTTTGTGACAATTGCATTGATTTTTTCTTCAATGCTCATTCCGAGGTCATACGAGAATGTAAAATCACCCTTTTCTTCTTCGCAAAGACGAACAACCTCTTTTGCGAGTTCTTCGCCGCCCTTGCCGCCTTCGGCCCATACTGTTGAAAGAACGGTATTTACTCCGAGCTCTTTACACTTTTTAATAATGAAATCAATTTCATTGTCTGTATCGGTGGGGAAGCGGTTTACTGCAACAACACAGGGAAGCTTATATACATTTTTGATATTGGAAACGTGACGGAGAAGATTTGGAATACCCTTTTCGAGAGCGGTGAGGTCCTCCGTATTAAGTGCAGTCTTGGGAAGTCCGCCGTGCATCTTGAGTGCTCTTACTGTTGCAACAACCACAACTGCATCGGGAGTGAGTCCTGCCATACGGCACTTGATATCAAGGAATTTTTCAGCACCGAGGTCTGCACCGAAGCCGGCTTCGGTAACAGTGTAGGCGCCCATTTTAAGAGAAACCTTTGTTGCCATAATTGAGTTACAGCCGTGAGCAATATTTGCAAAAGGTCCGCCGTGAACGAATGCGGGAGTGCCTTCAAGAGTCTGCACAAGGTTGGGCTTGATTGCATCCTTGAGAAGTGCTGTCATAGCACCAGCTGCTTTAAGCTGTCCGCAGGTTACGGGCTTATCGTCATAGGTGTAGCCCACAATGATATTTGAAAGCTTTTCTTTAAGCTCTGTTATTGAATTGGAAAGACAAAGAACAGCCATAATTTCACTTGCAACAGTGATGTCGAAGCCGTCTTCTCTGGGAACACCGTTTGCTTTGCCGCCCATACCGTCAACAATAAAACGAAGCTGACGGTCATTCATATCAACACAGCGCTTCCATGTGATTTTTCTCACATCAATACCGAGGGTATTTCCTTGCTGAATGTGGTTATCAAGCATAGCTGCAAGAAGATTGTTTGCAGCACCTATTGCGTGAAAATCTCCCGTAAAATGAAGATTTATGTCTTCCATAGGAACAACCTGTGCATAGCCGCCGCCGGCAGCACCGCCTTTTACACCGAAAACAGGTCCGAGTGAGGGCTCACGAAGAGCAACGGTAACGTTCTTGCCGATTCTTTTAAGTCCGTCAGCAAGACCTATTGTGGTGGTTGTTTTGCCTTCGCCGGCAGGTGTGGGAGTGATAGCTGTAACAAGAATGAGCTTACCGTCCTCTTTATCGGTCTCTCTTATAAGAGCAGGATCTATTTTAGCTTTGTAATTGCCGTACTGTTCAATATATTTTTCGTCAACATTTGCAGAAGCTGCAATTTCTCTTATGTGACGCATCTGACAGCTCTGGGCAATTTCTATATCAGATTTGTATTCCATAATTTCCTCCTGAAAAGCATAATTTATCGGGCTGAAGCCCGATGAAAATTCGGAATTCCGAATTTCGGGACATGCGGTAGGCATTATATAAACTTCTCTTATTTTTGTAAAGGCACACACAAATTTCAGCGAGGTGCGTAGCACGAGCTATAGAGCGAAGCGGAATAAGGCGAAGCCTTCCACAATTCCGAATTCATAATTCCGAATTCCGAATTATCATAATTTAACGTCTTTCGCCGTTAAATTATGGTTTACTTGAAATATTCAACAGCTGCTTTGAACATCTTTATGTCATACTCACCGGGAACATTCTTGTAAAGACCGTCGCCGATTCTTTCGGAGTGCCCCATTTTACCGAAAACTCTTCCGTCGGGGGAGGTGATACCTTCAATTGCACAAAGTGAGCCGTTGGGATTGAAGTCAATGTTTGCGGTTGCATTGCCGTCAAGGTCAACATACTGTGTTGCAATCTGTCCGTTCTCTGCAAGCTCGGCAATTAATTCGGGGCTTGCAAGGAACTTTCCTTCACCGTGAGAAATGGGCACATTTACAATGTCACCGACATTCATAAGACTAAGCCAAGGTGACTTTGTTGATGCGATACGGGTGTGAACAATTCTGCTCTGATGACGGTTGATGTTATTGAATGTAAGAGTGGGACAATTTTCATCAGTATCAATAATCTTACCGTAGGGAACAAGACCAAGCTTGATAAGAGCCTGGAAGCCGTTACAGATACCGCACATAAGACCGTCACGGTTGTCAAGAAGGTCGGTTACAGCTTCCTTTACTGCGGGGTTGCGGAAGAATGCTGTGATGAATTTTGCAGAACCGTCGGGCTCGTCACCGCCGGAGAATCCGCCGGGAATGAAAATAATCTGACTTTCCTTAACCTTCTTTGAGAAGCCTTCAACACTCTTTGCAACATCTTCCGCTGTGAGATTTCTTATTACAAAAATTTCAGCCTCTGCACCGGCTGCTTCAACAGCACGGGCTGAATCATATTCACAGTTTGTGCCGGGGAATACGGGTATAAGCACCTTGGGACGGGCTACCTTATTCTGAGGTCTTGCACTGCACTTGCCCTCATATGAGAATGTGGGAATTTCACCTTTAGTTTCTTTTGCCTTGGTGGGATATACATCTTCAAGAGTAGCACTGTGTAATTTATAGAGCTCTTCAATTGAAGCCTTATCTTCACCGAGAGCGATAACGGGTTCTTCTGTTGTCATACCGATTTTCATTACGCCGGGAATATTGACATCCGCAGTAAGCTCTGCAACAATAAAGCCCCACATTCCGAGATGCCAGTTATCCTTGAGGTCTGCTGATGCATTAAAGCCGATATTGTTACCGAATGACATCTTCATAACTGCTTCACCGATACCGTGTTCAACTGCCCACGAAGCCTTGACCTTGCCTTCTTTGCAAAGGTTATGGAATGCCTCCCAAGAAGCCTTGAGACCTTCTGCACTTTCGTCTGTTGCACCGAAGAGGTAAACGGGGCTTCCGGCTTCTTTAAATTCGGGGCTTATTACATCCTGCTTCTTAATGGGAGCAATAGCAAAGGAAATAAGTGTGGGAGGAACATCCTTGTCGAGGAAGCTGCCTGACATTGAGTCCTTGCCGCCGATAGCTGCAGCACCTAATTCAAGCTGAGCGTCAAGTGCACCTAATAAAGCGGCGAAGGGCTTGCCCCAACGTTCGGGTTCGGTTTTGAGCTTCTCGAAAAATTCCTGTAATGTAAGATATGCTTTTTTATAGTCACAGCCTGCTGCAACAAGCTTTGCAACGGAGTTATATATTGATGCGTGAGCACCTGTATAGGGATCCACTGAAAGGTGGTCGGGATCACAGCCCCAGCTGAATACGCTTGCCATATCAGTTTGCTGACCGGGAAGAACAGGCAATACTGCAGCCATAGATTGTGCGGGTGTGAGCTGACGTTTACCGCCGTAAGGCATAATAACGCTTCCGGCACCGATGGTTGAGTCGAAGCGTTCAACAAGACCTCTCTGGCTTGCGGTGCGAAGATCGGAAGCCATTTCACGTAATGAGCCATACATAGCTTTGCTTAATACGGAAAGATCCTTCTTTGTAACTACTGCATCGGTATGCTTTACTGCACCGTTTGTGTCAAGGAATTCACGGCTGAGGTTTGCTATGATGTTGCCCTTCCACTTCATAACCATACGCTCTTCTTCGGTTACGACTGCAACACGGTATGCTTCAAGGTTTTCTTTTTCGGCAAATTCGATGAATTTATCTGCATCTTCTGCAGAAACAACAACTGCCATTCTTTCCTGTGATTCGGAAATAGCAATTTCTGTGCCGTCAAGACCTTCATATTTCTTGCGTACTGCATCAAGGTCGATCTGAAGACCGGGAGCAAGCTCACCTATAGCAACGGAAACACCGCCTGCACCGAAGTCATTACAACGCTTGATAAGACGGGTAACCTCAGCGTTTCTGAAAAGTCTCTGGATTTTTCTTTCCTCGGGAGCATTACCCTTCTGAACCTCGGAGGCCATAGTGGTAAGGGATTTCATATTGTGGCTCTTTGATGAACCTGTGGCACCGCCGATACCGTCACGGCCTGTGCGTCCGCCGAGAAGAACAATTACATCTCCGGGAGCAGGTCTCTCACGGCGTACATTGTCTGCGGGAGCTGCAGCAACAACTGCACCGCATTCCATACGCTTTGCAACAAAGCCCTCGTGATATATTTCTGCAACATGGCCTGTTGCAAGCCCTATCTGATTACCGTAGGATGAGTAGCCTGCTGCGGCAGTCTGACAGATTTTACGCTGGGGGAGCTTGCCTGAAAGGGTTTGGGCAATAGTTTTTCTGGGATCCCCTGCACCTGTCACACGCATAGCCTGATGAACATATGCACGGCCTGATAAGGGATCACGGATGCATCCGCCGATACAAGTAGCCGCACCGCCGAAGGGCTCGATTTCTGTGGGATGATTGTGTGTCTCATTCTTGAACATTAAAAGCCAGTCCTGATCCTCGCCGTTGACCGTTGCGGTTACATGGATTGAGCAGGCATTGATTTCTTCACTTTCATCAAGCTCGGGAAGAAGACCGCGTTTTTTTAGTGTTTTTGTGCCGATTGTGGCAATATCCATAAGAGTCTGGGGGCGTGCAGCGGCTTTTTCTTCGCCGTAAACCTCTACTCTTGCAGCAAGATAACGCTCGTAAGCAGCCTGTACTGCAGTGTCGTCAATACGGACATTGTCAATATGAGTTGAGAAAGTTGTGTGACGGCAATGGTCAGACCAATATGTGTCAACAACACGGATTTCTGTTATAGTGGGATCTCTGTGCTCCGAGTCTCTGAAATAGCCTTGAAGGAACTTGAGGTCATCAAGGTCCATAGCAAGCCCCTTTTCGTCGAGGAGCTCTTTGAGTGCAGCTTCGTCCATTGTGATAAAGCCTTCAACAGTAGCAACTGTTTCGGGAGCTGCATAAGAAGTAACAAGTGTTTCGGGTTTTTCGAGAGCTGCTTCACGGCTTTCAACAGCATTGATTACGTGATGCTTGAAAGCGGCAATATCAGCTTCAGAAAGTGCACCGTAAAGAGCATAAACCTTTGCTGTGCGGATAAGGGGGCGTTCGCCCTGTGATATAATCTGAATACACTGTGCGGCAGAGTCAGCTCTCTGGTCAAACTGACCGGGAAGTGCTTCAACCGCAAAAACGAATGCTTCGGGAATTTCCACACTGTCGGAGACATTGTCAAGCTGAGGCTCTGAGAAAACAGTCTTTACGGCATAGTCAAATAATTCCTCCGTAATATTTTCAGCATCATAGCGGTTGAAAAGACGGATATTCTCTAATTTTTCAATGCCGAGAAGGTTTCGGGCTTCTGAGAGAAGCCCCTTTGCTTCGTTGTCAAGCCCCGTCTTTTTTTCTACAAATATACGATAAACCATAAATAACTTCCTCCATTATCATTTAGCCTGAAGAGCACGCTGACCGATGTCGGATCTGCGATAAGCACCTTCAAACTTAACACCGTCGGAAAGACGGTAGGCTTCCTTTATTGCAGCTTCAAGAGTATCTTCTACTGCAGTAGTGCCTGTAACACGGCCGCCCCATGTAACAAGCTTGCCGTTATCCTCTTTTGCACCTGCAACAAATGTAGCCTCAAGTGCTTCAGCGGTAAAGGTAATTTCATAGCCCTTTTCGTAGGCTGTGGGATAACCCTTTGAAGCCGTAATTACACAGCAGGCACTTTTGGGGGAGAATTTAACCTGGGTTTCTGAAAGCTTTTCTTCCGTAACCGCTTTCATAACGGTGAGAAGGTCGCTTTCAAGAAGAGGAAGCACTACCTGTGTTTCGGGATCACCGAAACGGCAGTTGTATTCTATAACCTTGGGGCCGTCCTTTGTAATCATAAGACCGAAATAAAGGCAACCCTTGAAGGTTCTGCCCTCGGCATTCATTGCGTTTATTGTGGGAAGGAAGATTTCCTCCATACAGCGTTCTGCCACATCTTTTGTATAATAGGGGTTGGGTGCAATTGTGCCCATACCGCCCGTGTTAAGTCCCGTATCGTTATCTCCGATTCTCTTGTGGTCCATTGATGAAACCATAGGCTTTACGGTTTTTCCGTCTGTGAAAGCAAGAACTGAAACCTCGGGGCCTTCAAGGAATTCTTCTATAACGATATTATCTCCGCTCTTACCGAATGCCTTATCGAGCATCATTGATTTTACCGCAGCTTTTGCCTCTTCAAGAGTGAATGCGATTATAACACCCTTGCCCAGAGCCAGTCCGTCAGCCTTGATAACCGTGGGAATGGGGGCAGTTTCAAGGTATTCGAGAGCCTTTTCCATATCGGAGAAAACTTCATATTTTGCAGTGGGAATATTATATTTCTTCATGAGATTTTTTGAGAAAACCTTACTGCCTTCAATTATTGCAGCATTGGCTCTCGGACCGAAGCAGGGGATGCCGATTTCTTCGAGTCTGTCAACTAAGCCCAGAACCAACGGGTCATCGGGTGCAACAACTGCATAATCTATGCCGTTTTCTTTTGCAAAATTCACAATGCCGTCAATGTCGGTTGCCCCGATATTGACACAAGCTGCATCCTTTGCAATGCCGCCGTTTCCGGGAAGTGCGAAAATTTCGGAAACTTCAGGATTTTCTTTTATCTTTTTGATGATGGCGTGTTCTCTTCCGCCACCGCCTACAACCATTATTTTCATTTTAATTTCTCCGTCAATTAATGGTGGAATAAACGCATTCCGGTGAATGCCATAGCCATACCGTATTTGTCGGCACATTCAATAACGAGGTCGTCACGGATGGAGCCGCCGGGCTGAACTACATATTTTACACCGCTTTTCTTTGCTCTTTCGATGTTATCGGAGAAGGGGAAGAAAGCATCCGAGCCGAGAGCAACACCGTCACGGGAGTCAAGGAATGCTCTCATTTCTTCTGCAGTAAGGGGAGCGGGCTGTTCTGTAAAGTATTTCTGCCAGTTTCCGTCTGCACATACGTCTTCTTCATTCTTGTTTATATAGCCGTCAATTACGTTGTCACGGTCAGGTCTTCCGATTTCAGGCTTAAAGGGGAGGTTTAATACCTTTTCGTGCTGACGAAGGAACCATGTATCTGCCTTTGTGCCTGCAAGGCGTGTGCAGTGAATTCTTGACTGCTGACCGGCTCCCACACCGATTGCCTGTCCGTCAAAAGCATAGCAAACGGAGTTAGACTGTGTGTATTTAAGGGTAATAAGAGAAATTACAAGGTCTCTTGCCGCAGCTTCAGGAATGTCCTTATTTGCAGTTACGATGTTGTGAAGTAAGGAAGCATCAATCTTATAGTTGTTTCTGCCCTGCTCAAATGTGATGCCGAAAACGTGCTTTCTTTCGATTTCTTCAGGTACATAATCAGGATCAATTTTAACTATATTGTAGTTACCTTTTCTCTTGGACTTTAATATCTCAAGAGCTTCAGGCTCGTATCCGGGAGCGATAACACCGTCGGACACCTCTCTTTTGATAAGAAGTGCGGTTGTAACGTCACAAACATCGGAAAGAGCCACCCAGTCACCGAAGGAGCACATTCTGTCGGTGCCTCGGGCTCTTGCGTATGCACACGCGAGAGGGCTTTCATCAAGACCTTCAATATCGTCTACAAAGCAAGCCTTCTTGAGGGTGTCGGAAAGCTTTATACCGACAGCAGCGGAGGTGGGGCTTACGTGCTTGAAGGATGTTACTGCGGGAAGTCCTGTTGCTTCTTTGAGTTCCTTTACAAGCTGCCAGGAATTAAAGGCATCGAGGAAATTTATATATCCCGGTCTGCCGCTTAAAATTTCAATGGGAAGATCATTTCCGTTGTCCATAAATATTTTTGAGGGCTTCTGATTGGGATTACAGCCGTATTTAAGCTCAAACTCTTTCATTTCAAATCTCCTTACACATTCTTGTTTATAATTCTTGAATCGAATTTTCCTGTAGTGAGGTCAATATATCTTACAAAAAGAGAAACCTTATTATCTTCATTCAGGTTTTTCCATATGATATCTGTTAATGTATCAATGTCAACATCGGGAAGCTCAAGTGTTTTGGGCTCACCCTCAAAGCTGGGGAGGGGATTACCGTCACACTTATATGTATGGATGAATTTTGCTTTGCCTGCTATGGGGTTTTCATAAGCATAGGTGTATCTCTGACATGAGCTGCCGTCACCGTCTGCTGATTTGAGAATGGACATCGCATAATTCATTTCACCCTTTTCGTGGTGAATGATACCTGATATACGGGGAGTGTAATTCGGAGCATCGTCTTCAAATTCACGGGTGCGAAGAGCCTGCTCAAAGGTCATCTGCTTATCCATAAGCTCATAGATTGTGTCTGTCTGGTCGCCGTTTGTAACGATGGTTTTATTTCCTAAAACTCTTACAGGGTAATAGATTATAAGATGCGGATCTGTCATCTTTGATTCGTCAAATGCTTTTGTTCTCATAGCATCGCCTTCGGGAACAAATACACGGTTACGGCTGTTTACACTTCTTCCCATGATGAAGTATGCAGTAACTGCCTTTTTACCGTCAGCACTTTTGCCTATAATAATGCCTCTGCCGTGATAGGGAAGAGATTTAAGTTCATTTTCAAGGGATCTGATTTCCATTTGTAAATCCTCCGGTTATTTTATATAGGTTTTGTTATTTTCTACTGTAATTCTGTCGTCACAGAAAAGTTGAACTGCCTTGGGAAGAATTTTCCATTCGGCCTGCTCCATTATTCTCTTCTGGAGTGTTTCGGGCGTGTCGTCTTCCATAACCTCAACTGCCTTCTGCAGGATTATGGGGCCCGCATCACATTCGGCGGTTACAAAATGAACCGTGGCACCTGAAACCTTGACACCCTTTTTAAGTGCTTCCTCATGCACATGCAGACCGAAATATCCCTTTCCGCAAAATGAGGGAATGAGAGCAGGGTGCACATTTATCATTTTATACTGAAATGCATCACATACGTTTTCATCAAGTATGGTCATAAAGCCTGCATATACAACAAGGTCTGCTTCCTCTTCAAGAAGAAGGTCTCTCATAGCACGGCTGTAGGATGCAATGTCAGAATAGTCCTTCCTTATAAGTGTTCTTGCTTTAATGTCGTTCTGTTCAGCTCTTGTCAGAGCATAAGCATCAGCCTTAGAGGAAATTACACAGGTAATTTTCCCGTTTCCCAATTCGCCTCTTTTTTCGGCATCAATAAGAGCCTGAAGATTTGTTCCGCCGCCGGACACAAGAACTGCAATTTTTTTACTCATTACAGAATTACCTTCTCGTCGCCCTTTATGATTTCACCGATAACATAGGCGTCGATGCCGTTTTCTTTAAGAATGGAAAGAGAAAGCTCTGCTTCATCTGCGGGAACCACAATGCTCATGCCCACACCCATATTGTAGGTGTTATACATATCTCTTTCGGGAATGTTGCCCCATTTTGCAATCACATCAAAGATAGGTAGAACCTTAACTGCAGACTTATTGATTTTTGCACAAAGTCCGTCGGGAATGCTTCTCGGAATATTTTCATAGAAGCCGCCGCCTGTGATGTGGGAAATGCCCTTTACGTTTACTTTTTCAATAAGAGCAAGAACGGGCTTTACATAAATCTTTGTGGGAACAAGAAGAGCTTCTGCAATGCTTTTGCCGCCGAGTTCTTCTCTTGGAACATAAAGCTCGGGATTGTTGTTATCAATATCAAAAACCTTACGGCAAAGGCTGAAGCCGTTGGAGTGAATACCTGTTGAGGGAAGAGCGATAACAACATCACCTTCAGCCATTTTACTGTTATCAATCATTTTGGGCTTGTCAACAACACCTACGGCAAAGCCGGCAAGGTCATAATCCTCTTCGGGCATAAGACCGGGATGCTCTGCTGTTTCACCGCCTATAAGTGCCGCACCTGACTGAACGCAGCCTTCTGCAACACCGCCGACGATTTCGGCAATCTTTTCGGGAACATTTTTACCGCAGGCAATGTAATCAAGGAAGAACAAAGGCTTTGCACCGACACAGATGATGTCATTTACACACATTGCAACCGCATCAATACCTATTGTATCGTGCTTATCCATAAGAATAGCCAATTTTACTTTTGTTCCGCAGCCGTCTGTACCTGAAACTGAAACGGGATGCTCCATACCTGCAATGCAGGAAAGGTCAAAGCAGCCTCCGAAGCCGCCCACTTCATCAACACAGCCCTCATTGCGGGTTCTTGCAACATGCTTTTTCATCAGTTCTACTGCTTTATAGCCGGCAGTAATATCTACGCCTGCAGCTGCATAGCTTGCAGAAAAAGAATTTTTATGATCCATATTATATTCACCTTTTCGTTTTTATTCTTTGCCGGTCCAACAATAGGTGCATACCTTGTTTTCCGGAAGTCCTATTGCTTCTAAAAGACCTTCCAGTGTCTGGAATTCAAGAGAAGCAAAGTGAAGCTTTGTGCTTATGGTTTGTCTTAATTTTTTTCCTCTTTCGGTTGAGGGATCGGAATATTCTTCAAGGTGTTTCATTCCCTCGTCACCCTCTAATTCATATATGGTGCTTCTTGTGATAAGCTCCATATCGTTTGTGGCTCTTGAGAAATTTAGATATTTACAGCCGTACATAATAGGCGGACAGGCTGAACGCATATGCACGGATTTTGCTCCGTTATCATAAAGAAAATCAACAGTTTCCCGAAGCTGGGTGCCGCGGACAATGGAATCGTCAACAAAAAGAAGATTTTTGCCTTCAATAAGCTCGTGAACGGGAATTTGCTTCATTTTTGCAATTCTGTTTCTTTCCTTCTGATTGGAAGGAGTGAAGCTTCTGGGCCAGGTGGGAGTATATTTTATAAACGGTCTTGCAAAAGGAATGTCGCTTTCGTTTGCATAGCCAATTGCGTGAGGAGTGCCTGAATCCGGAACACCCCCTACATAGTCAATATCCTTACAAAGACCGTTCTTTTCATCGTTTCTTGCAAGGACTTCACCGTTTTTATATCGCATTATTTCAACGTTTATTCCTTCATATGTAGAAGTGGAATATCCGTAATAGGTCCAAAGAAAAGAACATATTCTCATTTCTTTTCTCGGTTCCTTGAGTGTCACAACACCGTTACAGGTGATTTCCACGATTTCTCCGGGACCGAGCTCTCTGTAATCGGAATAGCCCAGTTTTTTATATGCAAAGGATTCAAATGCTGCACAGTATCCGTCTTCGCTTTTTCCGAGAATAACGGGAATTCTGCCCATTTTATCGCGGGCGGCAATAATTGTACCGTCATCCTTCAGAATCATAATGTTTGCGGTTCCGTCAATAGAATCCTGTGCAAAGGTAATTCCTTCAACGAAATTGCTTTTCTGATTTATGAGTGCCGCAACGAGCTCGGTTGAATTTACCGCACCGCCTGTCATGGCACCGAAATGTCCGCTTGAAAATGTGAGATACTGTTTTATAAGTGCATCTGCGTTGTTTATAATTCCGATAATGCAGATAGCATATGTTCCGAGGTTTGAACGGATAAGAAGAGGCTGGGGTTCGCTGTCGTTGATACAGCCTATTGCCGAAGAGCCTTCCATTTCGTCAAAAATGTCCTCAAATTTTGTTCTGAAAGGAGAGTTTCTTATGTTGTGAATAACTCTCTGAAGTCCTATTTTTTTGTCATATGCCGCCATACCGCCGCTTTTTGTTCCGAGATGTGAGTGATAGTCTGTTCCGAAGAATACATCGCTCATAGCGTCGGTTTTGCAAGCGGCACCGAAAAATCCGCCCATATGTCTTCCTCCTTTTTTCTGCGTGGAATTAATTTTTATTAAAGTTGAGAAAGAACGTTCTTGTCTTTTTCGAGAACTACTGCCGCCGCAGCCTTTCTTTTTGCATCAAGCTTATCGGCAAGTGCTTTGTCTTCAATTGCTATCATCTGTGCTGCAAGAAGAGCAGCATTTGCTCCGCCGTTTATTGCAACTGTTGCCACGGGAATTCCGGGAGGCATCATAACAGTTGATAAAAGGGCATCCATTCCGTCAAGAACGGAGGATTTGCAGGGAATACCGATAACCGGGAGCGTTGTGTTTGCCGCAACCGCACCTGCAAGGTGAGCTGCCATGCCGGCAGCACAAATTATGACACCGAAGCCGTTGTCCCTTGCATTAAGAGAAAAATCCCTTGCTTCTTCGGGAGTGCGGTGTGCCGAATATATGTGTACCTCAAAGGGAATATCAAGCTCCTTTAAGGTGTCTGTAGCTTTTTTTATGATGGGAAGATCGCTGTCGCTTCCCATAACAATTCCGACTTTCTTCATTTTTAACCTCCTGTATTTCTGAAAAAACAAAAGGGCACAACTACCTCACAGTAATTGTGCCCAGACGGTCGGCTGAAGATGTTCCTGCTTCCTTGTGGTGTTCCGTTCCGTTAGTCGCAGGTTTTCTTTAACACAATATTTGTACTAACATAAATATTGTTTTCAGTCAAGGCACAAAACCTTTATTCAGTTCAGTTTTTGCTGCACTGTCTTTCACAGTAAATACATCTGTAAACACCGTTTTCGGGATCTGTGAGACGGAACTTGTGCTGAAGCTCCTGTTCAACGGAGGTGATGCATTTTTTGTTGTCACATGTAAGTGAGCTGTCAATTATATAATCGGTAAGAGGATGATAAGCACTGTCTTTTTCGGCTTCATCAAGAAGTTTAAGTATAAGTGCCATTCTTATATATTTACCGTTTAATGCCTGTTTGAAATAGCAGGCTCTGGGATCCTTGTCAACACCAACGCTGATTTCATTTACACGGGGAAGGGGATGCATAATCGTAAGCGTTTCTTTTGCATTGGAAAGCTTTTCTGTGTCAAG
>JAZSJT010000033.1:0-29619 GCA_045534425.1 Acutalibacteraceae bacterium | reverse complement strand
GCGGTTTTGACTCCCCATATTGCGGGCAGCACGGGAAATGAACCGCAGAGAATGGCTTATTATATGATGGAAGAGCTTGAAAGATTTCTGAGCGGAGAGAAAACAAAATATGAAGTAACCCTCGAAGCTCTGGAAAAAATGGCATAAGCTGTATCGGAATTTTATCAAAGGAGAGTATTTTTATGAGCTTTTGTTTTAATGTTAATCTTTCTCAAAACGATTATCTTGATTTCAATATATTTGTGCTTTTCCGCACACCGGCGGGAAGAAAGCAGATTATGTCAATGAGAGCCTTAATTTTTCTGATGTTCGGTGCTGTCGGTGTTGCCTATTTCTTTATATCGGAGAGTTTTTTTCAGACACTTTTTTTTGAGCTGCTTATGCTGATTGTTCTCGGTGTCTTTCAGCTTAATCTTCACAGAGTTTATACGTTTATACTCAAAAAGCAGATAAAGTCTTTTAAAAAGCACGGCAAAATTCCGTTTTCGGAAAGCTCCGTTCTTGAGTTTTATGATGATTTTTTTGCGGAAAAAACAGAAGACAACAGATCTGAAGTGAAATATCAGGGTATTGAAAGCGTAAATGTTGTGAGAAGCTCGGCGGTATATATTCATCTCAATCAGCTTCAGGCTGTAATTATTCCCATAAGCACCTTCCGTTCACAGGAGGAATTTGACTTTTTTGTAAAATTCTTAAACGAAAAATGTAAGGCTGTAAAATATTATTGATATAAGAGGAAATTCTTATGGAAAAGAAAATTAAGGTTGCAAATATCGGTATGAAATTCGGTATGTCACACGTTGAGGGAGCTTTAGCTTGCGGGGCTGAAATTTCGGCTCTTTGCGACTGTGATGAAGAAAATCTCCGCTTTGCGGGAGAGAGATATAACATTCCCGAGGAAAGACGGTTTACGGATTACACCGAGCTTTTAGATAAGGATATTGATATCGTTACCGTTGCAGTGCCCGATCAGCTTCATAAAAAAATATCCTGTGATTTTCTGAAGGCGGGGAAGCACGTGCTTTGTGAAAAGCCTCTTGCTCTCACAAGAGAGGATCTGAAAGAAATAATTGAAGCAGCAGATAAGGCGGGAAGTAAATTTATGGTGGGACAGATATGCCGCTTTACGCCCTCCTTTATAAAGGCAAAGGAAATTGTTTCTTCAGGTGTTATCGGTGACATTTATTTTATTGAATCCGAATATGCACACGACTATATGAAGCTTGTTGACAACTGGAGAGCTGATCCTTTGCGTCACGGAGTTATCGGCGGCGGCTGTCACGCGGTTGACCTTATAAGATGGATTGCGGGGGACCCCGTTGAGGTTTTCGCATACGGCACTCACAGACTTCTCCCTACGGTTTCCTATGACGATGCAACCGTTGCAATAATGAAATTCAACGAAAATCTTATGGGCAAGGTTTTCGTTTCCACAGGCTGCAAAAGAGATTATACAATGCGTACCTGCATTTACGGCACAAAGGGAACTCTTATCTGCGACAACACATCTCCCACGATGACGCTTTTTACAACAGACAGCGAGGGAGTTGTAAACGAAAAGCCGGAAATTATTGAGATTGAAGTAAATAATCACAATGCCGCAAAGGAATTTGAGGTTTTCGCTGATGCAATTTATAACGGAAAAGAAATTTTAACTGATGCAAGAGAAGGAGCAAAAACCGTTGAGGTGTGCCTTTCCATTGTTGAGTCTTCCGTAACGGGCAAGCCCGTAAATCCCGATTATTCCTTTTAATTAAAGAGGTGCCTGTATGATGAAAAATTCTCTGAAGAAAGCCGAAAGAGCAAAAGCCTTTGAAGAAAGACAGCTTGCAGCCCTGACAAAAAAGGCTTCAAAGAAAACGGGCAGTATGTATTTTTTTATTCTTCTTGTAATTATTGCCCTTGTAAATATTATTGACGAGGTCACAAGTAATCTTTCCGTTTCCGTGCAATCCTCCTTCGTAACGGAATTTTTTGTAAATAACCCTTTTCTCGGAAAATACTATTCCTTTGAGGAGGGGCTTTCCCTTCACACCTCGGTGAGTGTAATCAGCTATGTGCTGGGAGCCGTAACACCGTTTTATAAGGCACTTGCCGATAAATGGGGCAGAAAGCCTTTGTTTGCTTTGTCAACTCTCGGTATGGGTGTGGGACTTCTTATAATCTATTTTTCTGAGAATTATCTTGTTTTTCTTCTGGGCTATGCTGTTATAGGCTTTTTCTTCGGACACGATATTCAGATTATTTATATTCTTGAAGAGGCACCCGATAAATTCAGAGCGGCAATTTACAGTGTTCTCAAGGCTCTGGGCATTTTCGGTGTTGTGTGTATTCCTATGCTTCGTAATGCTCTTATGGGAAACGATGCCTCTTTATGGAGAAGAATCTTCCTTGTTCCTGCCATAGCCGGTGTTGTTGCCGCAATACTTGTGGTTGTTCTTACAAGGGATACAAAGGTTTTTATCCGTGAAAGGACAGCCTATCTTTCGGTGCCCTTTGAAGAAAGACAGGCAGTTAAGCTTCGTGAAAAGGAAGAAAAGAAGGCACAGAGAAACAAGGCGGGCGTTTTCAATGCCGTAAAATACATATTTTCAGCTAAGGACACAAAAAGCCTCATTATTTCCCATATAATTTTTGATGCAGGTATGCCTGCAATAGCCCTTTATTATGAATCATCAATGCATATTGCCGGTATGAGCACGGAGGACATAACAAAAGCTATGTTTGTTTTGCCCATTGTTTATGCCTCTCTTACTCTGGTTTCGGGCTTTATTGCGGATGCAACAGGCAGGAAAAAGCTTATAGTCGGTGCGAGTGTTTTGTCCGTAACAGGCTTTGTTCTGTTTTGCATAGGTATAAATAATCTCTGGAATCCCTATCTTATCGGGGCTTTTTGCGGACTCTATCAGGGATGCTACTGGATAGGCAGAGACTATATGAATATTATGATGACCGAAAAGGTTCCCACAGATATCAGAGCCTCCGTTGTTGGTGCAGAGGGGCTGCTTGTTATAATCGGTCTTGCCGTGGGATATGTTCTTGTGATAATAGGAATGCTGAAGCTCCCCGTATGGCTTACCTGTCTTCTCGTGGCATTGCCCTGTGTTATTGTTGCCGCTGTGATTCTTGCTGCAAGAGTTAAAGAAACAAAGGGTGCAAATCTTGATGCGATAGAATAACTTCATCGTGTGAAAATATAACAAAACTATTGAACAGCAATTTTTTTTCGTGTATAATCTCTATATATGTTCAAGGAGTGATTATATGTCAGATTTACAGACTCTAAAATTTGAAACAAAGCGTAAAAATCTGTTTCTCCGTGTTGCGGTAGGTCATTTTGCCACAAGCAACCGCCACACAAACTATTATATTGATGTGGTTTCGCAGAAATCCCGTCTTTCAGAAGCCAAGGCTGTTGCAGAGGAGCTGGCATCCTATTATTATGCCGACACAAAGGTTGACACCATTCTCTGCCTTGACGGTACGGAGGTTATCGGTGCCTGTCTTGCAAACTTTCTCACAAAATCAGATAATATCGTGAATATGAACAGACATAAGTCAATTTATGTTGTGTCGCCCGAATACACAAACAGCAATCAGATTCTTTTCCGTGATAACATTGCACCTATGATTAAGGATAAAAATGTTATGATTCTTGCAGTTTCGGTGTCATCGGGTAAAACAGTGCTTGCGGCTATTGATGCCATAAGATATTACGGCGGAAGGGTTACGGGTATTTCTTCAATCTTCTCTACGGAAACCGAGTGTATCGGCTATCCCGTGCGTTCAATTTTCAATCCCAAGGACCTTGAAGGCTATGATGTATGGCGTCCCCACGAATGTCCCTACTGCAAACGCGGACAGAAATTAGACGGACTCGTAAACAGCCACGGCTTTTCAAAGCTTTAATTTCCAATGCTTTTTCGGCTCTTTCTCTTTTGGGGAGAGAGCCGTTTTTCTTTTTCGGATTTGTTAAAAACAGTTCTTGACAATAAAAGCCTTCTGTGTTATCTTATACATAGAGACACTATGTATCACAACTCTATGTATAAAGGAGAGAACAAAATGAACATAAAAAAAGAACTGACAAAGGGCAGCAGTGCAATGCTTGTGCTGTCCGTGCTGGAAAAAGAAGAGCTGTACGGATATATGATAATTAAGCGTATTTCCGAAAGAAGCGAAAATGCATTTAATTTCAAGGAAGGCACACTCTATCCCATTCTGCACAATTTTGAAGCAAACGGCTATGTTAAATCATACACCGTGCAGACCGAGGGCAGATTGAGAAAATATTATAAAATAACCGAAAAAGGACGAAAGACACTTAATGAAGCAAAGGAGGAGTGGAACGCTTACACCGCTTCCGTAAGAAAGGTTATTGATGTCAAGCCTGCCGCCCTGAAAATTTAACAGGGGGTGAGTAAATGAACAGAATAACTGAATTTGTTGAGTCCTTCATCCCTAAAAATCTTCCTAAGAAAAAACAGACTGCATTAAAAGAAGAGCTTTTGTGCCATCTTCTTGATAAAGCAGATTATTATAAAGAGCTGGGCTATGAGGAAAGCGTGAGCACAGACAAAGCCATAGAGGATTTCGGCACAGACACCTATATGAAAAAATATATTCTCGGTGAATTTGAAGAGCTTTATCAGGAAAGAACTGTATGGGGAATACTTGCAGGTCTTTTCATCTGGGCTATGAACTGGATGTGCTTTCCCCTTGATATATGGGTGGCATCCGCCGATTATAACCGTGATCCTGACCCTGCCGGTACATTTATAAGCTTTCTTATGATTTTTGCAGTATTGGGACTAATCGTTTTTGCCCGTATAAAAGAATACAGAAAAATGCTTTTTTGTATCGGAATTTCCAATCTTTTTGTGGCGGGAAGCTTTCTTTGCTGCTTCTATCCCCAGATGGCGGCATATTCCATGGGCAATAATATCGTTTATCTTATTGACAAATTCACTCCTTTTTTTCTGGGAAATACTTTGCTGGACGGATTTTTGACTATGGCTTTTTATTACGGGATTCCTGCCGCATTTGCTCTTTATCCTCTTGCGGCTTCAATTTTATTGAAAAAAGGCAGGATTACAGCGGTAAAAAATCCCCGAAAAAAGTGTATAACTACAGGCACGGTATGTATTGCCGTTTGTCTTGTTACCTGTTTTTTACAACCTGCAGGTCTTCAGTATTTCAGAAATTACCCCGTATGGTTTACTCCCTATAATCTCACTATTGCCGAAGAAACTGATGAAATTTACAACAAAATCAATATCGGCGACAGCAAAGAGAATGTCGGATTGTTTTTAGAAAAAGAGGGCTTTCAGACTATTAAAGCCTACAGAAGTCATCTTGATAAGCTGCCAAGAAAGCAGTTTGATGCCAATGTTGAGGAATTTACCTTCCTTGACGGCTACACAATATATTTCCACCCCGAAAAATATATAAAGGGAGAGGGCTTTGTAGGTATAAAGGAAGAAAACGGCATTGTCACAGGTGTGGTTGTCGGAAATCCCGGAAAATATATGTATGACGAAAAAAATCAGACCTTCGGCTATTATAACTACCCCACATGGAAAGAACGGACTGACATAAATGAGCTGGAGGAATATTTCGGTGTACTAAAACTCGGTGACAGACAAGAAGATATTATGTATATTTTCGGCACCGATTTCGGTGAAATTTATACAAAAAGAAAAAGTGTTGAAAACGGCAATGAGGTTTCATATTACAGAATATATTTTTACGGAACGGAAAACCCCGATGCTGCGGACTATGAAAGAAACGACAGCCGCCATATAGAGCTGACCTTTATAAACGGTGTCCTTTCAGGCGGTGCAATATATTCCGACGATTATATTGATAATGAAGAGGTTATAAATAAAACGAGCATAAAATAACACATTCCCGAAAAAATTGAACGCTAAAAACAGAATAATTGAAAACTGCAGACCGATACTTTCTTTGGAGGTGTCGGTTTGTATTCTTATCACAACACAATAAAAAAGAGAATTAAAAACGGGGAGCTTATAGGCTTTGAATTTGTCACAGATTACAAAAACATAGGGGAATGTCTTTTGCTGTATTTCAGCACTCCGCCCTTTGTTCGCCCCGTAAGACCGCATCGTTACGGGGAATATATCCTGTTGCTGTCAGATGAAGTTATGTAATTTCTTGACTTAAAAAAGGGACTGCTATATAATTAAAATACGGTAAAAATCACCGTAATGAATTTTTATATCAGGAAAGAGAAATATGGATAAAAAGCTTTCAGCATCAATAATGTGTGCGGACCTTCTTAATATGGAAAGGTCGATAAAAGAAATTGAAAAAGCGGGTATAGATTATCTTCATGTTGATATTATGGACGGCTCATTTGTTCCCAATATCACACTGGGCTTTGACCTTATAAATCAGGTAAAGAAAATTACCGATATTCCCCTTGATGTACATATGATGGTGAATGAGCCCTCGAAATTCATTGATTTAATGAACCTTTCGGAAAAAGACATTCTCTGTGTTCACTATGAATCGGAAATACATATAGCAAGAACACTTGAAAAAATCAAGAAAAAGGGAGTAAAAGCAGGACTTGCAATAAATCCCGCAACGCCCGTTGAAAACTTCAGATATTTAACAGAGCTTATGGATATGGCTCTTGTGATGACCGTAAATCCCGGTTTTGCAGGGCAGAAGATAGTTCCCTTTGCCGAAAGAAAAGTAAAAGCCACAAGAATGCTCCTTGACAGTCTTGGGGGAGCACATATTCCCATTGAGGTTGACGGAAATATAAGTCCCGAAAACGGTGAGAAATTGAGCCTTGTGGGTGCGGATATTTTCGTTCTCGGAACAAGTGCATTATTCTTAAAAGACAGAGATATGAGAGATGCGGCAGATTCTTTCAGAGCTGTTCTTTGATGAGGTAGGTTATGTATAAAAATATAAAAGCTGCCGTTATGGGCAGCATCAATATGGATATAATTCTTTCCGCTCCGAAGCTTCCCGAAGTGGGTGAGAATGTATTGGGGCGCACATATTCATACGCTTGCGGCGGAAAGGGTGCAAATCAGGCAACGGGACTTTCACGGCTCGGTGCAAAAACTAAAATGATAGGAAAGGTTGCCGATGACATAAACGGCAATAAGCTTATTGAAAATTTAGTAAAAAATAATGTGGATGCTTCGGGTGTTTCAAAAGGCGGTACGTCCACGGGACTTGCCGCAATTTTAATTGACGGTGAGGGCAAAAACAGAATTATTGTGTATGAAAGTGCAAATGCCGAAATTATTCCCGAAGAAGCGGCATCCCATCTGGATGATATTGATGTGCTTTTAGTTCAGTTTGAGACAAATGAAGAAGCGGTTGTTACCTGTGTGAACACGGCAATCAATAAAAATACTGTTACTGTGGTTGATTGCGGGCCTGCAAAAAATTTCAATCTCGAAAAGATGCAGGGGATGACAATACTCACTCCCAACGAAAATGAAACCGAGGCTCTCACGGGTATTTTCCCGAAAGACGAAGAAACCGCACTTGAGGCTTCAAGGGTGCTTTATGAAAGAAGCCGTGCAAAATATATTGTGTTGAAGCTGGGTTCAAGAGGTTGCTCTCTTTTTGATGGAAAAGAGATTAGCTTTTTCCCCTCTTATCCCACTAAAGTTCTCGATACCACAGCGGCAGGCGATTCTTTCACCGCCGCACTGGCACTGGAATATGTAAAAAACGGTGACATAAAAAAAGCCTGCGATATGGGAAATAAAGCAGGAAGTATTGCCGTCAGCCGTGTGGGTGCAGAATTTTCAATGCCCACGGCAGAAGAATTGCTGAATATGGGTGAATGATATGAAAATAACTTTATTGGGTGACTCAATAAGACTTATGGGGTACGGAAAGAAAACCGAAGAGCTTTTAGGTGAAGCTTTTGAGGTTTTTCAGCCCGAAGACAACTGCAGATTTGCAAAATACACTTTAAGAGGTCTTTTTGACTGGGCAGAAGACATGAAAGGCAGCCGCATAGTTCATTTTAATTGCGGTCTGTGGGATATCTGTGACATTTTCGGTGACGGCACTTTCACAAGTGAGTGCGAATATATCGAAAATATGTCAAGAATTGCCGATATTCTTATTTCCCGTTATGAAAAAGTGATTTTTGCCACTACCACACCCGTCAGTGAAAAAAACATTCACAATAAAAATTCGGATATTGAAAGATTCAATAAAATAATTGTTCCTGTTTTTGAAGAAAAAGGCATTATCATAAACGACCTTTATTCTCTTGTTGCGGCAGATATCGACAGATACATATGCGAAGACACAATCCACCTTTCCGAAGAAGGAGCCAAAATAGCTGCCGAGCAGGTCAGCGGAATAATAAAAAGAATTGCATTTGAATTGAAGTGATAACACATTATGGGAAATTATGAATTACAACAGATAAATAAAGTCAGAGAAATTCTTTATAAATCAAAGCACGCGGTGTTTTTCGGCGGAGCCGGTGTGTCTACGGAAAGCGGTATTCCCGATTTCAGAGGTTCTTCTGGGCTTTATTCCGATGCATCAAATGAGTATTATTTAAGCCGTACCTGTCTTTATAATGAGCCTGAAAAGTTTTTTGAGTTTTACAGACGCAATATGATTTTTCCCGATGCAAAGCCCAATAAAACACATATTGTTTTGGCACAGCTTGAAGAAAAAGGCATCATAAAGGTGGTTATCACCCAGAATATTGACGGCCTTCATCAGGCGGCAGGCAGTAAAAACGTAATTGAGCTTCACGGCACAACCTCAAGGTGCTATTGTATGAATTGCCGAAAATGCTATACTCCCTCTTTTATAAACGACAGCACGGATGTGCCTTTATGCACCGTTTGCGGCGGAATTGTCCGTCCCGACGTAACGCTTTATGAAGAAAATCTTGACGGCTTTTCCCTGTTTGAAGCTAAAAAACATATGGATATGGCGGATGCTCTTATAGTTGGGGGAACTTCACTAAATGTTTTCCCTGCCGCAGGCTTTGTTGCGGACTATAAGGGAAAGCATCTTATAATAATAAACCTTTCACCCACACCCTATGACGAAAAGGCGGAATTTGTTATAAAAGACAAGCTTTCGGAAGTGTTTTCAAAGCTTTTGTGAAGAGGAGAAAGAAAATGGAAGAGAAAAATTTTTCAGATAAAAACTCCCCTGTAGGAGAAGGTATATTTTTGTTGACCGACGAGTGTGATGATGAAATACCTGTGTTTATAAAAAATGCAGGAACAGCTTTTGTAAATGACTGTCTGAACGGAAAAGAGGTGTCGGTGCCTCTGTCCGCAGAACAGCTCAAAACCGCTTGCTTTGCAGGTGAAAGAGCACTTAAAAGAGTTCGTTTGCCCTATGGAATAACCGTAATAAAAAATGCCTTATTTGAGGATTGTTCATCGCTGGTTGAGGTAATTATTCCCGATACGGTTGAACTGATTGAGGGCTATGCTTTTTATTGCTGCACGTCTCTTGAAAAAATCATTTTACCCGAAAGCTTGAAAAGCGTATATGAAAATGCTTTTTCCTTCTGTGAAAGTCTGAAAGAAATTACTTTCCCCGACGGCACCGAAAATATTGATGCAGAGGCCTTCAAGAATTGCTCTTCTCTTGAAAGAATAACAATTCCCGAAAGTGTGAAAAAATTTTATGAAAGCAGCTTTTCATTCCTTCCGTCAGCTAAAGAAATTTATTTCAAAGGAACCCCTGAACGCTGGAACGAGATTCTTGTACCTTCACGTGTAAGATTGAGAAAGGATAATAATATAAATGTTGTTTTCGAAAAATAAATCAGAGAAAGCAAAGAAGAAAAGAGATTTCTATGGCACTTAAAAAAATTGTAATTACGGGAGGGCCTTGCGGCGGTAAGACTTCGGCATTGGCTGTTCTTAAAGATTATTTTTCTGAAAAAGGATATAATGTTCTCACAGTGGATGAAACTGCAACACAGCTGATTTCGGGCGGTGTCAGTGCGAAAGCTCTCGGCTCAAATAAAGAATTTCAGAAGCTTGTTATGGAATTGCAATTAAAAAAAGAGGAATTGTTTATAAGTGCCGCAAAAACAATGAATTGCAGCAAAACTCTGATATTTTTTGACAGAGGGACTGTCGATAACCGTGCATATATGACGGAGGACGAATATAAAGAGGTTCTTTCGTGTGTGGGAAAAACACATAATGAGCTTTTATCGTTTTATGACGGAATAATTCATCTTGTGACGGCGGCAGACGGGGCAGAAGGCTGTTACACCACCGAAAATAACCGTGCAAGAACAGAAACACCCGAGCAAGCAAAAGAAAGAGACAGAAAAATTATTGAAGCCTGGTCACAGCATAAAGTTTTTTGCATCACAGACAATTCCACGGATTTTTCGGGAAAGCTTTCCCGTATGATTAAAGAAATTGAAAAAATAATCAACTGAAAAAGCCAATGCGAAAATATCCGCATTGGCTTAGCTTATCGTTTCTGTTTATATTATTTATACTGATATGCTCTGACATAATCCACAATAAATTCTGCTGTGTCACCGGGCTCCATACTCATTTTGCCCGTGCCGTGACGGTCTGCGTGTGCCACTCCGTTTTCACCTGCAACCTCACAGGAAACAAGAAGCCATTCGGGATTCTGACTGACTCCGCCCGCACTTGTTCTGCAGGTTTCAACGCCGTTTATATAGAAGATATATTCGTTTTCGTTCCATTCAACGCCATAGGTGTTATATTCTTCGTATGGGTTATTTGCATAATATTTTCCGAGTCCCACGCCTGTCATATCTTCACCGTAGCCGTCATAGATAATGCCTGTCTGAATGCAGTCGCCATAGCCCCAGATTTCATCCTTATAGAACATTGATTCAAAGATGTCAACCTCGGTGCCGTCTTTACCGCTGCCGTCACAGTTTACAACTCCATCGTTCATCATCCAGAAAGCGGACCACATACCTGTGGATTTGGGGAGAATACAGCTGATTTCAAAATAGCCGTATTTGAATTCGTGCATATCCTGAGTTGAAATACAGGCAGTGTACCAACCCTCTTTGTAAGGCTTGAAATCAATAGTATCGCCCCACTGATCAAGATAGCGGTTTTCGAGAGGCTCGCTGAAATATTCTGTTTTGATAGTGAGATTGCCGTCTGCCACAGACACCATATCCTCGTGCCAGAAGCCCCCCTTTCTTTCTGTAACCCACCATTCGGTCTGCCACTTTGTTCTGTCAAGCTCGGTTCCGTCAAATTCATCCTGCCAAATGAGCTCAAAACGGCTGTCGAGGTCAAGAGCCTGTCCCTTTGGAATTGCGGGAAGGTCAATGGAATGAGGAAGTGTGGGGGAAATAAGCATAAGTAAAGTAACAAGTATTCTGATAATTGTTCTGAACATAAATATTTCTCCTTTTGTTCATTTTGTAAATTATATCAAAAGTAGAGCTGTTATGTCAACAAAATACGGATTGACACGGTTAAAAAAATAAAATAAAATAAGTTCGGGAGTGATTATTATGATTTTTAACAGAATTATTGCGTTTTTTGTGTCAATTGCCACATCTCTTTCTCTTTTGTTTTCTTTCGGCGGCGGAAATTCGGAGAATTTCGGCGATGCTGACAGCAGAGAAAAATATTATTTTGATGAGGGTGAGCTTGTTGTGAGAGCATATGATCTTTTTGTTTCTCCCCGGGGAAATGACAGTAATACGGGAACAAAAGAGGCTCCTTTGAAAACACTTGAGGGTGCTAAAGAAGCTCTCAAAGCATATAAAAATCTTAATATCACAGATACGGTAACCGTATGGTTTGAGGGAGGCACATATGTTTTCGGGGAAGCAGTAAGCTTCGGTGCTGATGATTACTCCGGTGTTTTATTCAGAAGCATTCCCGGAGAAGAGGTTGTTTTTTCGGGTTCTTATGAAATAAATAACTGGAAAAACGGTACAATCAACGGCATTGACTGTCTCGTTTCCGAGGTCGATACAGAAAATAATTATTTCCGCTCGCTTTTCAAGGGTGAAAAGAGACTTCCCAACAGCATCTGGCCCAAGGAGGGTGTTTTCACGGTAAAAAATTCTCTTCTTTCCTATGCGCTTTATCCCGAAAGTGAATTTTTTAAGCTTCACGCCGCTTTTTATGCAAACGAAAATGAAATTATGAATTTCAAAAATGTTGAAGATGTTAATGTCCGTATTATGCATAAGTGGTGTGATGACATTCTTCCGCTTCTTTCAGCGGATGAAAGCAGTGGCAGAGTGCTTTTAAGAAAAGCAGCCGCTATGTCTGTGGAAATTGGGGATAACTATATTTATGAAAATGTGCGTGAGGCTATGTCTCTTGCCGGAGAATGGTATCTGGACAGAGCCGAGGGCTTGTTATACTATATCCCTCTTGAGGGAGAAACTGCAGAAAATCTTGTGCTTCAGGCTCCCGTAACAACGGCACTTCTTGATATTAACGGTATTGACGGAATAAGCTTTCAGGGCATTAAGTTTATAAACACAGACTGGGATTTTGTATCGGGCACTCTTAATATCTGGCCCACAGACAAAACAAATCCTCTTTATAATAATCTCACATATCTTCCCACGCATCCGCAGGCGGCATATGAAATTCCTGCCGCAATCACTGTTGAAAATGCGGAGAATATCAATTTCACCGATTGTATTTTCAGAAGCATTTCCGACACCGCTTTGATGTTCAAGGGAAATGTCAGGGATTGTAATGTTGAAGCCTGTCTCTTTGATGAAATCGGAGCAAACGGTGTGTTTGTCAACGCACCTCACGCACTTCCCGCAACCACAAAAAATATTTCTGTCACAAACTGTGAAATCAATGAATACGGCAGAATTTATAATCACTCCATAGGTGTTCTTATCTGCCACGCAAGTGACTGTGTGGTTGAGAAAAACGAAATTCACGACGGCTGGTACACCGCCGTTTCCGTAGGCTGGGTATGGGGCTATGCGGAAAATCCCACCAATAATATTCTCGTTAAGGATAATCTTATTTATAACATAGGCAACGGCTGGCTTTCGGATATGGGCGGAATTTATACGCTCGGTATTCAGCCCGATACCGTGCTTACGGGTAATGTTATTCACAATGTAGGCTGCTATGAGGGCTCAACAGGCTATGGCGGCTGGGGTATTTACCTTGACGAGGGCTCAACGGAAATCCTTGTTGAAAACAATCTCGTTTTCGATTGCTCGTCACAGTGCTTCCATCAGCATTACGGAAAGAATAATATGATAAGAAACAACATCTTCGCCTTCGGCGGTGAGGGTGCTATGAGAATTACCCGTCACGAAGAACACAATTCACTGTTCTGGGAGAATAATATTTTGGTTTCCGATGATGCGGTTATGTATAAGGACAGTACAAAAGAGGGTTGGTTCAAGGATAACGCCAATCTCTATTTTGACTGCTCAAGAAAGCTCGTTTATTCGGGTGAATCAACCGCATACTTAAAGAGACTGGGTATTCCCTGTATGGTAGCAAGAGGATATTATAATAATGCAGTTTTTGCAGATCCTCTTTTCAAGGATATAAAAAACCGTGACTTCACACTCTCTGAAAGCTCTCCCGCTCTTGATATGGGCTTCACACCCTTCTCCTATAATGCGGGAACGGATTATATTTTTGATTGATTTAAGGTGAAATATGTATATTGCAGGACAGCTTGTGGGCATTCTTGTTACCGTTACGGTAATAATTATTCAGCAGCTTAAAAAAAGAACGCAGATACTTTGGGCTTCCGTGCTTGTCAATATTCTCGGTGCTCTCAATGTGCTGCTTCTGGACGGCTTAGGTTCGGGTGTTACTGTAAATTTTGTTGCAATTCTTCAGATTCTTATAGCTTTATGGCACGAAAAGAAGAATACACAAGAAAGCCTATTTGAAAAAATAATCTTTTTCATTCTCTATGTGGGCGTAGGCGTTATGAGCTACACCTCACCTTTAGACATTCTCGCAATTCTTGCCGCCGTTTTCTATATGGTTGCAATGCTTCAGAAAAAGGAGCAGAATATCCGTCTTTTCTTGCTTGCTAATATGACCTCGTGGACAATATATCACGGGATTTTGCGTTCCACGGGAATATTCGCACAGCTTGCAGGAATAATTTCCGCAGTAATTGCACTTATCCGATACAGAAAAGAAGATTAATAGAATTAATCCGCAGATTGAAAAAATCTGCGGACTTTTTTCATTATTTTGTTTCGGGTAGTCCCATCAGGTGTGTTGTGGAGTTTATGTAGTCGAATATTGTGTCGCCGTATTGATTTGTGCCGGGCTCGTAAAAGAGAATTCTTGTAATTCCCGTGTTTGAGAAGTTTATATCAAATAAAGGCACTTCCTTTAAGCCCATAAGATAGAAAACTATATGGGTAATAAATGCGGCGTGGGAAACAACACAGAGCTTTTCTCCGTTTTTGTGGTGTGAACGAAGATAATCTATTGTATTTTTTGCTCTTTCAAAAAGTGCATTGTCGTCATTTTTATCAGAGTAGCAGAGAATTTCCGTGTTTTCGGGAAGGTCGGGAGCAAACGCGGCTTCGGGATTTATTTCGTGAAGCTCTTCCCAGGTGGCTCCCTCATATTCTCTTCCCATTCCGTTTTCCGTAAGAAAGGGGAGAATTCTTAATTTTTGACGGCTTTGCTGGCAGTTTATAACCTCGGTTGCCGTTCTTTCGGCACGGAAAAGTCCGCTTGAATATACAGCATCAAAATCAATATCCGAAAGATGCTTTCCGAGAGCCTTTGCCTGCAGAATGCCAAGCTCTGTAAGATAAGGATCTGCCATATCCTGAATGGTGGGGATTTCGTGAACGCTTATTCCCGCATTGGCATTACTTTGCCCGTGACGGATGAGATATATTTCAAGCTCAAGAACATTCTTTCTGTTTTCCATAATATTGTTTCCTTTAATTTTTTAATGAAACAATTATAGAAAAAAAGCCGTAATATGTCAAATTATTTTGCGAAGCTTCTTATTGAGCTTGCGGCTTAATTGCCGCACCGTAAGAAAAACTGTTATCCATATAATTAAGAATGTAACTGCAAAAATAAGGCTGAAAACAATAACCACCGTGAAATCAAAGGGAATCCACGAATTTACAAGATAGCATAACACATATGAACAGTAAAGCGAGGAAAAGTGACAGGCAAAAGATTTCGGAACCGACCAATGTTCAATCTGATTGAATACGGTTACGCCTGCCTGAACAAAGGCGAGAAGATAGGTTGAAATTACAGCAATCAAAATCTCGGCTCCTGAAAGACTGAAGCCTTCATCGCAAAGAGAAATGATAAAATAAATTATGGCAGAAACCACGGGACCGAGCCCTGAAAACATAAAACCTCTTTTTAAAAATTCTTTCAGATATTTATTCATATTATAACCCTAACCTTTCTTTGACTGCTTTAACCTGTCTTCGGGAAACAAAGTCTGTCATTCCGTTTTTGAATGTGACCTTGAGAGTTCCCGAAACGGAGCAGTCGAATTTTTTAATTTCTCTGATATTTCCTATGGCAGACTGATTGAGCTTAATAAAATAATCGGGCATTTTTTCTTCTATCATATAGAGTCTTTCCTTCAGAATATATTCCTCCTCGTGGGTGAAAGCCTTTGTTTTTTCATTCTCCACCGAAAAAAGGACTATATCCGAAAAATTCAGCTTATAGATTTCACTGTTTTTTGTTCCGAAAAGCTCCTTTTCATCTGATAAAAGCTTTCGGATTTTTTCCACTATCTCGCTTTTTTCGTGAATGTAAACATCAATTCTTTCTTCTTTAGCTTTTCCGACAAAAACATTAAGTTTCAAGGTGCATCACCCCTTTCGTCTTCTATTATAGGTTTCTTGCTTTTCTTGTAAATAAATATCCGTTATTCGGCATTTTGTCAAAGGTATTCGGTTGTAAAAGAAAAAAACATTCCCCGAAAATTTTCGGGGAAATGCTTTTATGTACTAAAAATTACCACTTGTTTTCAACATATTCGCAGAAGGCATACATATCTTTTATTTTGAGCACCGTGCCGTCGTCAAGGGTTACATCACCGTTCCAGAGTCCGTGCACCTGATGGGTGTGCATTCTCGCGAGATTGAGTATATTTGTGTCGGAATGATGGTCATAGTAGGGTGTCATTGTGAGGTTAAAGCGTCCGTCCTCACTGATGAATTTCCATTCGTTCATAAATTTATCGGGTTTCGGGAAAACTTCAACATCAACTGCACCGATTTTGTGAGCCTTGCCGTCATAGAAAAGGCAGGTTTCCGTGGCATTGCTTTCGTCACCTATTGCCCAGGTGATTTCAAAGCCGAAAATGTGTTTATTGCCGTCCTTATCCTTGAGGTATGTTGAGCCGTTGCCCCAATACCATACCATTTCGTGGGGAGTGTTTACTCTGCCCCAGTCAAGAGCACAGAAGGTGTCGGTCTTCTTGAATTCATAGACTGTATTTCCCACCTTATATGTGCCTTCACAGGGCATACAGTTCTGCTTTGTGGTCATAAAATATCTTGTGGGATTGTTTTCAAAGGGAAGAACCGTTGTGATGTTTTCGAGTCCTTCGGGGATATCCATTGTGAAATTACATTCAATAAAGGAGCCCTTATAAGGCTTTTTGAAATAAAGAGTTCTCTTGTTTTCTTTGGTATCAAAAATTACGTGAGCGGAGCCTACCTTTGCTTCAAAGTAATTGGGAGCGTCACCCTTGGGGGGAAGCACATATTTACTCTCTCCGCCGAGGAAAAGGGAGGTGCCGTCGGCAATTTTTTTGCCGTTTTTAAGGTCAACTAAAACTGCGGAAACATAGCCGCCGATGGAGATGTTTGCAAAAGAAATCTGAACCATATAGTTTTCATTTCCCAGCTGATAGAAATCCCATTCCTTTTTTCTGTACTTGGGATTTGAAAGGGTTCTGTCATAATCAAAAACATTGTGTCTTGCCCATCCCTTTGCAAGAAGTGTTCCGTCATAATCTAAAAGACGTGTAGGCTCGGTATATTCGGTCTGCTTTGACTTTTCCTTCCACTGTGAAAAGGGGACGTATGTTCTTTCGCTCATAAAATCACTCCTGTTAAGTTTCTTTTAATATAATAATATCACGGAAATTTATTTAATTCAATATATTAATAAGCTTTACAGAATTAAAAATTGGCTGTAAAATATAAAATACAGTATATTGAAATTGTTTTTTCGGGAGAAAAGTATGAGAATTTTGTTTCTTGATATTGACGGAGTGCTGAATTCCGATATTTATGACAGAAATAAAGGGGAGACGGACGGGAATATTGATATAAGCCGTCTGCCGCTTCTGAAGGCTCTTATTGATGAAACGGATGCAAAAATAGTGCTCTCCTCCTCGTGGAGAGAGCACTGGGAAAAGGAAGAAAGCATATTATCCGAAGCGGGAAAGGAGCTCATAAGCACATTCCGACAGGCGGGAATTGAAATTTTCGATAAAACTCCCGTTATGTCTTCAAGACGGGAAGAAATTTCTTTCTGGCTTTCTTGTCATCCGGAAACGGAAAGCTTCGCTATTTTTGACGACAACATTTTCGGTTGGGGCGAGCTTTCGGACAATGTAGTAAAAACAAACAACCGCAAGGGACGGGGGCTTGAAGAAGAGCATATAAAAAAAGCAAAAAACATACTTTACGGCAGATAATACCGCAAGGTATGTTTTTTTGATTTATTAAGCGTTAAATAATTTTACTTTTTTCTTCCGATTTCATCGAGGGGGATTTCTTCAAAGCCGGGGAGTGCTTTATTCAGTGCTTCTATATCCTTTATGCTGTAGTCACCGTTTTCGGCATCGGTGAAGATGTCGCCGAGCTTTCCTAAAGAATAAAGTGCATTCCCCGATATGTTACTGAATTTTTGTGCTGCTTCGGAAATGTTGCCGATTGATTTTGCTTTATCAAAAATAAGATTGTCTCTCACATTACTGTTTCCGGGGTTGGGAACAAAGCCTGCTTCCTCGCTCTTTTCGAAATCTTCAATATAGCTTTTATACTGCGGGAAGGCTTCCTGCCAGATGTCGCTTTGCCAGGGGGAATTATAGAGATTCTGCCACATATCGCCGTCCTTTTTCGATGAGTGGTTGAACCAGCCGTTTTCAAGTGCACCCTCTCTTGCTCTCGAATCATAGGAAATGGGATGCTCGCCTGCATTTATAATGATATTGCCCCACACCTCAAGGTCACGGCCGCCGCCCAGATGTATGCCGAGCTTAGGAATATTTACGAGAATATTGCCGTAAACCTCGTGTCCCGATAAGGCATCATCAAGATAAATTCCGTCGGGTGTGTGGCCGTTTGAACCGAGATTATATATTGCATTATATCTTATAACGGTGCCGTACCAGTCCCAGCGTCTGCCCGAATAAATTGCACCCGCATCGTCGGAAAGAAGGCAAACGTCGTGAATGAGGTTATATTCTATAATGTGGTTATTGCCTGACCAGGTTACGGCTTCATGAGGGGAATTCACCATTTCATTGTGAGAGCAGATATTTCCCACACCGTAAAGGGTAACCGCAGGCTGATAGGTGAGATAGATTTCAGACCAGTCGTGGATGTAGTTATTTTCCGCTTTGCTGTTTCCGGGAGTGAGCTCCTCACGGTCACCGCCGTCAAGTATAATTCCGCCCTTTCCCGTATGGGTGATTTCATTGTTAAAGGCAAGATTATTGCTGCCGTTCATATAAAGGGCATTGCCCGCAACATTCTTTATAAGACAGTTCTGAACCTTGTTGCCGTCCCCCTTTATGATAACAGCATCGCCTCTTGTTCCCTTGATTGTAAAGCCGTCAAAGGTGAGATAGTCTGCATCTGCATTTATTATTGCTTCAAGTGTCAGAGAAATGTCAATTTGGGCTTCGCCAAAGCTTTCGGGAGCAAAAAGACATAAAAGTCCGCGGTTTCTGTCAAGATACCATTCGCCCTCTGTTGTCAGTTCTTCAAGCACATTGAAGAAATAATAGGGAGCACCCTCCTTTGTTCCGTAGGAGCTTACAAATTTCGGAGAAAGAATTCCCGTTTCCTCTTCAAAGCTTCCTATAAGAGTGGATGCATCTGCCCAGTCGTATTTCCAATAGCCCATCATCCACACTTCGTTAATGTCTTCCCAGCTGCCTATCCTCTTTGCCAGCTCTTTATTTACTCTGTATATGTCGGGCTCGGGATTTCTTATGTCGTCCCAGTTTTCAACTGCGGTGAGAGCTCCGTTTGATTCTCTTCCAAGTCCCGTTTTAACAACCTCTTCCGTGTAAAGAAAATCAGTGTCGGGATAGCGTGCAAGCGTCTGTCTTTTGTCGTTTACAAACAATTCGCAATAAAGAGCCCCAACATAGTCTCCGTCATAGCTTGCGGCGGTGTTATATGAGCCTATGGCATATATTTTCCCCCAGTCTTCACTTGTGAGAGAGTAGGGTGCCTGTGTCAAATCTATCACATATACCTTTTCTTTTGCTTCCTCTGAAAGGCGTGAAGCGATTTCGGGATATTCTTTAACATTTACAAAGTCTTCGGGAGAAAGAGTTGCTCCTCCGTTTAAGACTACCTCGCCGTCAGCATAATATGTAACGGGACAAGCCTTTGTGCCTGAATCCTCTTTAGTGAAAACAAGGGAGGAAACGCGGTATTCACCCTCTTCAACACACACATTGATGCCGTCTTTATTTGTTTTGTCCGTATTTCTCACGGCTTCAACAGCCTTTTCAATGGTAAAAAACGGCTTGTCCTTCGTGCCGTCATTATTGTCATTTCCCTTTGTGCTGACATAAAAATCAAATTCTGTCATAATATCGTCTCTTTCAATGCTTACTTCGCCTAAGGCGGGGACAGCAGCCTTATAATCCTTGTATATAAGGTCTGTTGCGACTGTGTCAAGATATGTACAGGCAGTAGCTGTGCATATTATTACACTTAAAACCGAAAGCAATACTGCGGGAAGCTTCTTTGAGAAAAGTCTTGAAAAACAAAGGGCAAGAAGAATTCCCAAGTATAAAAAACCTGTGCCCGTTGCCACATCGGCAGCAACGACGTTTAAATTTCCCGAACCTATAACCATATTAATAACGAATGTGATTCCCCACATTATCCCGCCTGCAATAAGAGCGGATATAACCGAGCACACTGCTGTTTTTATACGGTTCTGCTTTTTTGAAACAAAAACACCTGTGAGTGTTGCCGAGCCCAGTATAAAAAGAGCGGAAAGGAAAACAACCATAGGTATATTTCCCCACCATACATATTCACCTTTGAAATGATAAAGCCCGATAACGGACATGATAACCGCAAGGATAAAAAGAACTGTTCTTATAATAAAGCCTTTATTCAGATTTTTCACGCTAATGCCCTCCCTTTATTTCAGTATATAAAGAGAGGCTGATTTTTTCAATATTAATTTTTCAGGATTTAGAAAAAATCAGTGTTTATACCTTTGCAACCGTTGGTTGCACGATTGTAAGGGGATAAATATAGACAAAAACCCTTGGAGGATGTATATTCATTACAGAAAGGAGAATGGATATGACATTAAGTGAAAAGCTTTTTATATTAAGAAAGAAAGCGGGATTGAATCAGGAGGAGCTTTCAGAAAAGCTTGACGTTTCAAGACAAGCAATATCCAAATGGGAAAACGGCGAAAGCCTTCCCGAAATTTCAAAGCTGAAAATGATTGCTGATATTTTTTCTGTGACAACGGATTTTCTTCTTGATGACACGAAAGACGAATTTATAAAAAACGAACCACCGCATAACACAGGTATTTTCGATAAGCTTTTCGGGAAAGCAGAGGAGATTTTCGGTAAATTGCAGAAGCCCTTGGGAATAATATCAATAATATACGGTGTCTGTCAGCTTATTGCCGTGATAATATTTCTTGTTAATATATTTGCACCCTTACCCGCTTTTTCAGCAAGCGTTGCAGGTGGGGCAGGAATAACCATAGCCGCAAGCCTTATGATTCCCGTAATCAAAGCTGCCGTATTTATAGCAATAGGAATAATACTCATAAAAAAATCATAATTTAGCGACGCTAAATTATGATTTTTCTGATATTTTAAGAAATGGCAGTAACAGGAAAATAAGTCCCGATATTATCTGCATTATTGCAGCTGTCGGAATAAGAAAGCCTATCGGAAGAACTGCCGCGAGGCTTGTGGCTAAAAGGGAGCCGCCGTTGTGGAGAATCATTCTGTAGGCATTATAGGGACCTGCTGTTTCCACGGGGACTGCGTATAAAAGAAGTGAGGGAACTGCATAGTCAATGAGTGTTCTTCCGAAAATTATAATCCCCGTGATAAAAAGAAAGAGAACGGGACTATTGGGAACAAAAATAAGGGGTAAAAGAAGAAATGTAAGGCTTCCCGCAAAAATTGAAATTCTGTGAGATATTTTTTTTGAAAGAATACCGAAAAGAGCACAGCCTGTAAGAGATGCCGCGGATTGCACGGAAACACAGGCGGTGGTTATCTGCTCGTTATAGCCCAAATTTTCTGCCGCAATAACCGCAAAAACCAGAGTTATTCCGGAAGCAAAGCCCCTTAACAGGTTTGCGGGAAGGAGCTTGAGAAAAACAGGAGCTTTTATGACAGAAAGCACACTGTTTTTTTTCCTTTCCGATAAAGTCAGCGGTTTTACGGTTTCTTCCGTTTCGGAGATGTTTTTCAGTTTTATTGTGAGATATGCTCCCACACCCGAAAAAAGGAAAGAAATTATAAATGCAAAAAGCATAAGCATTCGGTAATCGGTTTTTACGGAAAGGGCGGTCATAACCGTGCCAACAGCAAAGGAAATTACCGAATAAAGTATTCCGCAGAATGCCATAATGCTGCCGTATTCGTCTTTTCTGAAAATGTAATAGGGAAGCTTATAGTCGCACACGGTGTGAAGTGCGGTGGTGACGGATTGCATACATCCCGCACCTATAAGAAGAACAAATTCAAAGGACGTTGCCTGCTCTTTTATGCATAAAGGCAGATAAAAAAGAAACAGCACAGCACCCGAAAGCTGAACAAGGGCACTGCGTTTGATTACATTTGTGTCGGAAAACCTTGCAAAAAGGAGAATTATGATAACGTTCACTGCTCCCACGGCGGAGGTGTGGATGTAAATTCTTTCCGAACTCATTCCGATAACCGTTAGAAAGGTCTGCATAAGCGTGCCCGTGGCAGTAAGAAGTGCCGCAGACCGCAGAGCATATGAAATTATATAGAGAAATTTATTTTTATCTGAAATTTTCATCATTTAATCAATAGGGGCAGTATAAGCGAAGCCGCAAGATATATCACACCCGACAAAAGAATTATGAGAATAGGAGAAAGCTTTGCTTTTCTTAAAAGAATAAAGGAAAAAACAAAAATGAAAAGGCTTATGAAATCGAGAGAAGAAAAGCCGATGTCTTTGTTTTCCCATAAGGCATTCTGTAAAAGAGAAATGCCTGCCGAGAGGATAATTCCTATTGTTACGGGGCGAATGCTCGCCAGTATGCTTTTGAGCAGGTCTCCGCTTTTGTATTTATAGTAAATGAAAGCAAGAAGAGAGGAAATGAGAATTGACGGGGTGACACACCCGAGAGTGGCAATAAATGCTCCGCCGAGCCCCGCAATTTTTATTCCCACAAAGGTTGCGGCATTAATGGCAATCGGTCCCGGTGTCATTTCCGCAATAGCGGTGAGATTTGAAAAATCACTCATTGAAAGCCAGTTATTTATTTCAACAACCTGCTCGCGTATGAGGGCTATTGCCGCATAACCTCCTCCCACGGAGAAAAGTCCTACCTGAAAAAAAGAAAGGAAAAGCTTGAGATATATCATCATTTTTCCGCCGCCTTTCGTCTTTTTATCAGTGTGATTAAGGTTCCGAGAATAACCGCTGCAAGAATTATGATAATGACATTGATTTTAAGGAAAAACACAAGCACGAAGGAAAGGACAATGAGAAGTATTTCAAAAAATTTCCTGTTTTTGAAATATTTTCCCGAAAGCGAACACACCACATCAAGAACAACAGCCGCAACACCCGCTCCCATACCTTTGAGAAGAAGCTTCACAAATTCGTTTTCGGAAAAGGCATTATAGAAAAAGGAAATAACAGTAATTATAAGAAAAGGGGGAAGAGCGGTTCCCAGAGCGGCGGCAATTATCCCTCTGATACCGCCAAGCTTTTTGCCGACTATAACTGCTGCATTAATTGCAATAGGTCCCGGGGTGGATTGAGAGAGGGAAATAATATCAAGCATTTCCTGTTCATCAATCCACTTATATTCATCCGTAAGCTTTTTCTTTATAAGTGTCACGATAACAAAGCCCCCACCGAAAGTGAAGGCACTGATATAAAGCATAGTGAAGAAAAGCTTTATGAGGATTTTGTTTTTTGATTGATTACTATCCATAATTCCCCCGAATTTTTATCCGAGCAGCGTATCGGTTATGAGCATAACCGTAAAACCGATTAAGAGTGCATATGTTGCTCCTCTTTGGCTGCCGTGACCGTGGGTTTCCGAGAGCATTTCGTCGCTGACAACATAAAGCATAGTTCCGCCTGCAAAGGCCAGTGCAACAGGGAGAACAACGGAAGAGATGCTTACTGCGAAGTATCCCATAAATGTGCCTGCAACCTCAACAATGCCCGTGATAAGAGCAATAATGAAGGCTTTGCCGGGTTTTACTCCTGCCGAAAGCATAGGGCCTATAATTATCATTCCTTCGGGAACATTCTGAAGAGCAATTCCAATTGCAATCATCATAGCACCCGATGTGTCCCCCGAGCCGAAGCCCACACCTGCTGCAATTCCTTCGGGAAGATTATGTATGCCTATGGCAAGAACGAAAAGAAGAACTTTACTGAGATTGCTCTTCTGATGGGTTTCCATATCCTCATGTCCCACAAGGTTGTGAAGATGAGGAACCAATTTATCTATAAGATTAAGACAAACGGCACCCGCAAAAAGACCGACGATAGTTTTTATAAGTCCGAATTTTCCTCCGTATTCAAGGGACGGAAGAATAAGTCCTATAACCGAAGCCGCAAGCATAATACCTGCCGCAAAAGAAAGGACTATATCAGAAAATTTATGAGAAATTTTTTTGAAAATAAAACCTAAAATTGCACCGATAACAGTAGCACCGCCCACACCGAGAGCGGTAAGTATAACAAGCCTCATAAAATCACACTCCAGCATAATTTTAATCCAAAATTCGAAAAAAATCAACAAAAATCATAAATTGTACCCTTAGTTTACAACCGTGATTTTTGTTGATTTTGTGTTTGTGAATTGATTTTTCAGTCTGTCAGCTTTTAGAGAGATAATTCAGCACAAGGGTATTCACAATAAGCTTCGTTGTGTTGTAAAGTGACTGAGTATTGAAATTTTCATATGTATCAAGAGAGGTGTGAATCTGTGAGGGTGAGGCGATACCGTAATCGGAGCCGTGGGAGCCGTCGGGACGGATTTCTCTCCACGAAAGGGTTGCGGCGGGAATACCTGCCTTTTCAAAGGGAATAAGGTCGTGAAGTCCTGCGGCTATGGGAGAATAGTATTCACTTTCACCGATTTTTCCCATAAAGGCTTTTGCTTTATCTACAGAAAGACTGATTTCGTTATCCTTTGCATTATTTCCGTATGCGGATTTTGTGCTGACACAAAGAAGCGTTCCGCCGCCGAGAAGTGAATTTCCCGCCATATCAATGTTGAAAACCGTCAGTTTATTTTTTTCATCCGGTGAAAGCGAGGCAAGATAGTGATATGCTCCGTGATAACCCATTTCCTCTGCAGAGAAAAATGCAATTCTTATTTCTTTTTTAAAGCTTATTTTGCTTTCTTTCAGAATTTTTACCGTATGTAAAAGGGCAGCAACACCCGAAGCGTTGTCTATTGCTCCTTCACTCCCGTCATAGCAGTCATAATGAGTGGAAAGAAGAAGAATTTCTTCGTGATTTTCATTGCCGTTTAATGTGGTAATTACATTTCCCGTGGAAATTGAATTGTAGCTGAATTTCTGATATTTCGGATTACAGCCTGATTTTTCAAGCTCGTCCATAATAAAGTCAGCGGCTTTTTTATTGACCTTAGGAAAAATCACAGAACGAGAACCCATATCGCAGACGGTTTTCATAAGACTGTCAAGCTCAGCCGCTGAAACCCTTTCCGAGGTTCTTTTTGCAACATCCTCAACGGTTTCCTTCTGCCACGGCAGCTTTTCAAGTCCCACAGAAGCTCTTAAAACAGTTCTTGCATCCGAAGCGGTAATTTTTCCGTCATTGTCAATGTCGTATAAGGTCTTTCTGAAAACCATAGGTGTGTGAAGTCCTACGGAGGCTCTTAAAATAAGTCTTGCATCAGCGGCAGTAATCTGTCCGTTTCCGTCTGCATCACCTTTCAGAGGCAATAAAATGCCCAGAGCGAAAGCGTTTGTTGCCGAGAGGCAAATAATTACAGCTGTCAGCAAAAGTGATAATATTTTTTTCATTTTCTCTTTCCCGTTTTTTGTCGATTTAATGAGTAGTATAGCAGAATAATAATTATTATTCAATGGAAATAAACGGGAATTAATAAATATTTCCCATTAAAAAACCGCAGCTCTGAAAATGAACTGCGGTTTTTGTGCTAAAACTTTACTTTGCTGTCTTCAAATTCGGAAAGTCTTTTTTCATAGGCTGAAATTGCTTCCTCCCTGAAAGCGATTTCACCCTCATATCCCAGCTTTTTCATAAGATATTCCGTAAACAAGGGGTTGAGAAGAAGAATGGGACCGAGAGTATTCGTACACAAAAGATTATTTTTACGAAGTCCTTCAAAATGACTTTCCTTGTTTATTCCGTCGCCTCTTGTAACTTTGAGGAAGAAGCAGTCGGAATTATCACCGTAGAGAAAGCTGAACTGTGCACGGAAGCCGACGATTTTTATTCCCTCAAATTCACCGAGAATTTTTCTGTTATATCTGTCAAAAAGGTCTGTTTTTGCTTCAAGAGGGAAAAGTGACAGTCCGTCTGTCACGATTTTTTCGGTTAAGAAATGTATTTTTTCGCAGAAGATTTCTCCTGCATTGCCCGTGGCAAGAATTATGCAGTTTCCGTCAATAAGCTCAATAATTCTGTCTTTATGGGGCTTAAATTTTTCAATGACCTTTCTCTGCATTTCCTCGCTCATAGAGCCTATCAATATCATATCCGGAGTGTTGTTGACGAAATAAGGCTCGCCCGTGAAGGGTGTGAAAATGAATTCAGCCTCAGGCATACACATTTTAAGATATTCGGCATTCTGGGCATCTCCGTAAAGTCCGCAGACTTCAGGAAAGAGAATTTCTATTGTCATTTGAGTCCCTCCCCGAGTTTTTTTATCTGTTCTTTCATTTTGTCCGCATCAGGCTGACGGTATAATTCATAAAGGACGTAAACATCGGAAAATCTTTCCTTGTCAATCATTCCCACTGCCTTTGAAACATCCTCGCACAGAAGGATTTTTTCTTTTTTAACTCCTGCCGTGAGTGCTCGTAAAAGCTGATCGCGGCAACGGGGCCCTGTGAAAATAATCTGTTCAATGCTGTCATCTTTAAGATATGAATAGTCGCAGTCATAAAGCCAGCAGGTGCTTTCACTCTCACCGATATTATCGTGAAGGTCGTCAATATCTATAAGAAGAAGCTTGTTTTTCTGCGGAATTGAAGCAACATATGAAAAGCATCTTGCACAGGCTATGGGATTTTGCCCCTTTGCCATAATGAAGGTTGCCTTGATGCTGCCCGCTTCAATGACGTCATATCTTGACTTGACGATTTCAACCTCACTGAAGCTTTTTATTATATTGTCGGCAGAAAGACCGAGGCTTGTGAGAGCCGCGAACACACCGCAGAAATTGTATACATTTACGATGTTGTCATTAATGAGCTTGAGAGCATATTCTTTTCCGTCTGCTTTAACCGTAAATGTATTGTTATCTCTGTCAATATCGGTTACAACAAATTTTCTTTCGGGGCTTTTATACGAACAGCCCGTGCAATACATTCTGCCGATGTGGTTGTATCTTAAATATTCGCTTTCAAGCTTATTTTGGCACACGGGACAGTATACGATATCGCTCAAAAACGGCTTTTCGCTTATTTCGGGCTTTTCGGCATCAAGACCGAAATATGTTCTGCTTTTGCACTGCGGTGCAAGATTTGAGGTGATAAGGTCGTCACCGTTCAATATAAGCCTTGTTGTTTCGGGGAGTGCCGAGGAAATAATATAGCTGATAAAGCCCGTGTGTGCATTTCTCTTTATGGAGTCACGCATAATGTTATTTACAAGAAGATAGTCGGGCTTGATATAGGGGTATACTTTAAGGGAAGAACGCTCGTCAACCTCAAGGACGGCAATATCCTTTTTCACCTTGCCGAAAATATTACTGTCCGAAAGCAGTGCCGCCGCAACACCTGCCTGAACATTTGAGCCGAAGGAGTTGTTGGTTACACTGTAGCCGTTTTTCTCAAGCACGGAATTAAGGAGATTGCTGACCGTGGTTTTGCCGTTTGTACCCGTAACACAAATGACCTTTTCGGGCATTTTGAGATGTGCTAAAAAGTCGGGTGAAATCTTAACTGCAACCTCACCGGGGAGATATGTAGCATTTCTTCCGAGAAGCTTCAGCAAAAGCCTTGCAAGCTTTGCCGCAAACAAGGCAATATAAAAACGGATTTTCTTCATAAACATCTTCCTTTTTACACTTTAACAATGCTGTCGGAGATTTCCTTCGACAGCACTGTGTTTTTCAATATATCAAAGAATTGCACCTATGCTCTTTTTGAGAATGGCGAGTCCCTTTATGAGAAGCTCGTCTTCAATAACAAGGGGAGGCATAAGCTTCAATACGTTGTTGTCTCTGCCCACTCTTTCAACGATAAGACCGTTCTTAAAGCATTCGGCAATGAGAGGCTTTGTCATATCAGAGGGGAATTTTGAGAAATCAACACCCCAGATAAGTCCCACACCGCGGAAGGAAATTCTTTCATCAAGAGGGCAGACCTCTTTTTCAAGGAATTGAGAAACTATCTGTCCCTTTCTCTGAACCTCTTTTTCAATATCTTCTTCAACAACCTTGCGGAGTCCTTCCTTTCCTGCAATAAGAGAAAGCTGGTTGCCTCTGAAGGTGCCTGTGTGCTCACCGGGAGTCCATATGTCAAGCTCTTCCTTGAAAAGAACAAGGGCAAGAGGCATACCGCAGCCGCCGATACTCTTTGAGAGAGTTACCATATCGGGAACAATACCTGCCTTTTCGAAGGAGAAGAATGTGCCTGTACGGGCATTTCCAACCTGAATTTCGTCGGCAATGAGAAGAATATCGTGTCTGGTGCAAAGCTCTCTTAAAGCCTTTAAGAATTCAGCATCAAATTCATAGATTCCGCCGTCTGCCTGAACACATTCAAGAATAACAGCAGCAGGCTTTTCAATGCCCGAATGGTCGTCGGTGAGAACGGTTTCCATATAGCTTATGGAATCAAAGCCGCCGAGCATATAAGGAGCGGGAATGTGTGTAACGTTATGAAGACACTGACCTGCACCCTCTCTTGAGGAGGCATCTGTTGTGAGTGAAAGAGCACCCAGTGTCATACCGTGGAATGCACCCATAAAGGCGAATATGTTTTCTCTTTTCTTGTTTTTTCTTGCAAGCTTAATTGCAGCCTCAACAGCATTTGTGCCTGTGGGCCCTGCAAACTGAATTTTATAGCTGAAGCCTCTGGGCTTTAAGATGTTTTCCTGAAAATATTCAAGAAAATCTCTCTTGGGAGCGGTGAACATATCCATTGAATGAACGATACCGTCATTTTTAAGATAATCCACAATTTTGTCAACCATTGAATCGGGATTGTGACCGTAGTTAAGAGCCCCCGCCCCCGCAAAAAAGTCTATATAATCCTTACCGTCCTCATCCGTCATAACAGAGCCCTTTGCTTTAGTAAAAACTGTGGGAAAGCTGCGACAATAAGAACGCACATTGGATTCATAATTTTCAAAAGCAGCAGTATTCATACCAACACTCTTTTCTGTAAAATATTTATACAAAATAAAGTATAACACAGGAAAAAAGAAAAGTAAATCATAATTTAGCAAACGAAGCTTGCGAAATTATGATAATTCATAATCCCGATTTGTGACTGTTCTTTTATCTTTCTGTTGACTTTCTTTTTTGCGGATACTATATTAAAAATATAAGAATAAAAAAAGATTTGTTGACAACAAGCAGAACGGTTTTTTACCGGGCAGAAAAATTTATTGAGGATGTGTATTTTTATGAGAAAGCTTATAAAAATATTTTTGGGTTCATCTATTGTTGAGTTTAAGAATGAGCGGCAGGATATTGAAAATTTTATATACAGAATAAGCAGAAGCTTTGAAAAAAACTACAATGTTTCGGTGGAGCCTCTTCTTTGTGAGGGGTTTGATGATGCCTACTCAAAAATCCGCAAACAGGATGAATATAATGAGAAGGTAAGAGAGAGCGATCTCTGCTTCTTTATATTCTTCACAAAAGCGGGGCAGTATACCCGTGAGGAATTTGATGTGGCAAGACAGAAATTTCTTGAGACGGGAAAGCCTAAGATATATACATATTTCAAGGTGCTGGA
>JAZSJT010000083.1:0-53756 GCA_045534425.1 Acutalibacteraceae bacterium | reverse complement strand
TTTCGGGGCAACCTCAATTAATGGCTATGATTTCATTTATTGTTTTCCCATTTCGTCTACCATACCAAACGATTTCTTTGGCGTAGTCATCAAGCTTATTAATATGAGGAGTTTTAATTTTTAAAATATTTTTTTTCTTTTCCGGATGTTTTATATTAATGTCAAATGTCTTATTGAAATAATCCGTCCAAGAATATATTGTTTCCAATTCTTTGTCATCTTGTTCAGGTAATGCAATCATTTCCTTTTGATAATTAAACAGATCATTAAATAGTTCATTGTCGTCAAAATACTCTGATACATAGAGTTTTATTTCTTCGAAAAACTCATTAATATTTACAACACACAATAAAAATAACCCTTCTTGAAAATCCCAATATATATCACCAAATCTTTTGTCAGAAAAATGTAAATTATCTTTTTGCTCAAGAAAACTGTCAATGCTTTTACAAGCGGCATATAATGTGTTTTTTATGAATTTACTTTTATTTTCAATCCATTTATAAAGGTTCATATAAAACTGATAATATGATATATTTTTTGCTTTTCGCAAATATATAGCAAAGAATTTTAATAAACCTAAACCATGAAAGCTTTGAACGCAAATTGATATAAGTAAAGCTTTTCGCCATTCTGATGCAGACATAGTAGCTGTTTCAATTATTAACTCGGAACGCGAACTGTATATTAAGTTTTCATCAATTTTACTGTGATTTTGACAATGATAGGACTTGATCGTTTTGATTTTATGTTGCTGAACAAAACTTTCTTTGTACATTTTTGTGTTTGGAAGAAGCTCGCAACGGTTAATATTAATTGAGTTATGTTGCCCTGCTTCGATAACAGCAAATAAACCTTTGCAAAAGCTGTCCAAGGTTTCTCCGGGCAAACCTAATATAAGATCCGTATATGTATACATATTATTATTTCGATAACGTTCCAATTCTTTTGCAAATGTATCATAGGACATATTCTGTCGACCGACAATTTTAAGAACTTCTGGAGAAAAGCTTTGCACGGCTAACGATATTCCTCGGTTAAGTTTTGCACTTTCCAGTTTGCTGTTAATACGAAAGGTGAGGTCATTTTTATTTTTTGCCGCTGTTGTTTCAAATTTTTCCGGATAACCATATATTTTTTTTAGTTCTACAACATATTCTGCTAATTGTTCATCTCGTTCAAGTAGACCAAAATTGGAATCGGCACAGATACAAAAGGAAATTTTGTGTTCAGCCATCCATTTTAGATCATCTTTTACTCGGCGAAGCGGAAATTTGCGAAAAATTTCTTCTGAATCGGACCAGCTGCAATATATACATTTGTAGGGACAACCTCTATTAGTTTCAATAATCGCATCAAATTGAATGTTTTTATATTTTTCATCATTAATAATATCATCAAACAAGCCCATAGTATATGGGCTCGGAAACTCATCAAGAGATTCATTAATTAAAGATTTAGTTCTCTTAAAATTGCCGCTGTTTCTGTAAGAAATATTTGGAACATTACTTATATTTTTATTGCAATCTAAAGCAACAAGTAATTCATAAAAGCTGATTTCACCTTCGCCGTGCATTAGGATATCAATAAAATCATATTCTTTTAATAGGTCAAAGTTATCCGGAATTTGGGGGCCGCCGAATACAATTATACAGTTTGGATAAGTATTTTTAATTGCTTTTGCTAAAGCGATATTATATTCAATATTCCACATATAATTTGAAAATCCAATAAGATAAGGCATATTTACTGTGGTCATCACTTTATTTATGTCTTCTTTTTCAAAAATGAAACTCTTCAAATTATATGACTTTTTAATATTATCATGACTAAAAGAATAAGCAGCAATAGTTCCTGTTGAATAGGGTAAAAATATTGAGTTTGCAAGATTATTATTAGGTTGTACAAAATAAATATTTTTCATTTGAATTGATCCTTATATTTCAACATACTCAATGCAACGAATGGTTTTTTTGTTTCTTCTGCCGTACCATATTATTTTTTTTGCATAGTCTATCCAAGTATCAGGAACATCATATGCAAAAAATCGCAGTTTAACAATCTTTTTAGTTAGTTGAGGTTGTTTATTAGAAAGAATATCAGTAAAATATAAATTCCAATCATAATTGTACTGCATAATAATATCATTACCATACGGTACAACAATGGCATTTTTTTGAAAAGAAAGCAACTCTTGCAAAATTGAAGGTTCAATATCGTATAAGGAAATATATTCTAAAGCCTCATCATAGAAGTTATCTAATTTATAGATATAATCAAGCAGCATAGCCTCTTCATAAGGCCAAGTGATGTCACCAAATGTACGGTTGATATATGATAAATCTACTGTGCCTTCTGAGGTTGATTTGATGCATTTGTTTATTTTTCTTATTGTATTGCCTATAATCCCATTGTGATTTTCGAAAAAGCCAATAAAAGAATCATAAAAATCATAGTAGGATATGTTTTTTTCGTTATGTAAATAAATGGCAATGTATTGGAGTAATCCATGACAATGTACACTCTGTATACACGAAGAGAAAACTGTTGCCTTAACTAATTCATCAGCGCTCATACTTGAAGTCTCGACAATATATTCCAATCCACCTGAAAATACAGCATTTTCAATAGAACAGTGATTGATGTTTAATTTGTTTACAGCAGTTTTTATTCCAAATTTTTCAATATATTGTTTTTCTGCAAGAGTAGAATTAGGATATACTTCACATCTGAATACATTTATTGAATCATGCTGACCTCTTTCCAATAATTCACATATACCTTCAGAAAAGCTTTTTAATGTTTCACCGGGAAGCCCGAGAATAAGTTCTGTATAAGTCGGAATACCTGCTTTATGGTATAGCTCCAATTGCTCCGAAAGCTTGTCTTTGTTCATATTTTTTCGGGAAATATTCTTCAATACCTCCTCTGACATGCTCTGGAACGCAAGAGATACTCCTTTACTCATACCTGCATCATTGAATATTTTGTTTATTTTGAAAATCCTGTCTGTTTTATTTTTAGCAAAACAAGCCCCAAATTTATCGGGATATTTATTTTTCTTTTTTAGATTTACAGCAAAAGTCGCAATTTCTTCATCTCTTTCAAATAGACCAAAATTAGAGTCAACACACATGCAATATGAAATGCTATGCTCAGAAATCCACTCAAGATCTTTTTTTACTCTTTCCATAGGAAAACATCTGATTGGTAAATCATAATCACACCAATCACAAAAAGAACAATGATAAGGACATCCTCTGTTAGTTTCTAACTGTGCATTAAATTCAATATTATCAGGTACATTACAAAGTTTATCAAATATACCTGTCAGATAAGGCGAGGGATAATAATCTACTCCTTCTGCTTTGTTTTCTCCTACGACTATTTTTCCGCTGGAATTCCGAAAAGAAATATTCGGAATATTGTCCAAAGAGCTATTTTCTTTAAGGTTTCTCAATATTCTGGTGAAAGGAATTTCACCTTCACCGAATATAAGGATGTCAATAAAAGGATATTTTGTGAGATAATCAGACGTTCTTGATATTTGATGACCTCCAAAAATAATGATGCATTCAGGATATTTTTCCTTGATATTTTTTGCCTGCTCCAAATTGTACTGATAATTCCAAAAATAATTTGAAAAACCAATAATATAAGGGTTTTTTATTGCTGACATTACTTCTTCGGTTGAATCTTCTTTAAAAATTATACCGGATAATTCATAGGTGTTTTTTATATCATCAAACTGTAATGCATATGCCGATAAAACTCCTACAGCATAAGGGTAGTAAATGGAGTTTCCCAGCATAGTGTTTGGTTGAACAAAGTATATTTTCTTTTTCATACAGATTCACCATTCTTAAAACTATAATTATTATTTATCTGTAATATAATTCACATTTTTTATAATATTTTGTCCGCCTTTTCTTCCGTACCAAATGACTTCCTTCGCATATTTTTCAAAATTTTTCGGGGTGTCTGAAGAATCAATGTGTATTTTGTTTTTCTGCACCTTTAACGGAGAATAACTGTTTTTATAAATATTAGAAAAATAATTGTAAAAATCATATTTTTGACAGATTGTACATCCTTTTGAATAGGGTGTTTTAATAATATTTTTTTGGTATGTAAATAATTCTTCAAAAAGTGTGTCGTTATCAAAATAATTTTTGAGAAACAATTTCATCTCTTTATAAAAATCATCGTATTGTAAAATGATTTTAAGAAAAGCACCTTCATCAAGAGGCCAGGTGAGTTCTCCAAACTCCGGAACTATACAGGTAAGAGCCCCGGAGTTGTTTATAATTTGTTCATATTTTGTTTTCAGCCAATAATAAATTGAACCGCAGATACTGTTTTCATTTGTCATTGCCCAGTTAATAATGCTTTCATAAAAATCAATATATCTGACTTTTTTTTCATAATAAAGATAAATAGCTATGCACTGTAAAAGTCCAAGGTTATGAAAAGCTCTTATAAATACAGACAGTATGTTGCTTTTTATCCAATTTTCCTTTGACATTGTTGATGTTGAAACAATAATCTTTGAAAATTCAGCAATATCTGTTTCATTATGTATTACATGGTATTGGTGTTGCTGTGTTATGGCATATTCAATTTTGTTTTTTTCGATATACGCATCGTTGTTCATGAGCGAATTGGATAAAAGTTCACAGTTGAAGAAATTAATTGACATATGCTGACCGCATTCCAACAATTGCTCAATTCCGTCGGCAAAGCTGTTATAGGTTTCGCCCGGTAAACCCAATATAAGCTCGGAATATGTTGCTATATTATTTTCCGCATATAAGCTCATAAGCTTATAAAAGTTTTTTATGGGCATATTCTTCCTGTATATTTCATCAAGCACATTTTGATGCATTGACTGAAAAGAGAGAGTAGCCCCCTTGCTCATACCAACTTCGTTCAGCTGTTTATTTATTTCAAAAACAGTTTCAGCGTTGTTTTTTGAATATGTAGCCTGAAATTTTTGAGGATAACCTTTTGTGAGTTTCTTTTTAATAAGATATTCAACAATTTTTCTATCTCTTTCAAATAAACCGAAATTTGCATCTGCACAGTAGCAATATTCTATTTCGTTTTTTGCTATCCAATCGATTTCAGCCTTAACAATGTTTAGATCATAAATTTTTACTTTTGCTTTTTCGTTGCCCCAGTCACAAAAAGCACATTTATTAGAGCAACCTCTGTTTGTTTCAAGTATGGCAGAAAAGATAAGATCTTTTTCATCTTTAATCAGTGTGTCAAAATATCCTTCAAGATATGGTGAAATTCTTTCGGGAATATCAATTTTTTTTTCTTCCGTAAAAATAAGATTTCCGTTTTTTTTGTAGGCTATATTTGGAATATCTGTTAAATCAAACTTATTGAGGGCAGCAAGAAGAATTTTACGGAAAGCTTCTTCACCTTCGCCGAATATGCAATAGTCTACATAGTCACAGCTAAGCACGTCACTTTGGCGATAAATCTGATGGCCTCCAAATATAATTATACATTCGGGGTATTTTGATTTTATTTTTTCGGCAAGCTTTTTATTATATTCGTAGTTCCATACATAACAGGAAAAACCAATCAGGAACGGGGAGTCTAAGCTTGCGATTACATCATCAATGTTTGTTTTTTTATATATAAAACTTTTGAATTTATAATTCTCTTTAATTGTTAAATCATTGAATGCATAAGCAATTAAAGAACCGGCAGCATAAGGGAAATAAATAGAGTTGCCATATTGCGAATTTGGTTGTACCATATATATTTTTTTCAAACCATTCACCGCCTTTGCTGGTTTTATGATATACATTCAATTTTATTGGGCATATTTGAATACATCATTCGTCCGTTACGTCTGCCAAACCAAATTATTTCTTTTGCATATTCACTCCAGTTTGATGTATTGAATGGTGTGAAGAATTTATATTTTACTCTTTTTTTATTTAGTGTAATCTTTTCGTTTCGAAGAATTGCATCAAAATAATCCTTGAAATTATAATCAAAATCAAGAGTAATGTTGTTTTCTTTTGGTTTAATAACGACTGATTTTTGATATCGGATAAGATCGTTTAGTAGTTTAACATCTGATATATACCTTAAAGCGAAATTTTTCATTTCTTTATAGAATTTATCTGATTCATATAAAAGCAGAAGAAAAACAGCTTCTTCTAAAGGATAGGTTATTTTTCCAAATATATCATTCTGATAAGTCAAACCGCCGACTCCGTTGACAAAGTTTCTTAAAGTTGAAGATACCATTTCAAATACAGAGCGACATAAATCACTTTCTGTTGTTATATATTTATAAAGCTCAGAATAAAAATCATAATATGAAATATTATTCTGTGTTCTTATATACATAGCAATACACTGCATAATGCCAAAATGGTGCATGCTCTGAACACAGGTAGAAAACTCATTAGCTTTTATCCAATCATCAGAACTCATTGTATTGGTTTCTACTACAATACTGGAATGTCCAGAAAGAATATTATCCATATTTTCGCAGTGATATTGATTAAGAGCGGTGGTGACTGTTTTAATTCCATATTTTGCCATATAGTCTTTGCTGGCAAGCACTGAGTTTGGCAATAATTCGCAATAATATGCACTGACTGAGCTATGCTGTCCTAATTCTAAAATTTCACACAATCCTTTACAAAAAGAATTTAATGTTTCTCCGGGCAGTGCGAGTATGAGTTCGGTATATGTTGTAATTCCTGCCTGTCTGTATTTGGCAAGTTGCATAGAATATTGCTCATTGGATATATTTATTCTTCCTATGTTATTTAAAACTTCAGCTTCAAGACTTTGCATAGCAAGAGTTGCTCCTTTGCCTATGCCGTTATCCGCAAGCAATTTGTTTATCTTAAAAACTCTGTCCATTTCATTTTTTGCGTAAGAAACCTGAAGTCTGTTTGGATATCCGTTGGAGTTTTTTAGTTCAACTAATTTTTCAGCAATAATTTCATCTCGTTCAAACATTCCGAAATTGGCATCAACACAATATACAAACTCCATTTTATGCTCTGACATCCATTCAAGTTCTGCAAAAACTCTGTCTAAAGGGAAAAGCCGGACTTTTGAATTAAGTTCTCCCCAATCGCAGTAGCAGCAATTGTACGGACAGCCTCGGTTCGTTTCAAGAACACAAGAAAAATGGTAATCGGTGTTTTCAAGTATTTTGTCAAACACTCCGGTAAGATAGGGTGAAGGGTAGTCGGATAATGTGATTTTAACCTCCGGAGTTTGATAAGCAGAACCATCGGGAAGTCTGTATGAAATGTTTGGGATGTCGGCAAATGGTTTATCCTCATCTAATGCAATCAAAACATCTCGAAAAGCTTCCTCACCTTTTCTGTGAATCAGAATATCAATAAAGTCATATTTTTCAAGAAATTCTGTCGTAGGTGGCACATGATGTCCGCCAAATTCTATTATACAATTCGGATATTTTTGTTTTACTTTTTTTGCATATTCGAGGTTATAACTATAATTCCATATTGAATTTGAAAAACCTATAAATGCAGGATTTTCCAAGCTGTCAATGCTTTGGTCAATATCTTCAAGACTGTAAATTATGCGCTTGAAGTCATAATTGTCGGCCACGCGTTTATCGTTGAGAGCAAAAGCTATCAACATTCCGACAGCATAAGGAAGATAATATGTGTTACCGTAAAGACATCCTGCCTGTACAAGATAAGCATTCTTTTTCATTTTTGTTGTTCATCCTATCATGTTTCAGTTAGCAACTGAATTTGTTTGACTTGACTGTTAATATGGGGGTAATTTTTGCTTATAAAGTCTTGTGACTGTTTTATTGTTATATTTTCTTTCAGAACTGCAAAAAGATAACCTCCTGCACCTGCACCGCATACAGATATTGCATCTGCGATATGGGCAAGACAGTCATTAATCATATTATCAATTTTTTGATTTGATACTAAGGGTGAAATAAACTTTAAAAGTTCAAAATGTCGATTGATGCAGTAACAGAAAGTCTTGTAGTTTTCTTGATGAAAGCTGTTAATAAGGCAGTCGTTTAGATTTCGTATTTCTTTGTGCCCGAAAAGAGAATCGTGGTTGCCGGACAAATATCTGTCAGCAACATCGTTTACGATAAATCTTCCGAAATGTCGTTGGCCTGTGGGTATAATAACTAATCTTTCAGAAAAAATCTTTCTGAAACTATCGGGCAGATCAATATATTCAATATGCAGATTTTGTTCAATGCCGGGCAAGGTGGTACATACTTTAATATATGGCAAAAGACCACCTACCTGATCCTGCCATCCGCCTCCGGTTCCCATAATTTGTTCAGCCACAAAAACCATATTTAATATTTCAGAATTATTATATTTTAATCCGAATATTTTGGAGAAGGCTTTGATACATCCTGCCAATAGGATGCTGCTTGTTCCTAAACCCGATCCTTTGTCAATATCGCTGACTTCTGTAGTAAGTCTAAATCCATCAGCAATAATGGTATCTTTGGTGATTCCGATGGTTTTCAAAACTGCCCTGTGTAAATTAAAATCGGATAAATCAGTTTCAACGGTATCGTAATTTTTAAAAGTAAAAACATTTATTATACCGTCATTGCAAAATTCTATTCTTTTTTCTGATAATTTCTCAATTGTAACAGTGATTGGTTTTTTTTGGTTAACGGTGATAGCCATATTTATTACTTGTCCTCCATTGTCAATGCAATATGGCATAGCATCAGTCCAGGTGCCTGACATATTTATTCTCAATGGTAAGTTCACTACGACTTTGTCACAATTGAAATTTAAGTAAGACAGATTTGTTCTGTGCTTGAAATAGGTTTCTAAAACCTTTTCTCTGATTTTTAAATATTTGTCATTTCTTACAGCTGTGGTTAATTCGTTTATGTATCGGTGCCGTGAATAATAATATTCCGAATCCGCATTTTCCACACAGTAGCACATACTGTAGGTTGGCTCATTTGAATTATTGCGAAATTTGTTAAGTGAATCGTTAAAAGACTGGCCCTTATAAAATCGTTCTGTGTCCCACAGCTCTTTTGAATTAATTATTTTTTTAGGATCCTCGTCTATATCACATATAATTGTTACAAATTGATTATCTTTTGTTTTTATCCCGCAAACAACTTTATTGTCTTCTATCACGGTGGCTTCATCAAAAGAAATATCGCTTATGATGCAATTATTGCCAATGTGACAGTCTTTTTTTAATATAACATTATCTAAAACAGTGTTGTTTCCGATAAAAGAATTCACAATGTGACTATTCATTGCAACATAACTGTCAAATTTTTCTGATAGGGCAATAATATTAGATAAAGATTCTTTTAAAGATCCAAAATGACGAAAATGTTGATTTTCAACTTTTATTACTTTTAGAACATATTTTGAAATTGTATCAAATAAAATCTTTTTAAGTTCAAGGATAGGTTCATTAATTTTTTTTGAATTGAGATATTCTTTTTCAGTACAGTTTTCGGCGAAAAGAGGGTAGATATCAGAATATAAATTCAATTCAATTCTATTGTCATTGAGCTTTTTTATAATATTAAAATCATCGACAGCTTTGTTTAACGCGAGACACAAATCTTCTTTAAAAAAAACAGTACCCGTATCAATAAGGAAATCATCTGTATTATATTTAAAGCGTAATTCGTTAAGTTTATCCGGTGAGCATTTGTGGGGATATTCTGTGAGCATCATCTCATCATTGTGAAACATTACTCCATGTCTGGTTGCTGTGTATATATCTGATTTTATGCAAAAACCTATATTTTCGGAAAAATTTTCTGATAAATCATGAACATCAAAAAGGATATCGCTGCAACAAATTAATAATCCGGCATCAAAACAATTCATAAGTTTTCGTATATTATTATATAATAACTCAAACAATGTTACTGTTTCACCGTTGATTTCAACATTAGCAAAAGCCTTGCTTCTAACGGCGTAATTAATACACCGTTTACTTTTGCCGCCAGCATTGATGACTGCCATTTTGCAGCCTTCTTCATAATGTTGGGAAATTAGATTAAGTATTGCTCCTCCGGAACCGTTGCGATATCCTGATTGTTCATCTGCAATGATGATTACACGAGGGGAAATAAAATCATTACTTTCTGCTATTATTTTTTCACATATCTGTTTTTGTTCTTTAGTTCCTACTGTAAGAAATACTATTTCTTTTCTTTCCATTTATTAACAACCTCTTTGGTGTAACACGTTGCTGCACGAAACTGTATTGCTCTACTGACAATCATAAAAAATACTAAAGTTAGGTTTGTTTGTTGTCGTTTCCTGTATCTATACCGTTGTTGCAAAGGGGGATATTTTTGGGACATATTTTGTTTCAAATTATTGTATCCGGATTCTTTTCTTCTGTTGTAAGTTTTAGATTCATTACAAAATTGGCGGTATAATAACTATGATATGAATTCGATTTCAAAGCTATAAAGATTTTTTAAGCCGAAACTATATGTATTTTTCATTGATTATCGTTTTCAAGACTATTTGTTAAAGCTGCAGAATAAAATAGTCGCAAGAACAAACTTTGAATTATTGATATTTAACATCAAGCACTCCAAACGAAAAAAGTTGCTATTATTGAAGAAGCAAATTGATGTAAATAAAATTTGATACAAATATAGTAGACAGATATAAATATAACAATGGAAATAGCAGAATGTTCATGAATCAAATTATAAATATCCGATAAAGACAAGCTGACTGTTTCGTTTTCTGTGAAAATCAACGATAGAATAACGGTTGGTGCGAATAAACTGATTAAGCACATTGTTTCGTATCCTCCAAATATGCATCCGACAAATAATAATATATAAGCCGAACAGACTATGCTCATCAGTATTTTTGTTTTGTCGTATTGTTTTATCCTTTTTTTATTATTTTTTTGTGTTTTTTTATAAGTGTTGAAAACGACATAAAGAAAATATATACCTAAGAGTAAACTTGGTGTTGACAATAACAAAACATCTATCACTTTGCTTTTTTCAACAAACCGCGACGGGCTCAATAAATCTATAAAACTTTTGAATTCAAGAACTTTTGTGTAGAGAATGTTGTGTCCTATAATTCCAAGAACAGTTGCTAATACTGATGAAAAAAGAAAAATAATATTTTTTTTATTTTTTTGTGCATTGCTAATTCTTGGAAGTAAATCAATCAGAATAGCTAAAATAATAAAACCAAAGGCATTTTTAGGTGAAATAATAGTTGTTGTAAGTAAAAACAAAATTAGCGAAAAATCCTTAACAAAAGTTTTTTTTGCCAATTGATTGTTCAAATGCAAAAGCCATAAAACATGAAGCAATAGAATGTCGGAGTGTCTTTGATAGACAAGAAAAACCGGATCGATTATTAATAAAAGACACGGCAACCAACATTTGTTTCCATGTTTTTTGTGAATAATGAATATCAGTGATGAATTCAGTATGCTGTATAAAAGAATTAAAATAAGAAATACTGTATTAGAAAAATCAAATGTGATTTCTTTTTCATGGAAATCAAATCCTGTTAACGTTTCATTTGCAAACGCTACAGAGCGAATAAAACTAAAGAAAAACAAAATTGGAAATACAAGCTGCGATTTTTTTTTATTATTATCCAATCCCATAATAACCTCTACCTGCTACCCAATATAGCAATATATGTAATAAAATAAAACAACACAATAAAAGTTTGTAGAATATGTGTTTTGAAGTACGACTCAATTTCTTTTATTGTGCATAAAAGTGCAGGAGATTTTTTGACTAAAAAATAGATTATCAAACCAACCTGCATTAAAACATTATTATAAAAATATTTAGAAAACTCCCAAGAAATAAGCACGGGCGGAATTATTACAACAGGTGAGATTAAACATAAAAAGAAAATGAATTTTTGGAATTTGTTTTCCTCAAAATCTATTGTTTTTTTCCAAAATGCTATTAGTAAGCAATATGCAGGTAGAGCCATTAAGGAAAAACAAAGTGCTGTACGCAATCCGTTTCCCCAGTTCAGAAAATATATTTCATATGCCATACGAAATATATTTTTTAAAGGTTCAAAATAATCAAATAACCATTCAGTTTCGAATAAGTGTAAAGTATATTCGTCTATAACTCCGTCGTATCTGGAAAAATAAAATTCTACCATCTCTGTGGGGGTAGCGAAACCCAAATATTTTTCTGAAATTGGAGCAATTAAGCCTACGACAATCATAGAAATATATGCAATGCCGCAAATTATTCCATTTTTTACAGAATAATTTGCTGAATAAAATTCTTGTAAAAGTATGATGGAGACCAGTATCATACTGCAAAACAAAAAAATAGGATTTACCATTGTTGCAATTATGCAAATTGCAGGAACAAAGCATATCCCGATTTTGTTTTGTGCTAAAATAACTGCAATAAATGTCAGAGTCCACAAGATTTTGTCCAATTTAATGTCTTCATAATAAAAATTAACGGGTGAAGCAAATACAAAGAAAACTAATACGATAAAAAAGAGGACAGAAAACCTATACTTATCTTTTCTTACGGATTGGAATGCTTTTCCGATATACAGTGAACACGAAATTGCTAAACAGACATTAAAAAACAGCACTATATTTGCGAGAGTTTCGGCGGAAACACTGTCATAAAACCAACTTATTATTTCACCGACTAAGCCTCTCGATATGTAGCCGTGATCATGTGTATAAATGTAGTGTATAAGATAATATCCGCTGACATATGTTTTGCCATAACGTTCAACTATGTAAACAAGATTACCAACAAAATAAATTAACGGTATCAAATAACATCCGATTGCTGAAAAATTAAATTCCACTTCAGTGGCAGATTTTTTGCTGTTTAATCCGTTAAATTTCATTTAATATACCCCCAAAAAACACTCAAATATTATACAATTTTTGTATATGAATTGTCAAGAATCAAAGTGTAGCGAAATAGGGCATCAGCATAGCAAGTCTTGACTGTATAAGTGGGTTTGCAGAATAAATTTTTGCAATCAAGTATCCTGTATTTGTATGTTATTTCTGTTGTGCACAAATTCTATACTATTAGCGTTTAGTGTATATTATTCGAGTTTCTTTTGGATAAACGTACATCAAGCTCCTTTGTGTTATATTCTTTATATGATTGTTTAATCCTGGTTTATATTTTTTATAAAAATTAGAGTCACAAATGTATAAAACAAATACTGTGCGGTTCAGTACAGATGCTTTTTATTGTTGCCGATACAGTTTGTTTTGATTATGGTATCCTATGACTAATGTAATGTATTAATGAATTCCGAGCATTATATAAATTGATGTTTTTATAAAGTGTGATGACTTATTATGGTATATCAGGTTAATTTAGCAATATAGAATTCCTATTACAGAAAGACCATAAACAGCAATTAAAATAAGCAATAATTTATGCTCCAAAACAATATCGATCGGATTATCTGCGGTGCTTTTTTCAACAGCCAAACTATATGAAATGCAAATGAGAATAAAAATAGGAACAGTCCATATTAATGTATCAGTTTTGATGTAGCCTGCAGTTGTGTTATCAACACACCATAGAGTATAAAAAACAATTGTTAATGCAGAAAAAACATACAGGCTTTTATTTAGAAAGCTGTAGCTATAATGCTTTAACACTGCTCGTGTTTCATTTTCCTTTTGATTTTTTTTCTCGTTTCGCCGTTTTCCAAAAGCCAAATAAAAAGACATAGCAATAACTGTAAGATAGAGCCATTTTGAAACAACTATTCCAGATATTGCAGAACCATAAAAAATTCTGATAAAAAAACCAAATGCAAGAATTGTTGTATCGAGGAAAGGAATTTCTTTTAATTTTAAACTATATAGTATGTTTTGAAATAAATAAACAAAAATGAGTAACCACGAATAATAACTTTTACTTGCGAGCCGGTTAGTGATGGCACAAATAATAAGGAGGATAAAAAATAATATAATCGCTTCTTTTTTTGTTACTTCTCCGCTTGCTATTGGTCTGTGCTTTTTTTGAGGATGCTTTTGGTCTTGCGATATGTCACACAAGTCATTGAATATGTATACAGCAGAGGAAAGTGAACAAAAAGACAGAACACCCCATAAGACTTTAAAAAGAATTAAAATATTAAAAAGCTGTTTGCCGAATATGACGGGTAACAGTATTAAAGAATTTTTTACATAATGTTTAATACGAATAAGTGTAAGGTATTTTTTCATAATACTGTACCTTTTTAATGAGTATATTTGCATAGGTTGTCGTAGAATTCATCTAAATATGCATCATAAAAATCTTTTTGAGGATTTTCATAATATAAATCTTCACACATATGAGATATTTGCTCGGGATGTATAGGAAATGGAATGCCTAAATTATAAAAAATTTCGGAAAAAAATATAAAAGGTTTGATTGGCAAATGTAATAAAAAAGCTCGTTCACGGTTTGCTGAAATAAGGGCTTTAACCATTTCGTTGTAAGTCATTTTTGTTTTTCCGTATAAGTCGCAAATGATATTTTGTTCCATCAAAAAAGTGTGCTTGATTATCTCGTGACAAACCTCGTCTATATATATGGGTTGTTTGTAAGATTTTCCTGCTCCCAAAACAGGTACTACGTGAAATTTTTTTGCAAATTTTACAATTTTTTCAAAGCTTTGACAACCATTTCCGTAAACTAAAGAACAACGCAAAATTGAATATTTAAGGTCGGAGCTTTTTATATGTTCTTCGGCTAAAATTTTACTCAAAGCATACGAATACTTTTTTTTCAGGTATACGTTTACGGAGCTAAGAAAAACTATTTTCGAAATGTTACTTTTACGACAGAATTCTATAACTTGGGCGGTACCTTCTGCATTTGTGTTAAATATATCTGTGTTATTTGCAACAGAAGAGTTGGTAATAGCGGCAAGATGTATACATACATCAGCCTTAACGGGGGGTATGTTACGAAGATCTTCAAGAGAGCCTGATACAAGGTTAATCCGAGAGGATGTCTCACATTCTTTTCGGTGAAGACAGTATATTTTTTGGAATCGGTTATCCGCCGCAATAAGTTCAAGTAGTTGCTTTCCAACAAATCCGGTTGCACCGGTTATAAAAATATCCATAATTATTGAGAGTAATCAATGTAATTTTTGATTATTTGTCCTTCCCTTGTTTTTTTGAGCAGTTTCTTATGGACAAAAAATAAATCAGCCACGAGGTTTTCAGTTGCTATGCTTTTGCTGGGCTAATTTAAGAAAAGTAAGGTTTTATTGCGAAAGAGGCAAATACATTTAATATTACCAGAAGAAAAAGCAAAATATTTGTATGAGTATTATTTAAACGGCTTAAAATATCAAGAATAAAGGTGTCTTCTTTTTTTATCAAAACAAAAAAGATAATAAATTGGGAAAGTGTAGCAGCTGTTTGCCAACGAGGAGCTTCAACTATAAAAAATATGAGCAAAATGCTTACTGCTGTGGCTGCTAAAAAAAAGAAACCGGAAATTATTTGATCTTTCTTTGCTTTTATGATATAATAGCACCAAAGTGAAGCGAATAGTAAAATTAAAGGCAGAAAGAATAAAATAAAATTTTTAAGAAATTCTTGATTGATAATACTATCTTTAAAGTTTTTAAGCATATCAAAAACATCGTCATTAAAGTAATATGAATCAATATACGGTTTGTTTTCAATTGGTATGCCCAACCGATTTTCCATGTATGTATACAATTCCGTGCGACTCATTTTTATGGTGTCGTTGGCGAAGAAACCACAATATACGGCAACAATAAATGAGGCGATAAACGCTGTTGATGTGGAAAATATTCGACTTTTTTTATTTTTACTTATGGTTATATTGTATATATGGACGGCAAGCACTGCCGGTAAATATGAAAAAACAAATGCGTAATGTGTGAAAATTGCCATAACACAAAGAATCGGCAAAAGATAGTGAGCACGTTTTGATAAAGATGTTAATGAACATAAAACAGCAAAAAGACACAAGTACACATCGTAAGTTCCAATCCAATTTGCGTATTGAAGCAAAGCATATGGAGACGTAATGAACAATAACGAAGACAAAAAAAGTATATTGTTATTTTCGGACATGGATTTCTTAAAAGTATAAAACCCTAAAAACATAAACATCAATATTAAAACTAAATAAATGCAAATATTTAATTGGAAAATTTGTTGATACGTAATGTGTGGTGTTAAAAGAGTTAAAATCGAGCCAATGAATGTGCGGGTGCCTATGTAAAAATTAAAATCAAGGAGATAGAGTGTCGCACCGGGACGTGCTAAAGAAACGGAAACCTCTGTAATCATCTGTATTGCTCGAACAAGAAAAAAACATATTATTAGAGAAAAAATCCCTAATTTATAATATTTTTTTGTAGTTTTAATCAAAATAATCACCTTATTTCGCATTGTATATAAGTAATTTTATGATAGCACAAAACTTTATTAAAATCAAGGAGTGATACAGTGAAGATTATAGCCGAAGCAAAATTTGATATATCTAAAATTCGTATTCCTTTTTCAATGATTTCAAGTGTCAAAAATATCATTTTAAAAAAGCCGATTCTTGTGATTTATGATTGCACAAAACTTTGCAATCAAAGATGTCCAATGTGCAATATCCATAAGGAAAGCTCAGAACATTTATCAATTGAAGAATTGGAACAGATTGCTTTTTCTTTGCGAAAATTTGGTGTGCGATATGTATTTATACAAGGAGGAGAACCTTTAATTCGTAAAGATTTAATTCAGATAGTTGATGTTTTTATCAAATACTCAATAAAACCGACAATTATTACGAACGGTGTTTTTTTGACTCGCGAAATAGCAGAACAATTTGCTCAAAGGCATTGCAATCTATCAATCAGCATTGATTCGCTTGAAGCAGAGCGATATGCATATTTAAGAGGAACCGATGACTTGAATAAGGTTATTCGCAATATAGAAAACATTTCAAAAATTACAAACAGAAAAGGTAATTGGTCAATAACTACTACAATTACAAAGCAATCTTCTTTTGATGATGTTAAAAATATTTATGAATATGCAAAACAAAAAGGTTTTATGTTTGCAATAAGACCTTATATATCGGTTACCGGAGTTGCTGGAAAAATAGACGATACTTTGAAATATTCGTCAGAAGATGTTTTGGACATATTTGAGCATTTTTTGAATATTGCCAAAAAGGAGAACTATTTGGCTTACATCATATATCGTGAACATATTAAATATATAAAGGGTATTCCTATGCCACCATGTGATGCTATGAAATTTTCAATTTTATTGAAAGAAAATGGGGTGTTTGCTCCGTGTATAGAAATGCCGGATAAAAGTTTTTCGATTGATAATTTTTTTGAAGTCAGAAGAAGGTATAGAGATTCTCTTGAAAAATGCAATCGACACCATCCATGTTTTTATAACGATGCGAGAGAGATAGGGATTCTTTATCGAAATATTTTGCGTTTAGTTATTAATGCTCCCAAAATTTTCATTCAAATGATGAAATATAAAAGTTTCTTTTAATTCTTGTAATTTAACCTGAAATGCAAATTGTTTATATTAACAAAATACGGCATCCGAAATGGATGCCGTGATTTTTTGCTACAATTCAGGAAACAGTGTTTATTTGTTGTGATTTAAGGGTGATTATTACCAGCTCGGGGCGGTTGTTTAGTCTTATGGGGAAGACGCTTGAGCCTATGCCTCGGCTTACTATCATTGTTGTGTTGCTTTCTTCGTGAATACCTTCAGAATATTTCGGGAAAAGTCCTTCTGTGGGGGTGTAAAGACCGCCGATAAAGGGAATTCGGAACTGACCGCCGTGGGCGTGTCCCGAAAGGACGAGGTCCTGTTTGTTTTCAACATAAACACCGAAAATTTCGGGACGGTGGGAAAGTGTTACAGTAAAAATATTTTTATCGTAATTTATACTGTCAATGACCTTATCCGTTTTTTCATATTTATCTGCATCATAGTCTGCAATGAATAAGGGATCATCAATGCCCAGAATGCTTATAAGCTGCCCGTGTTTTTCTATTGCTTCACATTCGTTTCTCAAAACCTTTATGCCGAGAGCCAGCATATTTTTTTCAAAGGGCGGATAGTCATAAACACAAGCCGCCTCGTGATTTCCTGCCGACATATAAACGGGGGCAATACTTAAAAGCTTTTCTGCATAGGAAAGGGCAAGGGCGGTATCCGTTTTTCTTGAGTCAATATAATCTCCCGTAATGACGATTATATCGGGATTTATGCTTTTGAGCTCAGACAGAACATCCTCCTGAAGCTTTTTCGAGTTTGTGTTATGAAAATCGGAAACCTGTGCTATGGTGAAGCCGTTGAAGCCTTCGGGGATTTTCTCATCACTTATATCATAGTGTGTCACGGTGAGAAAATTGTTCTGATAATAAGCATATACGAGGAACAGAAGAAATATTGCCGTAAAACCGATTATCAGGGATTTTTTTCTTAACTTCAGTTTTTTCATCAGTCTATTTTCATGGAAATGTCAAATGCCTTTACGGAGTGGGTGAGTGCACCCATAGAAATTATATCAATTCCCGATGAAGCCTTTTCCTTTATATTTTCGGCGGTGATGTTGCCCGATGCTTCAGTTAAGGCTCTGCCGTCAATGAATTCTACTGCCTGTTTCATCTGTTCGGCACTCATATTATCAAGCATAATGATGTCTGCACCGGCTGAAACTGCTTCTTTTACTTCGTCCATATTTCTTGTTTCAACTTCGATTTTTACGGTATGGCCGATTTTTTCGCGAAGCTTTTTAACCGTTGCAGTTATGCCGCCGCCCGCATCAATGTGATTATCCTTGAGCATTGCACAGTCGGAAAGGTTATAGCGGTGGTTTTTCCCGCCGCCGCAGGTTACTGCATATTTCTGAAGTGCACGAAGTCCGGGAAGAGTTTTTCTTGTGTCTGCAATGCTGACTCCTGTGCCTTTCACGAGCTCAACGCATTCATTTGTTGCAGAGGCAATGCCTGACATATGCTGCAGGAGATTGAGAGCAGTTCTTTCGCCCTGCAAAAGCATAGAAGCTTTTCCTTTCATAATTGCAATGACATCGCCTTTTTCTATCTTATCTCCGTCTTTTTTATAGACGGAATATTCACATTCGGGATCGAGAAGTCTGAAAACTCTCATTGCAACATCAATTCCGCAAAGCACCCCCTCTGCTTTTGAAATGAATTTTGCAGTGGTGAGAGCATCTTCCGGAATAACATAGGCAGTGGCAGTGTCAAGATAATTAATATCCTCCTCCAACGCCTTTTTTATTATATCGTCAATATAAAACTGAGGAAGTAGCATTTTTTTCTCCTTATAAATAAGAATAATATTATTTGAAATTTCCTGTTTTTAACTGTTTTCTTCTGCTTCCTTTAATATGATATATGCACAGGTTGCAAGGGACAGTGCTTCAAGATATTTTGTGGTCTGGGCATATTTTGCACCCTTGAGACGCTTTAAGATGTTATCTATCTGCTTGAGGCCGAAACGGATTGCACCGGCATCCGGAAGCACGAAATATGCTCTTTGCATAATGCTTCTTATCTCTGTGCGGAGTCCTTCGGGAAGGGGAGCTCCTGAAAAATCAAGCTCCACGGGAAGCTCACTTACCTTTGCAAAGCCGTTGTGCATACATCTTTTTATGTCCTCTGCCGCTCTTCTTGAAAAAACAAGAGCCTCCAGAAGAGAATTACTTGCCAGACGGTTTTTGCCGTGAACACCTGTGTTTGCACATTCGCCGCAGGCATATAGTCTCGGCACCGTTGTTTTCGAGTCAATGTCAACCTCAATTCCGCCCATAAGATAGTGCTGACAGGGAAAAATGGGGATGAGGTCCTTTGTTATATCAACGCCGTATTGAGAACAGCCCTCGGAAATTGCGGGGAAGCGTTCTCTTAAAAAGTCGGCATCCTCGTGAGTGATGTCAAGATAAAAATTATTGCTTCCCGTTCTTCTGCTTTCAAGAATAATTGATTTTGAAACAACGTCACGGGGGGCAAGCTCCAGTCTGTCATCATAGCGGTCCATAAATCTCTCTTTGTTGCAGTTGAGAAGATATGCACCTTCACCTCTGACGGATTCGCTTATGAGGAACTGTTCGCCGTTTTCTGAATTGAAGGCGGTGGGATGGAACTGTATGTAGCTGAGATTTTTAATCTTTGCTCCTAACTCATATGCAATTCTTATACCGTCGCCTGTTGCGGATTTGGGATTTGTGGTGTATTTATATACGCGTCCGACACCGCCCGTGCACAGCATACAGTAGCTGCAGAATACACTTCCATATTCCCCGTTGTGTAAAAGGTCGGCACGGAAGCCGCTTCTCACACGCACAAGTCTTACGAGAACGGTGTTTTCCTTATAGATGATATTTTCTTTTTGCTCTACCTGTGCTAAAAGGCCTCTTACCATTTCCGCACCGGTGCAGTCTTTATAGTGGACAATTCTTCTTTTACAGTGACCGCCCTCAAGCGTCATATCAAGCTCGCCGTTTTTGTCTGTGTCAAAACGCACACCCATCTCCATAATTTTTCTTACGTCGTCGGGGCCTTCGCTGACGAGAACATCAACGCTTTCGGGATCGTTTTCGTGGCGTCCCGCAATAAAAGTATCCTTTATATGAAGGTCGAAGCTGTCGTTTACGGTGTCAAGCACTGCGGCAACACCGCCCTGTGCCAGATTTGAATTTGATGTGGTTTTTGAATATTTTGAAAGTATCATAACGCTTGTGTCGGAGTCAAACTGCAGAGCACCGTACATGCCCGCAACACCTGAACCGACAATGAGTACATCAACAACGTTCACATTGTTTGCCATTTTTTTCACCTCTTAACCGAGTCTCAGCATTTCGTCTATACTGTGTTTTGCCTTTATTCTGAGGTCTTCCTCCAACTCAATTTTTTCTCCGCCTTCTCCTTTAAGAGCGAGGAGAATATTTTCGGGAGTTGTATATTTCATATCCTTACATGTGAGCTTTTCGGGGCAAAGGTGATAGAATTTTTTATCGGGGTATTTTGGGATAAGATAGTCTGCAACGCCTCTTTCTGTGCCTATAATCACAGGTTTTTCTGATTTCAGTGCAAAATCAATGATTTCTGCCGTTGAGCCTGCCATATCCGAATGCTTCACAACATCCTTTTCACATTCGGGATGAACAGCAAGAAGTGCTTCGGGATGATCTTTTTTAGCTTCAAGAATATCGTTTTCCGTGATTTTTGCGTGTACGGGGCAGTAGCCGTCCCATACAACTATATTTTTTTCGGGAAAATGTTCTTTAACAAATGTACCGAGATTTTTATCGGGAATGAAAAGAATTTCTTTTGCATCAAGCTGTCCTACGATTTTTAATGCACTTGAGGAGGTGACACAAACATCACATTCAGCTTTCAGGGCGGCTGTTGTATTTATATATGCCACAACAACCGCTTCGGGGTTGTTCTTTTTATATTCTCTCACTCTTTCGGGGCTTATCATTTCTGCCATAGGGCAGGTAGCCTCGGGGGCGGGAAGAATAACCTCGGTTTCGGGAGAGAGAATTTTTACGCTCTCCGCCATAAAACGCACACCGCACATAATAACCCTTTTTGCACCCATAGCAAGGCTTTTTTTCGCAAGTGCAAAGGAATCTCCCGTGATATCCGCAATTTCGATTATTTCGGGATTCTGATAGGTGTGTGCAAGAATTACGGTTCCTGTTTCTTCCTTGAGTTTTTTAATTTCATTTAGAATTTCTTTATTCATATTTTTCGCCTCATTCCGAATGTGCATTGAGTTTTATAACAAGAGTGAATATTCCGTCTTCGTATTTTGTGAGCATTTCGCCGCCGTATTTCTTTGCGGTGCTTTCAATGCTTTTAAGTCCGAAGCCGTGATTTTTTGCATCATTTTTTGATGTTACATAGGTGTTGGGCGAACGCTTCACGGGAATTTTATCTGTGGGGTTAATGACGGAAATTACAGTATATTCACCGTTGCCCGACATTTTGAGCTTTATATATCTGTTTTGGGGATTTTCTATTGACTGATTTGCTTCAATTGCATTATCGAGAGCATTGCTCAATATTATGCACATATCTACAGGCTTTATGCTGTTTTTCTCCATAGCGGAAACGTCGTAATTCGTGGTTATGCTGTGGGCCTGTGCTTCATACAGCTTTTCGTTGAGTATGGCATCAACTGCCGAAATGCCCGTAATTCTGACATATGAGGATTCGTCTAAAATTACGCTCATTTCCTTGAGATATTTTTTTATCTCATCAATATCTTCATTTTCCGCAAGAATATTCATTGTCAGTAAATGATTTTTTATATCGTGGCGGAAATTTCTTGTACGGTTATATGCATTTTCAAGATTTTTTATTGAGGTTTCCTGTAAATTTATCTGTGAGGTCAGAAGGTCGTTTTCTCTTTTTATGCCCTGCTGACGCTGGTTAAGCCAGAACATTATGAAAACTACGGCATTTATAAGAATTATGCCGGTGCAGGAAAGATATATATATGCTTTTATCTGCTGATTGAGTTCATAGGTTTCAATTATATATTGAAAAACGGAAAATGTGATGAGCGTTACTGCGGGGACAATAAGAAGTCCCGTCCACATTCTGAAGGCAAAGCTTCCGTTTGCACGGTCCTTGAGAAGCGTTCCGATAAGCACCGCAAGGGGAATCATTATAATATTGGAAAGGGTTATTTTAAGAAGTGCGGAAAATGATGAGCTTTCATCAGTTGGGGTATTCATATGCCCTGTTATTACCGAATAGAAAGCATCCGAAAGAATTACCGAAATAACAAGAAGGGATATGAAAGATACTGTGCCGATAACCTTGTGCTTTATTTTTCCCTGATACATACTGAAAAGTATTATTATGAGAACGATACATTCCAGCACATACTTAGTATAACCCACATTTTTATATTCCTGTAAAAATATAACTGCGGCGGCAAGCAGGAAAAAGGGAATGTAATCCACTCTTTTAAGACGGGGGCGGGGCTTGAAAAAATTGTTTATGAGAAGAAAAGCCAACAGGATTTCAAACACCGAGGAAAAAATTCTTGCGGTGTTCAGTATTATATCCTGATAGTTTTCCGTAATTATCTCAATCATAGTTTATCTCATTGCCCATAAAAATGCTTCGTTGGTTTCTTTCGTCCGTCTTTTGCTGACGGGAATGTTTTTTCCGTTATTAAGAGAAAGCTCGTTGATTTTAACGGAGGTTATTTTTTTAGCATTTACCAGAAAGGACTGATGGCATCTGACAAAATCCTGTTTTTTCAGTTGATTTTCAATATCGTCAAGCTTGCCGTAAAAGGAATAGCTTTCGTTTGGCGTTACAATATTTATTATTCTTTTGTCGCTTTCAAAATAAAGAATATCCCTGAGAGGCAGGCTTACTGTTTCCGATGCCTTCTGAAAGGTAAATCTCACTTCATTGGATTTTGTTATCTCATCAAGACATTCCTTGAATACACCCGTAAAGCCGTGAAGCAGCTCGGGCTTTAATATATAGCGGAAGGCTCTGACCTCATAACCCGAAAAAACATATTCTGCAGAGGAGGTGACAAAAACTATCATAACCTTGCTGTCAAAGCCTCTGATTATTTTTGCTGCCGTCATTCCGTCGCATTTGTTCATTGTAATGTCAAGAAGAATGATATCGAAGTTAGCTTTTTCGGCTTTGTAAAGGTCAACTAACGGCTGACCGTCGTCAAATACCGTGACACTTCCTTCAAGGTCGGCTTTTGCAAGACAGTCCATTACAGATTTCTGCAGAAAATCGCTTATATACTTTTCGTCGTCGCAAACGGCAATATTAAGCATCTTTTTCTCCTTTTTTACGGAAAATGACAAGTTTGCTTGCCACGTAATTAAAGATTACAACGAAAACCGCAACCGCCAGTTTCGCCAAAAGGTCATTGAAGCCTAAAAGGTTAATCAGAAGTGCAAAAATAAGCTCTTCAAAGATTATAAAGGAAATTACTCTTGCACCGATAAAGGATATGAATTCCTTGAAAAAGATGCGTCCTTTCCAAGAGCTGCTTTCAAAAACAAAGAGCTTATTGGTGATGAATGAGAATAAAACCGAAGCAATCCAGGCAACCGCATTCATAAGAAGAACTAACTGAAAATCAAATGAGCCTATAGAAAAAAGAATTTTTTCCTCATAGCCTTCACCTGCAAGTATTCCCATAAGCATATAGGTGATAAAATTTACAACGGTGGTCATCACTCCGAAGAAAAGATAGGAAACTATCTCATACTGCAGAAGCTTTTCTAAAAACGGGATTTTAAGAAGCTTCTTAAAAACGGGAACGGAGAATATTTTACTGTAAATTTTTTCATAGAAAATTTTAAGCTTCATTATTGTCTTCTTTCTTTATCGGGGAAGGAATTTCCTTCCCCTTTATAAAAACTTATTTGCGTTTTTCCGCATCTTTTTCTTCTTTTTCTTTAAGGAGAGTTTCTTCCTGTTTTGCTCTTTCTTCTTCTACACGGCATTTTGCTTCCTCGTATTTTCCTTCAATTTCACCGAGGTGAGTGTAGTTTTCAGCCTGCTTTACAAGCTTTTCAGCATCAAGATAAGGCTTTGCTGCACGGTTAAAGTAAGCGTGGCGGTTCATTTCTTGCTTTGTTGCAGCCTGGATTTCCTTCTTCTCAGCCTTCAGGGATGCGATTTTCTGTGAAAGCTCTGCTTTTTTTACAGCATCTTTTTCTTTCTTTACTGCATCAAGAGTGAGATAAAGCTTTTTCATTTCAAGATTAATTTCATCTTCTCTGTCATAAAGGCGGTCAAGCTCCGAGAAATCGGGCTGAACGAGTTCAGTGGTGTCTTTGAAATATTTCTTTACAGAGCTTATTGCCGTGAGCTTTTTCTTTGCATTTTCAATTGCGGCTTTTCTCATTTCCTTTTCTTCTTTAGAAGAAGAGGACATAAGCTTTGCGGCTTTCAGCTCTTCCTTTGCATTGGTTTTATCCATTGTAAGGATTGCATTTATTCCCATGGCATAAAGCTCGTTTGCCTGTGAAAGCTGGAATTTTCCCGCACGGGTATTAAAGCGGTCAAGCTCTTCGCATACGAATTTTGCAATTTCAATTTCTTTGTTGAATTCTTTATCTTCGTTATAGGCTTTTTTAGCCGCTTTCTTTTCGAGCTTATCCTTTATTGAGCGGTAGCTTCTTTTATCAAGAGCTCTGGGCTCAAGACTGCAGTTTGCACGGGATGCTCTTATTGTTTCAACGCCTTCAACAAGGCCTTCATCGTTTGTTACGTTATTTCCGAAGTCCTCAAACATAGCTCTGACTTTAAGAACACGGACAACAGATTTCTGTTTGATTTCGTTGAAATCATACCAGAAGAAGGGAATAACGTTCATAAACGCACCAACTGCTGCAAGGATAATGAGAACCTGAAGAAGATTGAGAAGAATATTTGTATCGTAAAGTGCGGATGTTGCATTGGAATAGTTGTCCTGTCCCTTTGAAAACTGGTCGGCAAGAATTTCTCCGACAGTTTTTCCGTCGCCGAGCATTCTTCCGAGAATGTTGGGATCAGAAGTGATTTTAAGTGCATTTGTATCCGTAAGACCGCTCTTTTCGTAAACGACGGGAAGCACACTGGAGGTTGCAAGGGTGATAACCGTACCGATAGTGGCAACTGCGGAGAACATACCGTCAATTCTTTCACCGGTCTTATACTGCTGATAATCACGGATGTCTGCCTGAATTGCAGGATTGAGAATATGTGCGAAGGAACCCATAAGGGCATTGAGCCATAAGCAGCCCATAACAAGCCATATTGTCATATGGGAGATTTCCTGACAGCAGGGGAGCATAAGAAGAATAAACACGACATTGAAAAGGTTTGTTACAATGAGAACTGCCTTTTTACCCCATTTTTTGATTGCAAAGGGTGCAAGAAGCATACCCCAGAGGGATGCGTTTCCGTAAACCGTAACAATAAGGGCATATTCGTTACTGTTACAAGCACCGCCGTAGTTATAAAGCCAAGAGAGGATGTTTGAATATGAGGCTTCAAGGAAGCCAATCCAGCCGGCAAGGGAAATAACCCAGAAATATTTGTTTTTTGCAACCGCTCTTAAAGCATCAATAAATTTAATCTGAACAACGTGTGTTCTTGCCTGAACTATCTTTTCTTCGGTATTCTTGTAAACGAGTATGCAAAGAAGAAGTCCGAGAACGGTAAGGATGGGGTATAAAAGTCTGTATACACGGATATCTGTTGTGTTTGTATGGAAAATGTTACCCGCAATAAGGGGAGTGAAAAGGTTTACAACTGTGGGTGCAAAGGAATATACAACGCTTTTTACAGACTGCACGTTTGCTCTCTCCTGTGAATCGGGAGAAAGCACGTGAATGAGGTTTTCATATGCATCGTAGAAGAAATAGTAGAAGAAGTGTAACAGCAGGTTAATGACAAAAATGATGGCACATTTAAGTACATAAGCCTTTGTTTCTCCGAATATTTCTCCCTGAAGGAAGGAAATTTCGGAAAACTTTCCGTAGGGAATCCAAACCATAGCAAGGCAGAGAATTGCGGAAGGCACAGCCATGGTGAGAATATACGGGCGGTATTTACCCGCTTTGTTACGGGTGTTATCTATGATGCTTGCTCTTATTCCCGTAAGAGGAATATTGGCAAGAACGCATATAACGTACATTATGTAAACGTGGGTGGGCTTGACACCGAGTGTCATTGTAAGAAGAGTGTTGTTTGCAGAGAGTAAGCACGCGGTGCCGAGGGTTATAATCATATAAGCACCGATACCGCCTACCGAATAGCCGAATATTCCCTTATAGGGAACATATTTGCCTGCCGCAGGCTTATCCCAGTATGTGAAAACATCTGAAACGATACTTTTTGCCTTGTCCAAAAGCTTCATAGAAAAACTCCCTTAATAAATAATAGTTACGAATATAATAGCACAGTAAAAATATTAATTCAATTATTTTTATAAAAATAGATTTTTTATTTTTTTATAAAAAACCTTTTAATTGTACTATTTTTATGCTAATATTACCGTGGTGATATATAATGTATAGAAAGTATGCAGAATTTGCAACAGAAAAAGCAGTTGAAATATTAGGTATTGACTCTCCCACAGGGTATACTTCTGAGGCGGCGGATTTTGTTAAAAATGAGTTTGTTTCGTTGGGCTGTCCCGCTTTTATTACAGAAAAAGGCGGAGTTGCCGTGGAAATCGGCGGAAAAGACGAAAAAAATGCACTTCTTCTTGAGGCACATTTAGACACTCTGGGCGGTATGGTTGCCGAAATCAAAGGCGACGGAAGCCTTCGTATAACACCTCTTGGCGGACTTAACGGTTTTAACACAGAGGGTGAAAACTGCCGTGTCATAACAAGGAAAAACGGCATATATGAGGGAACTTTCCTTCTTAAAAATCCCTCAATTCACGTAAACGGTGAATTCAATAAAACAGACAGAAGCTTCAATAATATGGAAGTGGTTCTTGATGAGGATGTGAAAAATGCTGACGATGTGAAAGCTCTCGGCATTATGAACGGAGATATCGTTGCCTTTGATACGAGAACCGTTGTCACAAAATCGGGCTATATAAAAAGCCGTTTTCTTGACGATAAATTGAGTGTTGCCGCAATACTCGGCTTCGCAAAGCTTCTTAAAGACGAAAATCTCATTCCGGAAAGAAAAATATATCTTCACATAACCGTATATGAAGAAGTTGGACACGGGGCGGCGGCAGTTCCCTTTGACGGAATAACGGAGGTTCTGTCCGTTGATATGGGCTGTATCGGTGAGGGACTTCTTTGCACCGAAAAGCAGGTTTCAATCTGTGCCAAGGATTCGGGAGGTCCGTATAATTACGGTATGACCACAAGACTTATTGAAGCTGCAGAAAAAACAGGTGCTTCTTATGCCGTTGACATCTATCCCCACTACGGAAGCGATGCCGAAGCCACTTTAAGAGGCGGCCACGATTTCCGCCACGGCCTAATAGGACCCGGAGTATACTCCTCCCACGGCTACGAAAGAAGCCACATTGACGGAGTAGAAAACACAATACGCATCCTTTCAGGATTTGTATTGTGAGGTCGGAGGTCGGAGGTCGGATTTCGGAGACCTAACTAAATATAGGATTACCGGAGATTTTATAATGAGTTACAGTATTCTGACGACAAAATCAAAACTGTTTGCACTGAGAATAATAAAATTATATAATTATCTGACAGAAGACAAAAGAGAGTATCTGATGTCAAAACAGCTTTTTCGGGCAGGGACAAGTATCGGTGCGAACATAAGAGAGAGTAAACGAGCCCAGACAGCAGCAGATTTTTATTCAAAATTGACCATTTCTCTTAAAGAAGCTGAAGAAACTGCTTATTGGTTAGAATTGCTTTTTGAAAGCGGATATATAACCGAGAGTCAGTTTAACAGCATATATTCAGATTGTAATGAGATTATAAGTATTTTGGTAACAGTAACAAAAAAACAAAAGCTGAAAATTTCTAAAAATAAAATAAATAGATGAGGTGTAGGGGTACAGGCGTAATTCGGTTTTTTCTCCGACTTCCGACCTCCGATCTCTGACCTTGCAGAAAGTGGTATGTTTGATGAAAATTGATTTTTGTGTTCCGTGCCTTCTCGGGCTTGAGGGGCTTATTGCCGATGAGCTTCGGGAGCTGGGGGCTGAGGATGTGAATGCCGAAAACGGCAGGGTGCTTTTTTCGGGTGATGAATATATTCTGGCGAGAGCAAACATATGCTCCCGTTTTGCAGAAAGAATTCTTGTTATGGTGGGCACCTTTGAGGCTCACTCTTTTGAGGAGCTTTTTCAGGGTACTAAAAAACTCCCCTGGGAGCAGTGGATAGGTAAAAAAGACCGTTTTCCTGTTAAAGGGTATTCACTCAATTCAGACCTTTTCAGTGTCAGTGACTGTCAGTCCATTATCAAAAAAGCGGTAGTTGAAAGACTTAAAACAAAATATGCAATTCCGTGGTTTGAGGAAACGGGCTCTTTGTATCAGATACAGTTTTCAATTATGAAAAATCAGGTGTCACTGTTTATTGACACCTCGGGCAGAGGCCTTCACAAGAGAGGCTACCGCCCCGATGCAAATGCCGCACCTTTAAAGGAAACTCTTGCAGCCTCGCTTTGTCAGATTTCAAAGCTTCGTCACTATCACACGCTTTATGATCCTATGTGCGGTTCGGGAACGATTCTTATTGAGGGTGCACTTATGGCACTTAATATTGCTCCCGGAAGATTCAGAAAGTTTACGGCTGAAAGCTGGCGTCAGGTTCCTCCTGAGGTATGGCAGAAGGAAAGGAGCGAAGCTGTTGACCGCCAGAGACACGATATTGATTTTCACGGCTACGGCTATGATATAGATCCCGTTGCTCTTGATATTGCAAGAGAAAATGCGAGAAAAGCGGGTGTTGAGAAATATCTCACCTTTGAATTAAGGGATGTTAAGGATTTTGAGCCTGAAACCGAAAGGGCAACGGTAATTGTCAATCCCCCCTACGGTGAAAGACTTCTCAATATTGACAATGCGAGAAAGCTTTACAAAACCATGGGACAGAGATTTGTTGCCGCAAAAGGCAGAAGCTATACAATAATCACTGCCGACGAGGAGTTTGAAAAGGCTTTCGGAAGAAAAGCCGATAAGAGAAGAAAGCTCTATAACGGAATGATAAAATGTCAGGTTTATATGTATTTTAAGTAATGTGAGGAAAAAGATATGGATGCGACACAGATAATCACATCAATAGTGCAGATGTTCTGCGGACTCTCATTCTTCCTTTTCGGAATGAATGTAATGTCGGGAAATCTGGAAAAGATTGCCGGCGGAAAGCTTGAAGGTCTTCTTAAAAGATTTACCTCAAATCCTCTTCTCGGAATGCTTTTCGGTGCAATTATAACAATTGCCGTTCAGTCATCCTCGGCGGTTACCGTTATGCTTGTCGGTCTTGTAAATTCGGGTATAATGCAGTTTTCACAGACCATATTCATTATTTTCGGTGCAAACATCGGAACAACGCTTACCGCGTGGATATTGTCTCTTTCGGGTATTGAAAGCTCAAGCATCGGAATGATGATGCTAAAGCCCGAAAACTTCTCACCCATACTTGCATTTATCGGTGTTATTTTCGTTGTTTTTTCAAAAAATTCCAAGAGAAAAAGTGTGGGCTCTGTTTTTGTGGGCTTTGCGGTGTTAATGTACGGTATGGAATTTATGGGTATGGCTATGGATCCCATAAGAAATATAGAGGGTATTGAAAATGTATTTATAAAGTTTAACAATCCCCTGTTCGGTGTTCTTATCGGTGCGGTTATCACTGCAGTAATTCAGTCCTCTGCCGCCTCTGTCGGTATGCTTCAGGCTTTGGCACTTACGGGACTTATTGATATCGGTATGGTTATTCCCATTGTTATGGGACAGAATATCGGTACCTGTATAACTGCGGTTATTTCCGCTATCGGAACAAATGCAAAGGCAAAGAGAGTTGCATTTATACATACTATTCTCAATGTTATCGGTACGGTTCTGTTCACAGGTGTATTCTGGGCGGTTGACATAATTTTCAGTCCCGCATTATTCAGAGAAACCGCCTCCGCTTGGAGTATTGCTCTCGTTCACTCCATATTCAACGTGGCACTCACGGTTGTTCTCTCTCCCTTTGCAAAGCAGCTCATTAAGCTCACTGAGCTGTGTGTTAAGGATAACGACAAAAAAGAAGAAAGCAAGCATATATTCACTATGGATGAAAGACTTCTTAATATGCCCTCAATTGCCGTCAGTGAATGTGACAATTATTCGGTGAAGATGGCAGAGGATGCAAAGCAGATGCTTCTTTCCACATTCGCAATTTTATGCGATTATGATGAAAAAACTGCTCAATGGATAACCGAGCAGGAGGACAAGCTTGATGCCTATGAAGACGATATCGGAACATATCTCGTTAAGGTTGCCGCACTTTCACTTTCGGATGCCGATTCAAGAAGAACAGGACGTATGCTTCATTCAATAGGTAACTTCGAAAGACTGGGTGACCACGCCCTCAATCTGCTTGAAACAGCAAAAGAAATCAAGGATAAAAGCATTGTGTTCTCCGATGCTGCTTATAAAGAGCTCACTGTTTTAACCGATGCTCTTATTGAGATAATTACAATCACGGTGGATGCATATTCCGAAAATGATGTGGGTATTGCCGCCCGTGTTGAGCCTCTCGAGCAGGTTATTGACAGACTCACGGAAAAGGTCAGAAAAAGACATATTGACCGTCTTAAAGCAGGTGAATGTACAATTGAGCTGGGCTTTATTCTTTCCGATATTCTTAATAATATAGAAAGAATCTCTGATCATTGTTCAAACATCGCCGTTGCGGTTATTGAAGCGGAAAAGGACGAATTTGAAGCTCATAATTATCTCAATGCCGTAAAATCCGGCAACGAGGATTTTGATTCCGAATTCAATCAGTATAAGGAAAAATACAACCTCAAGAAAAACGCGTAAAGCCTTGAAAAATAAGGCTTCGCAACCAAAGCGTACATCAAAAAAGCATCACCGCAACCGCAGTGATGCTTTTTTTTTGATGTATGAGGCAGCTGTTATTTTTTCATAAAAGAAACATACCAGTAGTATGCGGGGATTATGAGGAAGAGCATCCACATGGGGTGCCAGAGGCTCGCCGTGAAGCCCATTAAGAGATAGAGGATTACGGTATATAAGTATATCGGGAGCTTGAGAAGCATTTTCTTTTTTGTTTTTGAACAAAAAGCCCATGCGGTGAGATAGTATGTAGGTATGGTGAGGAATATCATCCATGAGGGATGCCAGAGCTTTGATGTAAATCCGAGTATCAGAAAAACTATAATTGCAATAAGAAAATAAGGGATGCGAAGAAGCTTTTTTCCCAGCTCGGGAAGATTTTTTTCTTCCCCTTTTTCTTCCGTTTTTTTCTGTGTGTGATTTTCGTTGCTGTAAAAATTCTTCGGCCCGTGCTTTTCCTTTGCAAAAGGAATACCGTTCTCATCATCAAAATTTTCTTCAAAGGGAATATCTGTTTTTTCTTCTTTGACAGAGGTTATGCTTTCAATTATTTCTTCTGCGGTTTTGTCGCCTAAAAGGTCGTCAAGTGAAACCGAGTAGAGCTTTGAAAGTGTTAAAAGATTATCCGTATCGGGAGATGCTTCTCCCCTTTCCCATTTTGAAATTGCCTGACGGCTGACACCTACCTTTTCGGCAAGAGCTTCTTGTGAAAGGGAAAAATGCTTTCTGAGTGCGGTTAATTTTTTTGCAGTAAAAAGATCCATAATCTTCCTCCAAAATGAAAAATATAAGGTTGCGGTGCGGTTGCGGGGAAATTTGTAAACCTAAGTAGATATTGAAAAGTGTTTTTGTAAAGTGAGGTTGGTGTTTTTTTGTTCTCCCGACGGGTAAACTAAAACCGTAGCAAACGAAAAGAGTTTGCCAATAACTTACAGGAGAATTAATTATGAACACAATTAAAACAGAACATTTCGGAATACAAAGAAAAATAGTTGCAAATATGACAAGTGAAAGCTGGAGAGAAATCCCTCATGTATCATATATGTATGAAGCGGATGTAACAGAGCTTTTTCGTCTTTATAAAAAAATGAATTCCGAATACAAAACGAAAATCACTTTTAACACCCTTGTTCTTAAAATCATAACGGAAGGACTTAAAGCTGCCCCGGAAATGAATTCACATATCAATTTTAACAGAAGATTGGTAAGAGGTCAAATAAATACTTTCAGTAATATTGATATTTCTATGCCCGCAATTCTTCCGAACGGAAAAATGATGACTGTGAATTTAAGGAATTTTGAAAACCGTGACCTTGACGATATGACCGCTTATATTAATGATATCACAAGACGAATGGAAAATACAGACCTCAATGAAGCACTTTTTTCCGTTTCGCTTAATGATACACTGAAAGGCTTAAAAAAAGGTAAGATTTTGAAGACAATCTATAGATTAATAGGTTCAAAAACGGGAAAGCACAGAGTGAAAACCTTAACAGGCAAAAGGAAAAAGGAATATGAAGCCATTCCCGAAACCGAAAGACTGACAGCCTTTGACCTTGAACAGGGTACTGTTACCGTTTCAAATATCGGTTCAACCTATCTCGGACAGAAGGGAGCAATGGCTCTTCTTGAAATCGTTCCGCCTCAGGTTTGTGCCTTCGGTGTGGGAGCAGTTCAGAAAAAAGCCGTTGTAACGGATAAGGACGAAATAGAGGTTCGTCAGATTTTACCCATATGCATAGCCTTCGACCACAGAGCATTGGATTTCGGTGAAATAGTCCCCTTTATGAAAAAATTAGATGAAATTTTCGAAAATCCCGAAATAATTTATTCGTGGAGAAAGGAAAACAGAAAGCTTCAAATCCTTTCAGCATAAATTATGATTTGAAGCGTGTTGCATACTGACACCGCGAACACAGAGGAGAAACTGCTTCACCTTTTGAAAAACCGTCATAAATGTTTTTTGCATATGGTTTATTTATGATGTCTTCAAGCTCTTCGCTGAACAGATTGCCCAGAGTCATTTCGCCGTCTGCGTCAAGGCAGCAGGGAACTACACTGCCGTCACAAAGAATTCCTATATGATCTCTCAGCCCCATACAGAAGTGAACCTTCTGTTTTGGGGCGTTTTTATCGGGCCATATGAATTTTTCGGCACTTTCAAGGTAAATTCTTTCTGAAAGAGTGAAGCCTTTTCTGTTTTCCCTGAAAGCAAATTCTTCCTTCAGCATATTAATTATTTTACCGTTAAGAGTGTTTTCTCCGCCCTCATTCCAGAGACGAAGCACACATATGGTGCCCTTTTTTTCAGCCCTTTTGCAGAAATCCGTGATATTTTTAAGATATTCCGAAAGGCTTACGGACATTTCGTTTCCCTCGTATGCGTGAAGCGAAAAGGTTACTTTATACGGAGGATTATCTAAAAGCTCTGTTTCTCTTTCTTTTATAAGTAAACCGTTGGTTGCGACGGTATTCTTAAAGCCGAAATCCGTTGCAACCGAAAGCAGCTTTCCGAAATCGGGATGCAAAAGCGGTTCGCCCATAAGATGAAAATACAGATATTCGGTGTAGGGCTTTATTTTTTTTAACAGGGTTACAAATTCATTCTCTGTTATAAACTTCTTTTTTCTTGAGGTTTTATGACAGAAGGTGCAGTTAAGGTTGCATACATTTGTGATTTCAAGATAAATTTTTTTATACATATCAAGGTCTCTTTTCAGGTTGTTCCGACATCGGTTTTATAGTAAAATAATAAAAAGGGAAGAAAATATAAAGGAGAAAACATATGCAGAATATTAATAAAAATAAAAATAAAATTCCGTCTTACGAAAGCCGTTTAAGACATAATATCATAACAGTACCCGATGTGGCAAGACAATGCAGCGGAATAAATGTTTTCGGAAGAAAGCTTAAAACATTTATTTTTTCTACAGATATTGCAATTATCAGAAACTGTGATGCCGATGCGGTTTTTGCCGTGTATCCCTTTACACCGCAGGTGGCAATTTCGGAGTCAATTATAAAGGGTGCCTACACTCCCGTATTCTGCGGAGTGGGCGGAGGAACCACACAGGGGCAAAGAACGGTGGCTCTTGCAAAGGATGTTGAGGCTCAGGGAGCCTGCGGAGTGGTTCTTAACGCTCCCGTTTCAGATCTTAATATTTTTGCTGTTGCAAAGGCAGTTGACGTGCCTGTCGTAATCACCGTTGTCAGCGAGGACACCAACATAAAAGCAAGACTTGATGCGGGGGCATCCATACTGAATGTTGCCGCCGCAGACAAAACACCTGAACTTGTGAGAAAAATCAGAGAAAAATTCCCCGATGTGCCCATAATTGCCACAGGCGGTCCTACGGAAGACAGCATAAGAAAAACCGTGGAAGCGGGAGCCAATGCCATAACCTACACACCGCCGTCGGCAAAGGAATTATTCTCTGCCCTTATGAAAAAATACAGATAAATCATAATTTAACGGCGTAAGCCGTTAAATTATGATTTGAAGCGAAACCTGATGGTTTCGCTTCTGTTTGTCAGTCTATGAAATTGAAATCGTCCTTGTGATTTTCCATAAAGACCGCATATATTTTATCCACAAGCTCCTGGTCGTCGATGCCGAGATATGTGTCGTATTCGGAATCAAGCTCCTCAACGACCTCAAGGATGTGTACAAGTGCATCTTCGTCGTCGGTTACGGGAAGAAGTACAACATAGTCCTTGCCTTCAAACTCAACGAAATCAAGAATTTCAAATTTTTCAACGTTGCCGTCTTCGTCAACGAATTCAAATACGGTATTTTCTTCTTCGGGGATGGGAGTGTTGTTTTTGCTCATAATAATATATCCTTTCGGTTTAATTTTACAAAGTTATATAGAGGTTTTCAAGACCGACGGAAGCACGAAGGGCAAGTCTTGCATCGGCGGCTGATATTTTACCGTCTCTTGTGGTGTCACCTGCAAATAAAAGCTGTCCGCCCAGAGTTGTGAGTCCTACACTTGCACGGAGAATTGTTCTCGCATCACTTGCGGTGACTCTGCCGTCTCCGTTTACATCGCCTTTACTGTAATAAGGTGAGATGTGAATGGTGAAAACCTCCGAAAATTCCATATATTCAACGCTTATATTCTGTGAACCCATAATATTATAGTCGGGTGCGCTTATTTTATAATCGTTTATGTATTCGAAGGTGTCGTCACTGTAAACCAGTCTGACTCTTATGCCGCCAAGGTCAATTATTTCGCCCTTTAAGTAGGTTATGGGAATTGTGTTGCCCTCTTTGTCCTTGAATTCAAGCATAATTTTGACGGGAGCTGCAAGAGAATAACGAAATTCCAATGTAACGGATTTTCCGCCGAAACGCACTTCAACACGGTTTCCGGGACCTATTGCGAATTTTTCGGGCTCGCAGACTGCCTCGCAGCTGTAATGATAAACATCTTCAATTTCACCGTTATCATATTCCGCTTTAAGAATAAGTCCGTCAAGAACGGGGATTTCCTTGTTTGAATAAACGGTGAGATTATAGGGCTGCTGCTTTATTGTGAGAGAAATGAGCGTTCTCGGTGTTACGTTTATTGTAAAAGAACAGCTGATGTCCGAATATTTATAGCTGATGCTGATTTCGTGCTTGCCCTCAGAAAGCACACTGCCGTGTTTTTCCCCGTGACATCCCGAAACGGTGTAGTCACTGTTTTTTATCATTTCGTCATAAGTCAGCGTCACGTTTTTTGAGGTGTCCGTAAATTCGGTTTTGATTTTCAGTGCCGAAAGGTCTAAAAGCTGATTTTCGAGATACTGAGCCTTCGGCGGTGTGACAACGGAAATCTTTACCGCATCCTCTCTTATGACGGTAACGGTAAATTCAGTTGTAAAGGTATTCTTTCCGTCGGGTGAATAGGTGATTTTTACCGTTTTTTCACCCACACCCTTCATTTCGGGTGTGAAAACGCTGTAGGCATAAACGGGTGTTTCCCTGTTGCTTTTATTTACACTCACCACGGTAAGTCCTGTAAGGTCAAGCTTTTCAACACCGTCAACGTAGGTGAGTTTATCAGGAAGCGACTTTATTTTTATTTCTTTTATGTCGGTATCAGTTTCATTGTTTCCGACAAAGGTAAGCTTATCAAGAAGCACCCAACCAGAGATATCCTCGGAGGCAAGATAGGTTTTTCCGAAGGTGTCGTTTCTTATTTCGGTTATTTCAATGTAGGTGTTTTTCGGGATTTCACCCAATTTACGGCTTGTGGTGTTTGCCGAAAAATATATATCGGCATGGCTTTCGGAGACCTTATATTTTCCCGTGGCGAAAGCGGCAAAGCCTACCGTTGTCATTGAAATTATTAAAATGGAGATAAGCATCAGAGAAATTAATTTTTTCATATTACCGTCCTTTGTCAGTCGGGAAGAAGTCCGTTTTCCAGTAGGATGTCGTAAATATTGTCAAGCCCCACCGAAATACGAAGCGTGGTTCTTGCATTGTCTGCCGAAATTTTTCCCGTGTTTTTATAGTCCACTCGTTTAAGAAGCTCCGTTTCAATGCTTTCAAGTCCCACCACGGCACGAAGAACAATTCTTGCATCGGCTGCACTTACGCTTCCGTCGTCGTTTACGTCACCGAAATTTCCGTTTTTGATAAATTCCTGTCTTTTCTTCTCTCTTATTTCTTCAAGGTCCTTGTCGGAAAGCCATTTTGCGTAAAGAAGCTTATCGCCCGTTTCGCCCGCTTTTATCTCGGTTATTCTTTCCCCGGAAAAATCCTTGGTGAGATACCAGCCGTCAAAGGTGAAGCCCGCAATCGGAGGCTTTATATCCCGTATTTTAACAGCTTCTCCCACTGTATATTCCACGGGATTGTGGCTGTTATCGGCACCGCCCAGAGAAAAGGATTTGTCTGTATCATATGTGGTGATAAAATAATTTATTTCATAAACCTTGGGAATCCAGTGAGAGGTGAGAACCACATCTCTTGAACCCGCAGGGATGAAGCTTATTCTTTTTTCGCCGTCAAGAGACCAGCCGTCAAAATTATAGCCCGTTCTTTCGGGGACGGGAAGGAGAATATCTTCTTTTACGGGAGAATTGAAAAATCCGTCAATGCTGAAAGTCTCACTGAAAACGGCATCCGAGGGGATATTTGTTTTTATACAACAAAAAGAGGGACAGGAGATTTCTATAATTTCTGATGCGGTATATACATAAACCGTCTTCACGTTTTCTTCTCGGAAGTTTTCGGAAGCGGTGAGAATTCTGACTTTAAGAGAAAATCCGTCAATGAGAGGGGATAGATTTTCGTCAGCGTTTTTGAGTGCGGGAAGAAGTTCACCGAAAAAAGAAAGGGAAAAACTGTTTTTAATCTCTTTTACGGTGTGCCAGTCGGAATTATTCACACTTATCTGACAGTAATTTTTTGTGACGGCGGCAAGATAGCTCTGATTTGAAGCCATAAGCTTTTCAATGCTGCCCAATTCCTCCAAGGCCACGGAATATATGAGTTCTCTCAATTCTTCCGCCACAAAAAGGCTGTCGGTGAAAGAGAAGCTGTATATTCTGTCTTCACCTGAAGCCTTTTCCGAAAATTCAGTAATAACGGGTGCGGGAATTATCTGATTTTTAATCTCAAATGCAAAAACGGATATTTTAAGTGAAAAAAGAAGAGAAACAATAAGTATTGCCGAAATAAGCTTTTTCACATTATCGGTCCTTTCATATTACTAATGTAATTATATATATAAAGTATGTCCCCGTCAAGAAGAAAGAAATGCCATATATATGCCGTTGACAAAAAACAAAGGATGTTGTAAATTAGTTTTATAAGAAAAAAGAAAGGAAAAAGTCCTTTATGAAAAAAACATTTTCTTTAATACTCGCATTGACAGTAGTGTTCACTGCACTTTTTATGTCCTCCTGTATGAAGGTCACGATTTCCCTGCCGCAGAATAATGATGTTCAGGTAAATGCACCGGAAATGACCACCGCTCCCGTATATGAGACTCTTCCCGAGGTTACCACTGCCGAGACTGTTACATCTGTTCCGGAAAATACCACTGTCGCACCGATATCCGAAAATACCACTGCCGCACCTTCTCCCGCAGTTAAGGTACCCACTGAAATGACAAAGGAGCAGCTTTTGGATTATTTCAATACAAATATGAATAATGTAAAAGAAGGTATGCCCGCATTCGAAAGAGCAAAGCTCACTACTGTTTCGGATATCGTTTTATCAAATCAGGTAGCCAATACTCTCGTTGATTTTGTAAAAGGTGCTCTGCTTTCCGAAGAAACCGAGATTAAGAATGCAAATAAAGGACAGTCCTGTGTTGAGCTGATGTCTCCCGACGGTGAAAGATATGTTTCACAGCTGAGAATGGAGGATATTAAGGATATTACTCTTACTGCAGAAGGCACAAACTATGTTGTGACCGTCACTCTTCCCGATGCAAAAAATCCCACCAAGGACAGCGGTGCATATGCAAAGGTTTTCAATTTCATAACTGTTGACGATGTTGTAAATGCCTATGCCCCGAAGGTCTCAGCAACCGTTGAAAGAAAGAATATTGAGGTTAAATATTCGGGCTGTTATGCAAAGGCGGTTTTCTCTCCTGACGGCAAGGTCGTGTCTTATGATACTTATGTTACCTGTGTTATGTCTCTTATTGATGCCACTGTCAAAAAGGTTGTGACTATCAATACTGATGTTGACATAACTCTCGTTTCCACCACAAATTACAGCAAATTCTCCTATTAAGCTGACTTTTTTCGAAAAAAGCAGATTTTGTTAATGTTAATTTTAATAAAGTCACTTGACATTTTACAATTAATGTTGTAAATTATTGATGTATTGCATATATTATGCATAAACACAAACGGCTGATGCCGTAACATTGAAAGGGGTACATACCTAATGAAGAAAAATGTTTTCAGAGTAATTGCTCTTGCTCTTGTTGCAAGTATGCTTTTCGCTTTTGCTTCTTGCACACAGGAAATTCACGTTCGCTTTGTTGACAAAGACGGCAATGACATCGACATCAGCGGTCTTATCGGCGATTCAGTTCAGGTTGGAAATAACAATGATACACCTGCTCCCACACCCACTCCTGAAGTAACAACTCAGGCTCCTCAGCAGACTCCCTCTAATGAAACAACAACAGCTGCACCCCAGCAGAGTGAAACAACAACAGCTGCACCCCAGCAGGGTGAAGCAACAACAGCTGCTCCCGCACCCGGAAACAAGATGCCTTCCACAACAAATGAAATTGTAGAATTCTACAAGAAGGCTGTTAATGACATCAAGAATAATGCTGTTGCAGGCTATACAAAGAAAGAATGGCAGGCAGTTGATAAGATCAACATCACAGGTATCGGTTTTGTTGATGATGCTATCGTTGACGTTCTCGGTAATTTTATGACAGTTGAAGCTGATGCACAGGAACAGTTAAGCGATAAGGGCTCAGACGATGCTAAGAACCGTATCGGCGGTTGGACGCTTACAGACCTTTCTAAGGTTGCATCCGCAAAGTGCGAACCCGCAGGCAGCAACTATAAGCTCACAATCGTTATGCAGGATGAAGATACACCTAAGAAGAGCGGCTCCGTTCTCGGTCAGGTAACAAATTCACTCCTTTACTGGGAAGACATTGATGATACTCTTTCAAATGATCCCACGGTTACAAAGATTCTTACAAGCTACAGCAATATCCATGTATGGTACAGACATTACACAATTGTTGCTGAAATGACTCCCGACGGAAAGTTCATTTCTATTGACCACCTTGCTGATGTTGACATCCTTATCGGTGAAGCTAAGATTCTTATCGCAACAATCAAGGATAAGAGCGGTCATATGATTAATACATGTAAGTTCTATAACTTCAAGTACTAATACGTAGCTACATAAAAAATCACTCCCGAAGTTCTTCTTCGGGAGAATTTTTTTGTCTTTTCCTAAATTATTATTACCTGTTGACAGTTTTTACTAATAATATTAAAATGAATATATATTATTTTTTATTTGGAGAAAATTATGAAATATGCACTTGTGGGTTGCGGGAGAGTTTCTCCCAGTCATATAAAAGCTGCGGTTGAAAACGGCTTTGAAATACTTGCCGTGTGTGATATTGATAACTCCCATATTGACGATATGTTCAGCCGTGCTGTTCCCTGTGACAGGGAAAGCATCAGAAGATATGTTTCATATACTGAAATGTATGACACTGAAAAGCCCGAGCTTGTAAGTATTGCTCTGCCGAGCGGTCTTCATGCCCAAGCGGCAATTGAAGCAATAAAGCGGGGTATCAATGTTATAATTGAAAAGCCTATGGCAATGAGCATTTCGGATGCCGATGAAATTATAAGGCTTTCTGAAGAAATGGGTGTGAAAGTCAGTGCCTGTCATCAGAACCGCTTTAATATTGCTGTTCAGGAAATGCGGGCAGCCCTCGAAAGCGGACGCTTCGGAAAGCTTTCAAATGCTGCAATTACGGTTCGTTGGAGCAGAGGCGAAAGCTATTACAAGCAGGCAGACTGGCGGGGAAAATTCAGTAGTGACGGCGGAACGCTTATGAATCAGTGTATTCACGGCATTGACCTTCTTCGTTGGATGTGCGGTGATGAATTGGTGCGTGTTTACGGTGCAACAAGAAGACAGCTTCACCCCTATATCGAAGCGGAGGATGCGGGCACTGCCGTATTTGAGTTTGCAAACGGTGTTATAGCGACGGTTGAAGGCACGGTAAACGTTCCCGGCTTTGATATGGAAGAGCATCTCACTCTTATAGGAAGCGGTGGGGCTGTGAAGCTTGGCGGTACAAGTGCAAACACTATTGAAATATGGAAATTTCTTGATAATCCGGACGACACAAAGGACGGCTTCCACGAAAAGACAGCCAATGTTTACGGAAACGGACACACAAGCCTTTTCGCCGATATGAAGGATGCCGTTGAAAATGACCGCCGTCCCTATGTGGATGCTTATGCGGGAAAAAGAGCCCTTGAAAGCGTGCTTGCAATTTATAAATCAATGAGCACGGGGCTTCCCGTAACACTTCCCCTTGAAAACTGCGGCGGTAAAGATTTTGAAGGATTATTTGACAGATGATAAAGGCAGTAATATTTGACCTCGACCACACACTTTTTGACCGTCACGGCACACTTAAAAGTCTTGTGCCTTCTTTAAGAAGTGAGTTTCAGGTAAATGAAAATCTGACGGATGAAGAAATAGGAAATATATGGTGCTGTGCTGACGACAGTTTTGTTTATTCGGGATGGGAGTATATTTTTTCACATCTTAATGAAAAGGGTGTTTTTCTGACAGCTCCCGAATTTTCCGATTATTGTGCATTTATATATAAGCATTTTGAAATAACCTCGGTGCCATTCCCCGAAACCGTACCTATGCTTGAAAAGCTTCGTAAAATGGGCTATAAAACGGGGATTATTACAAACGGCAATCATAAGCTGCAGTATGCAAAAATCAGAAATCTCAGGCTCGCAGGGCACTTTGATGAAATTATTGCCACGGGTGACTACGGCATACATAAGCCCGACAGGGAAATTTTTGATATAATGAGAGAAAAATTCGGCTTTTCTCCCGAAGAAATGGTTTATGTGGGAGATAATCCCATAAATGATATAGAAGGTGCCCGAAATGCGGGCTGGCACACAATATGGATGAAATCCACGGGCTTTTGGTCAGATGAAGTGAAAAAAGCGGACCGTGAGATTTTTACAGTCGATGAAGTAATTGATACAGTATTAAGTCTGGAGGAATAAAAATGGAAAAGCTTCTTACCCCCTGGGGTGAAAAACTCAATAAGGAGATGCCACTCAACGATTATCCCCGTCCGCAGATGAAAAGAGACTCTTTTTATTGCCTTAACGGAAGATGGGACTATGCAATTTATCCCACAAAGGAAGAATTCAAAGGCTATGAAGGGGAAATTATTGTTCCTTTCAGTCCCGAATGTATTTTAAGCGGTGTTGAGAGGAACGTAACACCTGACGATACACTTTATTACAGAAAGAAATTTGATTTTAAGAAGACAAATGATAAGGTTTTACTTCATTTCGGTGCGGTTGACTATAAGTGTGAAGTGGTTGTGAACGGCACCCATTTCGGCACCCATTTCGGCGGTTATTTCCCCTTTAGTATTGATATTACAAAGGTTATTAAAGACGGCGAAAACGAAATCACACTTAAAGTTACGGATCCCTCGGAAAAAGGCTCACAGGCCTCGGGCAAGCAGACCTCAAGGAGAGGTAATATCTGGTATACACCCCAGTCGGGTATATGGCAGACGGTGTGGCTTGAAGAAGTGCCCGAAAATTACATAAAATCAATAAAGATCTCTCCTGATATTGACAGTGACATTCTCAAGCTTGAGGTGTGTGTAGAGGGTGAAAACAAGGGCATTACAGTGAGTGCATACGATAACGGTGAGGTTATGGCAACAGCCGAGGTATCAAGTGATACTGCTGTTATTAAACTCAATTCCTATGAAAAGTGGACACCTGAAAATCCCAAGCTTTATGACCTTAAAATCACCTGCGGTGCTGATGAAATAACGAGCTATTTCGGTATGAGAAAGTTCGGTATCGGAAAGGACAGTGAGGGCTTTACAAGACTTATGCTCAATAACGAGCCGTATTTTCAGAACGGACTTCTTGACCAGGGCTATTGGAGTGACGGTATGTATACCGCACCATCTGATGAAGCACTCATTTACGATATTGCCACAATGAAGGAAATGGGCTTCAATATGCTTCGCAAGCACATCAAAATTGAGCCTCTTCGCTGGTATTATCACTGCGACAGACTGGGAATGCTGGTATGGCAGGATATGATAAACGGCGGTGACGTATATAACAATGCCGCCACCACGATTCTTCCCGCATTTGCACTTGCAACAGGTCTTAAAAAGCCTTTAGGTGTTAAGGATACAAGTGAAAATTATAAGCTCTTCTCCCGTCTTGACAAAAAAGGCAGAGATGAATATTACACGGATGCAAAGAGAATGATAGACACACTTTATAACAGTGTTTCCATTTGTCTTTGGGTGCCCTTCAACGAGGGTTGGGGACAGTTTGATTCCGTCAAGGCAACCGAGTTTTTCAGAAGCCTTGATAATACGAGAATTATAGACCATGCTTCCGGCTGGCACGACCAGGGTGCGGGAGACCTTAACAGCTTCCATATTTATTTCACACCCTTCATTTTCCCCAAATACGGCAAGGATGATGAAAGAGCAGTGGCTCTCACTGAATTCGGCGGTTATTCAATGTCCATAGACGGTCACCGCTTCAATGCAGACAAGACCTTCGGCTACAGAATATATAAATCCAAGGAAGCACTCGAAAAGGCACTTGAACACCTTTATCTCAAGAGAATTCAGCCTCTTATTCACAAAAAAGGACTTTCCGCTCTCGTTTATACGGAGGTCAGTGACGTTGAGGATGAAACAAACGGACTTCTCACATATGACAGAAAAGTGGTTAAGGTTGATATTGACCTTATGAAACGCATAAACGAAAATATTAAACTTTAATACAGGTGAAAATATGCTGACGATTGAAAGAGCAAAAGAATTACTTGAAGCCACAACCACAGAGGAGCATCTTTTTCTTCACGCAAAAAACGTGTCTGCCGCAATGGGCGGTATGGCAGAGTTTTTCGGTGAGGACAAGGCTCACTGGGAGGCTATAGGCTATCTTCACGATTATGATTATGAAAAGTTCCCCGAAGAACACCTTCAGCATACCGAAGCCCCCCTGAAAGAGGCGGGACTGACGGATTTTGAAATCAGGGTTATTCTCGCCCACGGCTTCGGCCACTGTAATGACGTTGAACCGATTAACAATGCGGAAAAATCTCTTTATACCGTGGATGAGCTCACAGGCATCATTCAGGCAGCGGCAAGAATGAGACCTATGGGCATCACCGATATGGAAATTTCGAGCTTTATGAAGAAATTCAAGGACAAGAAATTTGCCGCCAAGTGTGACAGAGAGGTCATAAAAAAAGGCTGTGAGATGTTAGGTCTTGAAGTGAAGCAGGTATCGGAAATCTGCATTGAGGCAATGAAAAAATATGCCGATGAATTAGGCCTCGGCGTAAAGGAATAATAAAAATTTATGTTTTATCAAAAAAACACCTTTCCAAAAATTTTAAGGAAAGGTGTTTTTTTGATTTTCGGACAGGCTAAGTGTTATTCTGCCTGACGGCAGAGTGATGTTATTGCTTTGGGCAATAGTTTTATTGAAGCTTTCAGCTTCAGTGATATTTTATTCGCAACAAGCTGACCTAAGGTCAATATCACTATGTGAAGCATAATATCACTGCGAAGCAATACAACTCGCCGTAAGGCGAATAAAACTGCCAAGTGACCTCACGGACACTTGGCTGACGAAGTGATTTTTGTTGTTGTTTTTATTTTTGTAAATAAATCAGCCGAGGGCAACCATGCTGAAAACGAGGGCGAAGAGAGCTACGGTTTCGCAAAGACCAACAACCGTGATATACTGTGAGAAGCCTTTGCCTGTTTCTGCAAGAGCATCGGCACCTGCCGCACCTGCTTTACCCTGAACGAAAGCGGAAACTGCCATAGCAATACCTGATGCAATTCCGAGACCGAAGAGGAAAGAGGGATCAGCGGTTGAAGACTTCATCTGCTGCATAAGAAGGAAGCCGTAAATGGTCTGTGTGAGGGGAGCACCTGCAAAAACTGTAAGAATGAAGGGTGCTGCCTTGTTGTTCATATAACACTTTTTCCAAGCACCGATTGATGCCTGACCTGCAATTCCTATACCCAGTGCAGAGCCTGTTGCGGCAATACCCATTGCCAGAGCTGTTGCTAATAATCCTAAATTCATAACTATTCTCCTTATTAATCAATTTGTTCTTTGAAGGGTGTAAATTTATGTCCGCTCCAGGACATATCAAGATGGGATGAAAATTCCAGTGTGTTAAGTCTTATGCCGTGAACGATAACCGACAGGACATTCAGTATCATATTAAGTCCGTGACCGAACACAAGAAGAATTATGGCAAATATCATAAACATAAGCTTTCCCAGCATGGGACTTGCAAGCTCATTTACCGTCTGTGATATTGCCGCACCTGCAAGGCCTACAGCCCACAGACGTATATAGGAAACAATATCCGAGAAGACATTTACAACGCCTAATAGCACCGACACTATGTTTTTAAGACTTGAAAGCACGGATTTTATAAGATTGCCTTCAAAGTTTGCGAACACAAAGCTCATAATAAAGCCTGTTCCCACAAGAATGAGTGCCGCAGTGCCCACAGGAATACCGCCTATTACAAGGGAGAAGCTGAAAACCTCGGCGTTTACAACGAAGCTTAAAACTACGTAATATATACCGAGAAGCTGCATTATTGAACCGATATCACCGAGAATTTTAAGTGATTTTCTGTTTCTGACGGCAACCTTTATGTGTGCCACCGTCAGCTGTATGAGTGCCAGAGTGAAGCAGAATATCTGTAAATTCTGTGCGGTTGTCAGTCCGTATTCGCCGTTGGTCCAGAACGGATACCAAATCTTGTCGGCATAAACGTTTGAAATTACGGGTACTGACAGCTTCTGAAGCCACAACGGAAGCTGTTCGGGGGAAAGACCGAACCATGTACAGGTAAGTGTTCCCCAGAGAATTGTGGAAAGACCGAAAAGTCCCACAAGTAAAAATGCGGGGGGGATGCTCTTTTTTGATATAAGAGATTTTATAATAAGAGCACCTGCAACCGAGCAGATGAGAAGTCCGTAACCGCCGTCACCGAAAATAATTCCGAAGAATATAAGGATAAACGATAAAAACCAGCCTGAAATGTCATATTCGAAGTAGCCGGGGACTGTGCCCAGAAAGTCTGTGAGAGGATAAATAAGACTCACAAACCTGTTGTTTTTAAGCTTTGTGGGAGCATCGTCTTCTTCGGCGGGTTCACTTACTGTAAGTCCCCATTTGTTTTCTTTTGCAGCCTCCTGCAGCTTTTTGAGGTTTTCTTCTTCAATGTAACCCGTGAAATATGAGACGGACACGCCGCCTTTTTCATTTTTCGACAGGCTTTCGGTTACCATACCCGTGTTATAGATTTCAAACTGCATTTCCTGGGTGAGCTTCTTTATTGCGGCTTTTATACTGTCGGAAAGTCCTGCAAGGGAACATATTTTTCTGTCTGCACTTTCCGAAGCTTCATTGAGCTCTTTGATGCTTTTGTTCATTCCGGCAGTTGATATTTCGGGAAGCTCAAAACGGAATGATTTAAGATAATCGGGTATTTTTGTTTCTTTTTGTTTTATTACCGCAAATTTTACGCTGTTTTTTGTTTTTTCAAGGCACAGTGTTTTAATATCTTCACCCAGCTTCTGATATTCCGTTAAAGGAGCATCGTATAAGAGAATTTCTATGCCTTTTTTTGCAAGCTTATTAAATTCATAAGGATTAATGTCTCCCCAACTTTTAAGCCGTTCAAGCTCTGAAAGGAGGGTGAGCTTTTGGGATAAGCATTGCTTTTTTTCTTCTTCAAGAGAAAGTATTTCCTTTGCCTTCTCTTCGGTTTCATTAAAATCAAGGCTTATTTTATCGGTATTTTTGATTTTCTTTTCGGACAGAATGAAAAGAGCACTTTCAAGAACGGAAATTCTTTCTTTAAGGCTCTGAAGCACTTCACCGTGTCCTTCGGAAATTTCTATATGAAGAATTCCGAGCCTTCGCAGTGTTCTGAGGGTTTCTTTTTTCTTATCTCCCATAACTATGAGAGACACTTTTTTCATAGGTACTATCATAAAGCATCAACCTCCGTTTGCGAAGAGCTTTCATCACGGGCGGCGATTTTACGCTTTGATATTTTTGAGCGTACTACGGCACTTACCTGCTGGTCTGCCATATATATTGAGATTTTTCTGATGTTCTCCTGTGTTTCGGGGATTTTAACCTTTTCAAACAGGTTTACTCTTTGTGAGGTGGAGAGAAGCTCTTTTTCAAGCAGTCTTACCTGTTCGTCCAACACTTCGGCTTCAAGGTCGAGGGAAATGGCTTTTTCCATATGGTTTGCGGCTATGTCAACCCACAGGGGAGTGGTGTATAAATCATAGTCGGTTCTTGTGAACGTGGCACCCTCAAAGGTGGGAATTTCAACACCTGCGATATTACCCACACCTTTTTTGATGCCGCTTACATTAATAATTCCCTCGGGAAAGGCATCCTTTTCACTGAAAACGGCAATCCAGGAGGAGAAACCGTTTTCGAGCTGTTGTTTTTCTTTTCGGACTGCTTCGGCTTTTTGCTGAATAGTCCGTATTTCCGCCTGAAGCTGTTGCTTTTTAAGTGTCAGAGTGGGCAAATATCTGCGGTACATTTTGAGAGCATCCTTTTGTACCTTTAACTCATTTTTAGTTAATTTGATTTTTGCCAAAATTTATGTCCTCCTTACTTTTCAGGCCAGAATTCATCGGTAAGGTCTGACTTTATACCTGTTTCGTCTTTGTTGAAGCAGTCGGCAAGAATCTGCCAGCCGAGATCAAGAGAGTCTTCAAGTGAAAGATTTACCGACAGGTCCATAAGCTTGTTTTCAAAGAGAAGTCCGTATTTCAGAAGCTTTTCGTCCCATTTTGACATTGAAAAGCCCATATTTTTCTTTTCGAGAGTCTCTTTATAGGATGAATACATACGAATCATGGCATCCATAAGTGCACGGTGGTCTTTACGGGTTTTTCCGTTTACGTTCTGTTTAAGTCGGGAAAGAGAACCGAAGGGTTCAATTCGTCCGCCCTTGAGATAATACTGACCTTCGGTGATATAGCCTGTGTTATCCGGAACGGGGTGTGTTACGTCGTCACCGGGCATTGTTGTAACCGCAAGAACGGTAACGGAGCCCGAATTTGCGAAGTCAACCGCCTTTTCGTAGCGGGAGGCAAGCTGAGAATAAAGGTCGCCGGGATAGCCTCGGTTTGACGGAACCTGTTCCTGTGTTATTGCTATTTCCTTCATAGCATCTGCAAAGTTTGTCATATCTGTGAGAAGAACCAGTACGTCCTTGTCCTGTAAAGCAAACTGCTCTGCAACTGCAAGTGACATATCGGGAATCATCATACATTCAACCGTGGGATCGGATGCCGTATGAATGAACATAACGGTTTTGCTTAATGCACCGCCGTTTGAAAGCTCTTCCTTGAAATAAAGGAAATCGTCATATTTAAGTCCCATGCCGCCCAATACTATGACGTCTGCATCAGCCTGCAGGGCAATTCTTGCAAGAAGCTGATTGTAGGGCTCGCCCGAAATGGAGAAAATGGGAAGCTTCTGGGAAACGACGAGAGTGTTGAACATATCAATCATAGGAATGTTGGTTCTCATCATACGGTTTGCAAGAATACGGTTTGTGGGGTTGACGGAGGGACCGCCTATGGACTTCATATTTTCAGTGAGTGCGGGGCCTTTATCTCTGGGTTCTCCCGAGCCGTTGAAAATTCTTCCCAAAAGGTCTTCGCTGAAGGAAACTCTCATTTCATTTCCCGAAAAGCGGACCTCGTCACCTGTTGAAACACCCTGACCGCCTGCGAAAACCTGTAATGACACCGTGTCGCCGTCAATTTTATTGACCTGTGCCAGAGATTTGCCGAATCTTGTGTTTATGAGTGCCAATTCGTTATATTTTACACCCTCGGCTTTTACGGTGATAACGTTACCGGTGATGGATTCTATTCTGTTGTAAACCTTATTCATTTATCCGCACCGCCTTTCAGTAAAATCTGTGCTTCACCGCTTAAATTTCCTTTACCCTCGCTGTATAATGTGTCAATTTCCGCTTCGGCTTTTTTGAAGGCTTCGCTCGAGAAGGGTGTGTAGTTCCAGTCTATGAATTTCTGACGCATACGGTTAAAGAAGCTTCTTGCATCGTCTTTATTGTTGAGATTATATTCGCTTCCGAGAATATAGACAAGCTTATCCGTAACATAACGCTGACGCTCTTTGGTGCAGTCGGCATCAGTCAGATCAAAGGAGTTCTGCTGAAGATATACCGCATCAAGCATCTGTGCCTTGAGGTATACCGTATAGTCTGAAAGATTGGTTCCTTCTTCGCCGACAACCTTCATCATAGAGCCGATTTCGTCACCGTCAAGAAGAATGCTTTTGCAGAATTGAGATTTTTCGGGTTCTATTACCGTTTTATATTTAGACCAGGAGATAAGCGGATCAATGGCAGGATATTTTCTTGCATCCGAGCGTTCACGGGAAAGACCGTGGAAGGCTCCTACAACCTTGAGTGTTGCCTGTGTTACGGGCTCTTCAAAGTTACCGCCTGCAGGGGAAACCGTTCCGCCTATGGTAACCGAGCCCTTACTGCCGTCGGGCAGACGCACATAGCCTGCTCTTTCATAAAAGGCTGCAATATATGATTCGAGATATGCGGGGAAGGCTTCTTCTCCGGGGATTTCTTCAAGTCTTCCCGACATTTCACGGAGAGCCTGTGCCCAACGGGAGGTGGAGTCGGCAAGAAGAAGAACATTAAGTCCCATTTGTCTGTAGTATTCGGCAAGGGTTACCGAGGTATAAACCGATGCTTCACGGGATGCAACGGGCATTGACGAGGTGTTGCATATAATGATGGTGCGTTCCATAAGAGAACGGCCGGTTCTGGGGTCCTTGAGCTCGGGGAATTCCGTCAGAGTTTCAACAACCTCACCCGCTCTTTCGCCGCAGGCTGCAATAATAACTATATCCACATCGGCATATTTTGAGGTGGTGTGCTGCAAAACCGTTTTTCCGGCACCGAAGGGCCCGGGGGTGCAGTAGGTTCCGCCCTTTGCAACGGGGAAGAAGGAGTCGATAAGCCTTACCTTTGTTTCCATGGTTTCAACGGGGGCAAGTCTTTCGCTATAGCACTTAACTGCACGCTTTACGGGCCAACGGAAGGACATTGAAAGAGGAATTTCTCTGCCTCTGTCATCAGAAAGCACCGCAATTGTTTCGTTTACTGTATATTCACCCTTATCGGCTATTGATTTGAGTGTATAATTTCCTAAAAGATAGAAGGGAACAAAAATTTTATGTGTGAATGCTCCTTCGGGAACAGTGCCTATATATTCACCTGCACGGAAGGCTTCTCCGACCTTTGCCGTGGGGGTGAATTCCCATTTCTTTTCACTGTCGAGGGCTTCGGCATAAACACCTCTTTCAAGGAACCAGCCTGCCTTTTTTGCCAGTACGGGCAGGGGATTTTGAAGCCCGTCATAAACCTGTCCTAAAAGTCCGGGGCCCAGCTGTGCAGAGAGCATTTCTCCCGTAAATTCAACATCATCGCCGTTTTTGATGCCGTTTGTCATTTCATAAACCTGTATCTGTGCAATATCGCCTCGGATACGGATAATTTCACTTTTAAGTCTTGTGCCGTCAACGATAACATAGCAGATTTCATTCATTGAAACATTACCCGTGAATTTAACGGATACAAGGTTTCCGTTGACGCTTACAACCTTACCTTTATTTTCGGTCATGGTGTAACCTCCGTTCTGTCGTTACTGATTATGGAGTTATAAATGCTTCTGTATTCCTTTTCACCTGTTTCGGTGTCAAACTGCCTTATTCTTGAAAGAAGCTTCAGCTTCAGAAGATAGTAGAAAATATAGTCTTCCGAAAAAGAGTCCAAAGGCCTTAATGCCTCAAGCAAATCAAGGCGGAAGCGGTTAAGGAATTTTTCTGCTTCCATGGGATTTTCGATGTCAAGTGCGGTTTTTGCCGCTTGAATGACAAGGGGGCTTACAGTGGGGTTTTCTTCAATGAAGCTTTTGTTCATTTTATCTGCACGAAGCTGTCCCAATATAAGGCGTAGATTTTTTTCTTCTTTGTTCCACCTGTCAAGAAGCTGTGACACTGATTTTTCGGGGTTTTTACTTGGAATAAGGGATAAATTTTTTAAGTCAGCCAGTGTGTTTTTTCTTAAATACTGTTCACTCAGCTCCAGAAAGCGTTCCTGTGTAATGGGCAGAGGTGTGTTTTCAGAAATACCGTCAAGTGACGGAAGCTGGGATATAAAATAATACTCAGCCATTGTTTTCAGCCTCTTTCAGAAGTGCGGTGACCTTGGGACTGAGATATGCCGAAAGCATATCGGTTACAGCCTCTGCGGAAAAATCGTAATAGGCACCGCCCTTATCGGCACTGATACGAAAACCGCCGTCAAAGCTGTCGGAGGCTTTGAGTGTAACACCGTCCAGCATTTTTGCTTTAAGCTCATTAAGAACGGCAGCTTCAAGCCTTTCCAGGTCGTCGCTTGCGAGAATTACGGATAAATCCTCTGTTTCGGGGTTTTTTATTCTGCCTTCAACGGCTGTGACAATAAGCTTTCTGAAATCCTCGGATGCATACACTGTATTAACACCGTCACCGACAATGGCTTTCAGCTCTCTTGAAACGCTTTCTCTGAAAGAAATAAGAAGATTTCTTCCTGCCTGACGAATTGCATCTTCACCTGACTTAACCGTGCGTTGATTTTCAGCTTTTGCATTTGCAATAAGCTTATCTGCCTGTGCCTTTGCTTCGGAAATGATTTTTTCTGCTTCCGACTTTGCACAGGTGAGAATTTCCGCCGCTTGTGTTTCGGCAGCTTCAACACCGTCTTTTTTTATCTGTTCAATAAGCTCCTGAAGTTGAATTTCCATAAAACTGTCTCCTTTTCAAGTAAACTTAAATTGCGGTATTGATTTTCCTCCGCAAAAAAACATAAAGGAACCAACATCCTCTGCAGACAGCTGGCTCCTCCTTACTTTATATATTTAATAATAATTATAGACATATTTTTGCATTATGTCAATACACAGAAAATGGCAGAAAATAAAAATCCGTAGTGAGTTTTTGCATAAAATGACGAAAAAAGGAAGAAAATCAAGGCGAAGCCTTGTTTGTAATCCGTCGCAGACGGAATGTAATCACACCGCAGGTGTGAATGTAATCCTTTCGAAGAAGGGTATGTAATCAAGCCGAAGGAGAATGCACCTTCGGTGATGCCATACACGCTGTGCGTGATTACATACGCCTGACGGCGGTTACATACCAATCCTTCGGATTGAATAAAAAATCGACAACCTTCTGTCGAAGCTTGTCGATTTTTTTGTTTATAGCTCAAATTGGCAACAGATATTTTCAGTGATATTCTGCCTTCGGCAGAGTGATATTTTCACTAAAGTGAAAGTGATATTGAAGCCTACGGTTTCAGTGATATTTTATTCGCCAATAAACTCGCGAAGCGAATATCACTTGTCGCAAGACAAATATCACTGCGAAGCAATAAAACTCGCCGCAAGGCGAATAAAACTAAAAAAGCACTTCCGAAGAAGTGCTTTTTTCCTGGCCCGCTCGGAGGGATTTGAACCCCCGTTCTTCAGAATCGGAATCTGCTGCGTTATCCAACTGCGCCATGGACGGATATATTAGCCCATAATATACGAGCATACTTAATAAGTATATACTATTATAGAAAAAAATTCAAGGTTAACTTTCGCAAAATGCATTGTTATTTTTAACAAAAAACCGACCTTATTTTTCACAAGGTCGGTTTTGTTTATTTTTCCATTATAAAAAATTACGGTTTTTTGATTTTATTGAGCTGTGCGTTAATACCAAGCAACTGTTCTTTTGAGAACTTAATATTTGCCGCACCCATAAGGCTTGTAAGACGAAGCACTGTAAAGCTACCCATCATCTGCATCATCATACCGCCCATTTGCTCACTGTCAACTTGAGTGTTACCTAAACCTTTCATCATCTGTGCAGCCATACCCTTAAAGAATGCCGCACCCTCGGGACACTGTACAATATCAGAAAGCTTGTCGTTTAATGAGAAATAGCCGTCAACCTCTGTAATATCAAACCAGTTAAGAACCGCACCCTTTTCGCGCAAACGGTAATCGGGATTAAACTCTTCTACCTTACGAATAAATGATGAATCTTTATATTCACCTGCAACGGCTTCAAGCACTGTTTCGTTTACGTTAGGAACGTCGAAATAGAAGAAATGCTCTGAACTCTGCTTTTTGCCAAGGCTCTTTCCGTTTGCGAAAAGCTCAACCTCGGGAAGATTTGAGTAAACGGTAACCTTTGTTACAAGTCGGAGGCCAAGCGGTCTTGGAAGACAATACTAATGGCC
>JAZSJT010000153.1:0-6052 GCA_045534425.1 Acutalibacteraceae bacterium | reverse complement strand
CCGGGAATTGTGTTTATTTCATTGAGATAGACCTTATTGGTTTTTCTGTCTATCATAAAATCAATTCTTGAAAGCCCGTTACAGCCCAGCACTGTATAGGCTTTTACTGCAAGAGAACGGATATATGCTCTTGATTCCTCGGTCATATTGGGAGGAATAAGACGTGAAAGACTTGCCATACCTGCAGCGGCTTTTGTCGGTCTTCCGGGATTTACACGGGCGAGCTTTTCAGCTTCAAACTTTTTAAGGGAAACCGATGTATCGTATTTTACGACACCCTCACCCTTTCTGACAATTCTGCCGTCGGGACTGCAGTAAATTGATTTATCGTCCTTATATACGTTTTCCACATCAATGGGATTGTTTATTATGTTATCTATGCCCTTTTTGAATTCGGTTAGCTCTTCTTTTGAAAGTGCACCTCTTTGATATTTTGCGGAATAGTCAAGAAGCTTTCCGAAATTCAGAGGCTGTTCAAGCTCCGAGGCCTCTGCGGTTTCGGTGTTTCCGATAACCGAGCAGTTTATTTCCGTAAGGTCGGTTATAGCCTGTTCAACAAGCACCACTGTGGCATATCGGAATGCATCCGAAAGTGACACCGCAAGCTCGTCTCTGTTGAAGGCAAGGCTTATTCCTACGGAAGAACCGAGATTTGAGGGCTTTACGACCACGGGATAGCCGATTTTTTCTTCAACCTTATCAAGGCACCACTCGGGTTCACTGTAATCGGAGGAGGAAAATCTCACACAGTCGAGAACGGGAATATCATTGTCTTTAAGGACTGTTTTCATTACATATTTATCCATACCAACAGCGGAGGCGGTGACATCACAGCCAACATAAGGCACACCCATTAAACGAAGATACCCCTGAAGTGTTCCGTCTTCAACATTGGTGCCGTGAACTATGGGGAAAGCCACGTCAATTTCACTTATTACATTATCACCCGTTTTCTTAAAGGGGTAACGCATAAGCTTTACTCTGCCGTCAACATTCATAAAGGTGCAACGGGTACTCTTTTTAATGAGCTTAGGGATATTATTATATTCTTCAATACACGAGCATTCGAAGCTTGTGTAAAATTCACTGTCCTTTGTGATATATACGGGAATTACTTCATACTTATCGGCAGGAATTGATGCAATTGCCTGAAGTGCGGAAATTACGGAAACCTCGTGCTCAACACTCTTTCCGCCGAAAAGCACACAAACTCTTATTTTCATAGCACCGTCTCCTTTCTTAATAGTTGTCGGGCAGGTCGTTTTCAAGGAGAATTATTTTCTTCCTGTCGGTCTTTTTTGCATAAAGCATATTCATAGCATCGGTGAACTGCTCGAAAACATAGAGGTTTTCCTTATTAAAGCCCTTGCTTTCAATGCCCTCTTTAATTGCAAGTGTCTGCTTTTCACCTATAAGAACAATTATATCGCAGCAGGAAGCGGCTTCTTCACCGAATTGGCGGTTGAGCTTATATTCTTCTTCACCCAATTCTACCATACCGGGAGTTACGAGAATTCTCATACCGTCCATTCTCTTGAGCGTATTAAGAGCGGCACGACAGCCTGCGGGGTTGGAATTGAAGGCGTCATCAATTATTGTGACAGCACCTCTGGGAACAATCTGCATACGGTGAGGAACTGCTTCAATTCTTCTGACATATCTTCTCATTTCTGAAATGGGCATACCGAAGCCGTGAGCGGCGGCAACAGCACCCGTGATATTGATTACATTGTGAGAGCCTAAAAGCTTCGTGTCAAATTCATACATTACACCGTCGGGAGCCTTTATCTTAAAAGAAGTGCCCGAAGCGGAAATTTTTTCATCAAAAGCATAGTAATCACAGTCAGGCGTGGTACCGTATGTGATAACGGGGCGGGAAGGAGGATTTTTTCTTATAACCTCATTATCAAAGTTCACATAAAGTCTTCCGTCTTCGGGAAGTGAATCAGCTAATTCATATTTTGTTTTTATTATGTTTTCTCTTGAGCCGAAGGATTCAAGATGCTGCTCACCGAGAGCAGTTATAATACCGTGCTTAGGATGAACTATGTCGCAGAGCTCTTTTATGTCACCAACCCATTTTGCACCCATTTCGCAAAGAAATATCTTATGCACGGCTTTAAGGGATTTTCTGATTGTTATGGTAATTCCCATAGGCGTGTTGAAGCTTGAGGGGGTAACTAAGGTATCAGTCCAGGCTCGTAGAATTGTATATAAATAGAACTTCACACTGGTTTTTCCGTATGAACCTGTGATGCCTATGGTTTCAAGCTCGGGCATCATTTTAAGCATTCTTTTTGCATCACTCAGATAATAGCGGTTCACACCCTTTTCCATAGGTGTGTTGATAAGATTTGCAAGGGGAATTATAACCGGACAAAAAGCTGCAATAAAACCTACAAGAAGAAATGCAAGGTTTTTACTGTGGGTTGTGAGAGCATAACACGCACCAATATACATCAAGCCCATAATAATGCCTGTAGTAACGAACATTCTCTTTACTCTGGGAGTGTATACAAGAGGCTTTTTCTGCGGTCTGTTTCTGTTTTCAACAGCCTGGGCAATAAGTGCAACAAGAAGCGAAACAGCGGCAAAGAGCATCAGCGGCTCATATTTTATGATACCCGTGAAGGACAGGGCAAAAATTATATATTCCACCGCATATCTTCCCATATTCTTCTTAAACCAGCCGAAATGAACCGAAAAGCGGTATGAATTGAGCTGGAACATATGCATATTATATATAAGAGCCTTAAAAACGGAATAACAAGCCATAAGGCTTACACATCCGAAAAGAATCTGCAAATAGGGTGCCATATAGTATAACCTCCGCAAAAAATCAAATCTCAAGATAAGCTTCCATTATGGAATTGAAAAGAGGAGCATTTTCAAGGAAAGAATAGTGTCCTACCCCCTCAATTCTCGCAAGCCCCGCTTCGGGGATAAGCTCCTCCATCCTTTCGGCATCCTTTATGGGCGTTGCCGTATCAAGAGTGCCCCAGACGAGAAGTGTTTCCTGTGTTATTGAGGGAAGAAGATGAGAAAGGTCTTCATTTACAACATTTACGAGAACCTCACGCATTAAGGGGGTGGCGGCTTTATAGTCTGCAGAGCCCACAAATTTCTGAAATGCAAGAAGAAGCTTCGGTGAAACAGCCAGAAGCTTTTTTCCTACCTTCATCAGCTTTTCCTTATTTTCCTGTTTTTTTGTCTTTTCGGGACGAATTCCTGCAGCATCAACAAGAATAAGCCTTGTAACCTCAAAAGGGAGGTCCTTTCTGTTCACAAGCTTTATGATAACTCTGCCGCCGAAGGAATGACCGAGAAGTATAACCCTTTTAAGACCGAGCTTTCTTATAAACTCAATCACAAAATCGGTATATTCATCCACAGTCCACGCATGGGGAGGCTCGGGGGTTTCGCCGAAGCCCGGCATATCGGGAGCAACAACATTATAACGCAGGGCAATAAAGTCTGCCGCTGCATCAAAAAGCCCGATGTTTGCACCCCAGCCGTGAAGCATAACAACAGTTTCTTCCTCGGACGAATTTCCTTTCATAAAATAATTGACAAGAATATCACCAATCTTTAGCTCCATCTGAAATACCTCAAAAAAATTTTTCTCTTACATTTTATGCTGCCAAAAGTTTTCCGTGCAGAAAAATTCTTTGAATTCGGAATTCGAAATTAGGAATTCGGAATTATAAAAATTGCTCTATAATCGGAAAATATGCCTTTTTCAATCAGTCACAAGTCCCGAAATATCAATGGGAGTTGCATCCGCCCAGAGCTTTTCGAGATTATAGTATTCTCTCTGGTCCTGTAAAAAGACGTGAATTACTACGTCATAATAATCAAGAAGAATCCAGCCTGTGGCTTTGCCTTCAATTTGTCTGGGTTCAATGCCCTCAAGCTTCAGCTGATATTCAACCTCATCGGCAAGGGCACGTACCTGTGTGTTGGACGTACCTGCTGCTATAACGAAATAGTCGGCAACAACTGTCAGAGAGCCTATTTCAAGAGCGGTTATTTCAACTGCTTTTTTACTGTCCAGAGCCTTTACGGCAATTTCAACCTTTTTATTCATAGGAATTTCCTTTCTTTATTTCATTGACTGAATAACAATTTCATTGTAACAAGCGACAGTATCGGGATGAATGGGGCGGTTTTCCTTTGCAAGCTCCTCTATTGTGAAACGAAGTCCTTCCTCCATACAGTATTCCAAAGAAGCTTCCGCTCTTTTTCTCATATCCTCAACACCGTTATAGCTTCTGTCTGCGGATATAAAATCTGCAACGAAAATTATTTTTTCAAGAAGCGACATATTTTCTCTTCCCGTTGTGTGATATCGTACGGAGGTAATGATTTCTTCATCAAAGCCGTATTTCTTTTCAAGATATCTTGCCCCCGCTATGGCATGCCAGAGCTTAGGAGCCTTTTTTTCAACAGGTGAAAGAACAATGCCTTCACATCTGAAAAATTCGGCATATTCTTCCCTTGCAAGCTCCTTGAGCACATCGTGGGCAAGGCCTGCGATATAGGCTTTTTCAGTATCGAAGCCGTATTTATCCGCAAGATGCTTTGCACTGTCGGCAACTTCAAGTGAATGGGTGTATCTGAAATCCGATAATCTGTTTCTTATATCCTTTAACAGTTTTTCACTATTATACATTTTTATAAAGTCCTTTTCGGTAAATATAGCTCCTTACAGCCTCATCCAGAAACTGCGACGTATCCTCTCCCGAGCTTATCTTTTCTCTTAAAGCGGTGGAGCTTATTTCAAGGGGGGAAAAATCAAAAATTTTCACTTCTCCGAAAGGACGCAGTTCTTTTTCGGAAAAATCCTCCAGACGGGCGAAGCTCACACTTCCTTCTCTTGAAACACTGACAAGTGTTACAAGGCTTAAAATATCGGAAAACCGGTACCATTTATTAAAGGACAGCAGCTGATCGCTTCCGATAACAAGATAAAGCTTTTTATCGGGATATAAATTTTTTACCGCATTTACGGTATCTACAGTATAGCTTTTTCCGCCTCTGTTTATTTCAATGTCACTTATCTCAAAGTGTTTTTCGGGAAATGCAAGCTCACACATTTCAAGCCTGTCGTTTTGGGTTGCTCCCGAAGAATTTTTGAAAGGCGACATAGCGGCGGGAATAATAAGCATTTTTTCGGGAGAAAGCTTTTCACAGATAAAATCAGCAAGCCTTTTATGCCCCTTATGAACGGGATCAAAGCTTCCGCCGAATATACATATACCTTTATCCATTATTTATCATTCTTTCGGGGAAGTCTCTTGTCTCTGCCCTTTTTATCCTCAAAGGGAGACTTTTTCTTTCCCTGAAGCTTTGCAAGTCTTTTTCTTTCCTTAACGGGATTGACCTTCTTTTTGACAGGCTTCTTCTCTTCGTGAAGCTCTTTATTATAGCGGTATAAAACAATAACACCGCCTATAACCTGAACCACCTCACTGCCTGTTTTTGAAGCCAGCTCTTCTGCAGCTTCACGGGGAGTGAGAGGCGAGGTTTCTGTGAGCACACGAAGCTTTATAAGCTCTCTGGTTCTCAAGGCACCGTCCGTCTGTTCAATAAGGGTGTCGGAGATGCCGCCTTTTCCAACCTGAAAAAGCACATCAAGTGTATTAGCCTGTCCGCGAAGAGCGGCTCTTTCTTTGCTTGTCATATATTTACCTCTTTATATAATTTCAGAAAGTTTTTCTTTAAGTGCACGAAGGGAGTTTCCTCTGTGGCTTATTGCATCCTTTTCTTCGGCTGAAAGCTCGGCAAAGGACTTGTCTTCTACCATAAAAATGGGATCAAAGCCAAAGCCGTTACTGCCTTTAGGTGTGTAGCCTATTTTTCCCTCACAGGTGCCTGTTACGGTGTATTCACTGCCGTCGGGAAATACCACTGCCGCACAGCTCACAAATCTTGCGGTTCTCTTTTCGTCCTTTACACCCTCAAGCTCCTTTACAAGGTGTGCCATTTTTTCGGAATAGGGTGTTTCCTCTCCCATATATCTTGCGGAATATACACCCGGTCTGCCGTCAAG
>JAZSJT010000112.1:0-65531 GCA_045534425.1 Acutalibacteraceae bacterium | reverse complement strand
ACTTCGTTGGCGCATTCGGTAATACCGACGCCACTATCGGCTTGCCTTGGGGCGGTCTGTTCTCGCTTATCGTTATCATTATTTATATGATCGCGAGAAGACTCGTCAGCTTCAAGGAAGCTATGGACTGCGTTCCCAAGGGCTTCATCGCGATGGTTCCCGCTATACTTATTCTTACCTTCGCGACAGGTCTTAAGAATATCACCACTCTTCTCGGCGCTAAATATTTCGTAGGCGAGCTTATGAGCGGCGCGGCAGCAGGCCTTGCTAACTTCCTTCCCGCTATCATATTCCTCGTTGCTTGCGTGCTTGCATTTGCAACAGGTACTTCGTGGGGTACGTTCGGTATTCTTATTCCTATCGTGCTTACCGCATTCCAGGGATTTGACAACAGTCTCACGATCGTAGCAGTTTCTGCTTGTATGGCTGGTGCAGTTTGCGGCGACCACTGCTCACCCATTTCCGATACAACAATTATGTCCTCTGCAGGTGCTCAGTGTAACCACATCAACCACGTAAACACTCAGCTTCCCTATGCACTTACAGTTGCGGGAATTTCCTTTGTAACATATGTTCTTGCAGGTATTGTTCAGTCTGTTGTTGCTTCCTATGCACTTGTGGCTGCAATTACTCTCGGCTTCGGTGTGATTGCAACTGTTGCAACACTTCTTGTTATCAAAACTGCAACAAAAGACAAAAAAGCAAAATAATCAGTTCAAGAAGCGGTGTTTATGACACTGCTTCTTATGTCATAAGTAAAGGGGAGCCGTAAAAAGCGGCTCCCCTTTACTTTAATTGTATTTCGTTATTTACTTTTCGGATTTATTTAACGTCAGGTAAAATTCTCCGAAGGATTTTTTGCAATTTACGGCTTTGAAGGAAACATTTTTTGCAATTTCGCTGAAATCGGGTTCGGTTTCCGAATTGATATAAAGAGAAATGGTGAAGCTGTCAGCTTCCGAGGCTGAAAAGCAGAGTGGTTCGTCGAGAACGACCGTGTAATCTGAAAATGCTTCGGAAAGTGAGTCATCATTTATTGTGAATTCAGGGATTTCATAAGAATAGGGAGAGCTTTTTCCGCTTGAAGCCATACCTTTATAAACTATTTTATATCGGTATTCCTTGTTTTTATCCGTTAATTCTTCATCATTTTCAAGATTTTCGGATATCTCGATACTGTCAAATGTGAAAACGGGGGGAGTGAAAGCCTGCCATATGAAAAGCACGGGAGCGGCAAAGAGAGTGAGCATAATAAGAACATATATCACAGCTGCACTGCTTTTTAATATTGTAATTACTGATTTTTCAAACATAAAAACCCTCATTTTTGAATTCGGAATTGCGGAAGACACATCCTGTCTAGCTCCGCTTTGCTCTATGCTTTTGAGCCCTGAATATTTTAACATATTGTTTATATTTAGTCAATAAATGAAAAATTCTTGAAATTAAAGACTTGTTATAATATACTGTATATAATAATTAATATACCTTAAAATTTGCTGTGAGGGAAAAATGAAAAGAGTTTTTGCCGTTTTATCGGTTTTTATAATGTTAATATGTGTTTTTTCTTCCTGTAAGGCACAGGATAATGAGGGATATCCTCTCACCGTCAGCGGCACTCCCATTGACGGGGAAATCTTCCGTTACTATCTTGACAGTGTGTGGGATGCCCCCGAATCGGGCGGTACGAAAGACGGCAGAATAACAAACGCAACCCATCAGTGTATAAGATATGTTGCAGTGAACTCCACCTTTGAGGCATATTCTCTGGAGCTTTCTGATGACGAGAAGGTTCAGCTGTCCGAAAAAGCCAACATTTTATGGGATATGTTCGGAGCCTATTATGAGGGTATAGGTGTTTCAAAAACCGCTTTTATAAAAATAAAAACCAACGAAGCCTATATTGAGAAGCTTCGTACCGCATTTTTTGATAAGGGCGGAACGGATGAAATTTCCGATGCCCTTTTAAGAGGCGTTCTTATGGAAAACTATGTTGCATTCCGATATGTTAAAACGCCACTTAAAACCACGGATGTTTACGGAAACGAAATTCCCTTTACCGAGGAAGAGCTGAATAAGCTTGCCGGTCTTTATAATACCTCCGTCAATTCCGTTGCCGCATCCTACGGTGTTGAAAAGGCATATTCGGAGATTGCCGCTTCCTTTCCTCTGACAGAGCAAAGCTATGACACCGTGGTGATTGACAATACCGACCACGAATTTTCTGCCGTGTTTTATAACACCATAAGAGAAATGACCGACGGCACCGCCAAGGCTTTTCAGTATAATGATGCTCTTTATCTTATTTATAAAATCAATATAGTAAATGACGGGCTGATTTTCTCAACTAAAAGACAGGAATGTCTTAAAATCATAAGCGAAGAGCCCCTGCAGTCAAAAATCAATGTGATGTGTAATTCATACCAGTCAGTAAGAGACACTGCTCTTGTGAGAGATTATTATGAAAGGGTGGCGAATAATCGATGAATTCAACCGTAGAAGCAATTCTTAACAGGAGAACCATAAGAGAATATAAGGACACTCCTTTAGAAAAAGCAGTTATTGAAAAGCTTCTCCAATGTGCCATGTGGGCACCCAGCGGAAGAAATTCACAGCCATGTCATGTGAGAGTATTAACGGACAAAAAAGCACTTGATGCTCTCAACACCGACTTTAAGAATAAGGTTGGGTGGGACACTCCCGCTTATACAAAGTGGGATGTGAACCCCGTATATCAGGGAGCACCGGCAATGTTCTTTATTTATGCCGAAAGCAAAGACGGTATGAATTCGGGTATTATGGTGGAAAACATAGCAATAGCTGCCGAGAGTATGGGACTGGGCTCTTGTATAATAGCAAGCGTGGGCGGACTTTTGGATGCACCCGAGGGGGATAAATGGAAAAAATTACTTGAAATTCCCGCTCATTTTCAGTTCTGTATTGCAATAGCCGTCGGTGAAAAGGCGGAAAATCCCGAGCCCAAAGAGAGAAAACCCGAAAATTTCAGAATAGTGGAGGACATTGATTATGACGCCCTTTAAGTTCTTTCTCTTGACAGATACACATTATTTTGCAAGCAAGCTGGGCTGCTTCGGTGATGAGTATAAAAATTTTATGCAGTTCGAGCAGAAATGCTTTGCTGAAACCGAGGAAATTAATAAGGCAGCCTTTAAGTGGCTTGAAGGGGCAGAAGAAGCCGATACCGTTCTTATTGCGGGAGATCTCAGCTTCAACGGAGAAAAGGAAAGCCATCTCGGTTTTATAAAGCTTCTGAAAGAGCTTAAGGAATCAGGAAAAAGGATATATGTCATAACAGCAGGTCACGATTTCAATGAAAAATGCTTTGCTTTTAATGAAACGGGAAGAATCGAATTCCCCGGCACCCCCCGCGAAGAGCTTTTTGACCTTTATTATGAGTTCGGCTTCTCGGATGCCATATCCGTGCATAAAGAAAGTCTTTCCTATGTGGCACAGCTTTCAGAGGGTGTAAGACTTCTTGCACTCAACAATGACGGTGATGAAGAGTATAAGCATACCTACACCGCTTCGCAAAGAGAATGGATTATTGAGGAGATGAGAAAGGGCACACAGGCAGGCGATATGATGTTTGTAATGAACCACTATCCGCTTCTTCCCGCCTGTCCCGTATTCGGACTTATCGGCGATGCGGTTATGCCTGATGCCGACGAAATGACCACACTTTTTGCCGACAGCGGTGTGCATCTCGGCTTTACCGGACATATGCACAATCAGAGTATTAAGCTCAAGACCACCGAAAAGGGTAATAGCTTCTATGATGTATGTACAGGCTCTCTTATCGGTTGTCCTGCCTTTATGAGACTTGTTGAAATTCAGGATAAAGAAACTGTTAAGATTGAATCAATTCCCGTGCCCGACTTTAACTGGGATATGGAAGGACTTACGACTGAAGAATATTTCAAACGTCAGTTCGATATGATGATAAATACATATCTTGACTGTATGGCAAACGATACTGAAAGACTGATGGGAAAGCTTCGTCTTCCGAAAAATGCCGTTCTCAAAAAAATAATTGCCGCATTCGGTCGATATATGGAAAAAGCAACCTTGGGAAGGGTGTGCAGAACCTTTTTTGTGAAATGCGATAAGAGTATAAGGGACAGGAGCTTTAAGGCATTTATTGCCGAAATAGTAAGAAACGTATTCACGGGAAATGCACCCTATACAGAAGACACGCCCGAATACAAGGCTTTTATGGGTGTTATCGGACGATTTTCTCCCGTTCTTTTTATAATTAAGAAAAAAGTTAAAGTCAATGGCAAGCCACTCGATGTAAAAGCAATGTTAAGAGAATGTCTCGGAAACTACGGAACAGATGAATATAATACAATACTAAAGCTTAAACAGTGAGCTATCGGGCAGGTTTTCCCTGCCCCTGTTTTTGTTTTAGAGCATAAGGGAGAATACCGAAGGTGGAGTCAGGAGGTCGGCAGTCAGAAGTCAGTAAAGTTTTTGGGGAGCGAATACGGGGAAAAGAAGAACGGAACGGACGAAGCCTCGGTAATCGAGGTATGCTTTAGAGCGGAAGCCGGGTATGCTTGGGAGAACGGACAGAGAAAGTGCAGAGATAAAGTTTAGAGTATTAGGGTGTCTGTTTAATTTGAAGAATTGGCTTCAAAATTCGTAAGAACGTGAAATTTTGGGTTTTACGAAGGAAAAAAGCTTTGCTTTTGACTGTTGCTGCAGAAGAGAAAAACTAAAATATTTGGGTTTCTTTGAATCCCGAAATCCGAAATCCGAATTAAATTGATACCGTTTTGTAATCTTTTACCATTAATTTGCATAAATTAAATTGAAGTTATTTATTAATTTGGTTAATGTTTCATAATCTTTATGACAATTATTACAAAAGCCTTGCTTTTTTTTACATCAGGTGGTATATTTCTATACGCATTGAGAGACAATGCACAAAAAACGCATATTATTTTTGGAGGAATTAACTATGAAAAAGTTAATCGCTGTTCTTTTAACTCTCGTTATCGTTGGTGCTTTCGCAGCTTGCGGCGGCAACACAGAAGAAACAACTGTTGCTGATGAAACAACAACTGTTGAAGAAACAACTGTAGCTGCAGACGAAACAACTCTTGAAGGCGAAACAGCTGAAGAAACAACTGCAGAAGAAACAACTGCTGCTTAATCGACAGTAAAAAGAAAACATTTGCACGGACGAAAAGTCCGTGCTTTGTTTTTTTTTGCAGGCAAAATCACGATGATAAGGCGTTACTGTCAGAAGAAGATTCAGTTTAGCAAACAAAGCTGCTTCGGTCATCGAGGGAGGTGTTGAGGTCGGAAGTCAGATGTCGGTGGTCGGGGAAATTTTGGGGGAGTGAAGACGGAAAAAGGCTCAATCGGATGAAGCCTCGGTTATCGAGGTATGCTTGAGTACGAAAAAGAGAGGGTATGATAAAATTATCGAGATATGTATAATATTGCAATAAAACAGAATAAATATGCAAAAATGGATATATATTATGTGTCATTGTGCATAAATATGATGTGATTTGGTTTGTTTTTAAGGAAGATATATACAAAAATCAAATATTTATGCAAAAACACTTGCATTTTTTTTCATATGGTGGTATATTCTACCTCGCAATCTTAAAAAAACATTTTATTGGAGGACAAAACAATGAAAAAGATTTTTGCAATTCTTTTAACTCTCGTTCTCGTTGCGGGCGTATTTGCAGCTTGCGGCGGTAACACAGAAGAAACAACAGTTGCTGATGAAACAACAACAGCAGCAGACACAGCAAACCTCACTGCAACAGAGGGCGTACTTGTTATGGCAACAAACGCTGCATTCCCTCCCTATGAATTCAAGGAAGGCGATGATTTCGCAGGTATCGACGTTGAAATCGCAGGCAAAATTGCTGAAAAGCTCGGTCTCACTCTTGAAATCAAGGACGTAGAATTCGGTTCCATCGTCGGCGGTGTTCAGACAGGCAAGTTTGATATGGGTATGGCAGGTATGACTGTTACAGACGAAAGACTTGAAAGCGTAAACTTCTCAACCTCCTATGCAACAGGTATTCAGGTTGTTATCGTAGCTGAGGATTCTGCTATCAAATCTCTTGATGACCTCAAGGGTGACGGCTCAATGAAGTTCGGCGTTCAGCAGGACACAACAGGCGACATCTATGCATCCGATACTGCTGAAAACGGCGGTTACGGCGAAGAAAACGTTGTTCGTTACAAGACAGGTGCAGACGCTGTTCAGGCTCTCAAGACAGGCAAGGTTGATGCAGTTATCATCGACAATGAACCCGCAAAGAGCTTCGTTGCAGCTAACGAAGGCCTTCAGATTCTTGACGGAGAATGGACACTTGAAAACTATGCTATTGCTATTGCAAAGGAAAACACAGCTCTTCTCAACGCTGTAAACAATGCTCTTGCTGAACTCACAGCAGACGGCACAGTAGCAAATATCATTGCAAAGTACATCCCCGCTTCTGAGGATGCAGAAGAAACAACAGCCGCTGCTGACGAAACAACAGAAGCAGCAGAAGAAACAACTGTTGCCGCTTAATTGAAGCTTTGAATCCGAGGACGGTTTCACCCCGTCCTCTTTTTCTTCATTTTTGGATAAATTCCGGAGGGCAGAATTTTGGTTACTCTTTCAGAAATTTTTGAGGACCTTAAAAAGACGTTTATTCTCTGTTTTATTGACGGTGACAGATGGAAATGGCTTGTTGAAGGTTTTTACAATTCAATAATCATAACTTTGGCGGCTATTGCTATCGGTCTTGTTTTCGGTATTGTTCTTGCCGCTGTGCGTTCATCCTATGATAAGAATGAAGACTCCCTGAAGCTCAGAGGGGGACTTGGATACTGGTCTCTTAAAATTGCCAATATCCTTGCCAAAATATATATAACCGTCATAAGAGGTATTCCTGTTGTTGTTCAGCTTATGATATGGTACTTTGTTATTCTCGTTTCACAGAAAAACGATGTTATAATTGCCATAATAGGATTCGGCTTCAACTCTGCGGCTTACGTTGCTGAAATCTTCCGCGGCGGTATTATGTCCATAGATAACGGCCAGTTTGAAGCAGGACGCTCTCTTGGCTTCAACTACATACAGACTATGCGTAACATAGTTATTCCGCAGGCGGTGAAATCCACACTCCCAACGCTTCTCAATGAAGTTATTGCTCTTCTTAAAGAGACCTCCGTTGCAGGTTACGTGGGAATTATGGATCTTACAAAAGCGGGCGACCTTATAAGAGGACGTACATTTGAAGCATTTATGCCCCTCATTGCGGTTGCGATTATTTATCTTATAACTGTTGTGGTTCTCACAAACATCTTCACATCCGTTGAAAGGAGGCTTCGTCGCAGTGAACGGTAATATTATTCAGGTCAGAGGACTTAAAAAGCATTATTTCGGCGGCAAAGTCAAGGCTCTCGACGGCGTTGACGTGGATATAAGAAAGGGAGAGGTTGTAGTTATTATAGGACCTTCCGGAAGCGGAAAATCCACACTTCTGCGTTCACTCAATCTTCTTGAATTACCCACCTCGGGACAGATTCTTTTCAATGATGTTGACATTACGGGCAGAAAGGTGAATATTAATGTTCACCGCCAGAAGATGGGGATGGTTTTTCAGCATTTCAACCTTTTCAGTAATATGAATATCCTGAAGAATATGACAATAGCACCCGTTCAGCTTCTTCATAAGACTAAAGCCGGGGCAGAAGAAAAAGCAAAGCAGCTTCTTCGCAAGGTAGGGCTTGAAGACAGAGCAGGAGCATACCCCTCACAGCTTTCAGGCGGTCAGAAGCAGAGAGTCGCCATTGTACGTGCATTATGTATGGAGCCCGAGGTTATGCTTTTTGACGAACCCACCTCTGCATTGGATCCCGAAATGGTCGGTGAAGTTCTTGATGTTATGAAATCTCTTGCCCGTGACGGTATGACTATGGTTGTTGTAACACACGAAATGGGCTTTGCAAAGGAAGTTGCAGACAGAGTTATTTTTATGGATGAGGGTAAAATTGTTGAAATCGGTGCACCCGAAGATATTTTCTCGCATCCAAAAAGCCCCAGACTGCGGGATTTCCTTTCAAAGGTTTTGATTTAACGAAAATAAAATTAAAAAGCTTTGTAAATTTGACATAAATAAAATATTGCATAATTGTGTTATTTGTGTAAATTTTGCCGTCTGAACAAAAAATACACAAAATTCTATTGTGTTGTTTATTTGTTTGTGTTATTATGACAATGAATAAATAACAAATTCTGAAAGCGAGGTGCAAATCAATGGAAGGTCCAATATTAGGTATCACAAAGGAACAGGTTCTTGATTTTATCGAAAAAATTCTCGGTGCAATTAAAAAGGTATTTGCATGGCTTGGTATTCTTATTCTCCCTGAAGACGGTGAATATGACCAATACCCCACACAGGGTTCCACAGATGATCCTGCTGTCGGTGCATAATTAATTTAGAGAGGTGTAATTATGATTCTCGATTTTTCACTTTCAATTGAAGATTGGAAAGACTTATTTGAGCAGTTAATCAACATTTTTGTTGAATTTTTAGCTAAACTCGGCATTAAGCTCTTTGCTGATGAAGAAACAACAAAACCCGAAGAAGAGACAACTCTTTGATTTTGTGTAATCTTTAACGGTTTTTAATAATTTACAATGAACAGAGGTGTAACAACGTGGAAGATTTACTTCAGGCTTTTATCACATTTTTAACTGACCTCTTCGCAGCTCTCGAAGAATTCCTTGGAAAAAGCTTTAATTTCGGTGATATTTTCGGTGAAGTCGGCGGTATGCTCGGCGGCGAAGGCGACGGTACAGACGGCGAATAATTTATTTTAAAATTTGTAATTAATATAAAGAGGTGAAAACAATGTCAAGCTTTGATTTTACGGCACTCCTCAAGTTCCTTGGTGCTCTTTTTGATACTTTTATGAAGCTTTTCGAAAAGCTCGGCTTCAGCTTTGATTTCGGAACAGGTGACGATGCAGGCGACGATGCTGCTGATGCACAGTAATTGAATACTTAAGGTATTAAGAAAAACCGACGGTTGATACCGTCGGTTTTCTTATTATATAGGAAATTGCAGCGTATGTGAGCAATTTGCGTGTAATTCGCATTCAGCACATCGGATGATGCAAGCTTGTTGAACAGGAAACACCTGCAACCCCGGATTGGGGGCAGAGGGATATAATCGCTTTGCAAAGCTAATTATATTTTATCGTTATTTGCCCGATAAATTATGATTTTTCTTCGTACTTTTTGTACAGTGCCTTTGCTATATAGCAGTTGTCACCGTCTTTTTTTCGGCAATATTTGTTTACATAGTCAAGCTTTTCTTCACGGCTGTGAAAGGCCGTTGTCAGGCAGGTTCTTGATGCCACGCCTTCGCAGCAAATTAAATTTTTTCTCTCACCGACGAAAAACGGGCATTCGATAATAACTGATAAGGAATAATTCATAGTGTGTAACCTCCGTTTTCAAGTGTACGATTTTTGGTACATTTAATGTTGTATTATATAACCGAGGAAAGAATACTTGCACCGCTCAAGTTAAGTTTCGTCGGAATATAAAACTGAAAAATTGTTGACAAATACAGAAATATGTAATATAATACAAAAAAACAAGCATAATATACATAATTCTGTATTATGAAGATATAATAATACAGAACTCTGTATTTGTCAAGTGTTTTTTTAATTTATAAGTGAATAATACAGGTTAGATGAGGGAAAGCTATGGAAACTTACGAAATAATCAAGCAGCTGTGCGATGAAAAAGGTATAAAAATGTCAGCTCTGGCTTCGGGTATCGGAGTGCGAGGCTCAGTGTTTACAGAATTGAAAAAAGGCAGAACAAAAAAGCTTTCTGTAACAACGCTTGAAAAAATTGCTGCATATTTTGCAGTACCTTTAAGTCTTCTCACAGGCGAAGAGGATAGTGTGGACGGAAAACAAAATGAGCTTTTCAAAAAAAGAAAGCTCCTCTTCGACCTTTCAGCCAAAGCCACGGAAGAAGACTTGGATAAACTGATAAAAATAGTAGACGCACTAACAAACGAATAAATCATAATTTATCGCAGTGCGATAAATTATGATAATTCGGAATTCGGAATTCGGAATAGAGGAAGACACTTCGTGTCTTGCTCCGTTTACGCTCTATGGCTCGTGCTTCGCACATCGCTTTTTCAGGAACGTGCGAAGCACATATAATGCCGACCGCAGGTCCCGAAATTCCGAATTCATAATTCCGAATTCCGAATTTTTATCGGGCTTCAGCCCGATAAATTATGATTTACGGGGTGAATTATATGACTGAAAACATTTTTATAAGAAAAATACCCCTACCGTGTGGGGTAAGGGCGTTTACTGTTCCCGATGAACAGGGGGATTATAATATTTACATAAATTCAAACCTGACCTTTGAACAGCAGTGTAAAAGTCTTGAGCATGAGACCACCCATATTAAAAGAGGAGATTTCGGGAAAGACACAAAGGCTTCGCTTATTGAGGCAGGTATGAAGATGTGCGGTAAATAATCAGTATATGATTTTTGCAACCGCTTTTCTTACCATAACTCCCTTGTTGTCGGGAGCAACGCAGGGGCGGTGTGCTTCGTCAGGGAAGATTACTACGAACATACCTTCTGTGAGGTCTGCACGGGAAAAGGCATCGCCGCTTCTGAAAAATGCAATATCATCAGTATCAAGGCGGTCATCATAAATTTTAAGAGAATTAATATCGCAAAGGTCAATAAATTCTCTGCCCGTTACAACATACTGGATGTCAATATACTTTCTGTGGGATTCGTAAGCACAGTCTTCGACAGGCTTATTGGTGTATTCGGAGAGATTAATGAAAATATTATCTCCGTCAACGGTGATTCTGCCCTTTTCCGTGTTTTCGTCAATTTCCTCCAAAGCCTTAAATGCGGCTTCAAAGGAGGGATGGACACAGTAGTACTTGCTTGCATTTTTGATTGAATCAATTATCATAATGAAAACTTCCTTTCAAATAATTTGCATAAAAAGGTGAAAAATATGAATAATTCTGCCTGCTTTACGGGACACAGAATAATTGCAAAAGAAGAAATATCGGCTTTAAGAAATAAGGTTTATGAGATTGCTGAAAAACTTATTCTTGAAGGTGTGACGGATTTTTTCTGCGGCGGAGCCATTGGCTTTGATACCCTTGCCGCAGAGGTTATATTGTCTCTTAGGAATAAGTATGCCCACATAAGGCTTCATATAATCGTTCCCTGTGAAAATCAGGAAAAAATATGGACAAAGGAAAGCAAAGAGAAATATTATGAAATCAACGAAGCTGCCGACGAAGTAAAATGTCTTTCCGACAGATATTATAACGGCTGTATGCATGTCAGAAATCATTATATGGTGAATAACACCGACATCTGCATAGCTTATCTGACAACCCCCGCAGGAGGCACGGCAGCAACGGTCAGATATGCACAAAATGAAGGAAAAACCGTAATTATTATAAATACGAAAGAGAAATAATTAGTCGGAAGACGGAGATGCCGAAAAAGCCAGGTTAATTTGCACGAAAATAATAAAGCTAAAAGTAAAAGGCTTTTATGGAAGAAATATCAAAAAATTCAACTTCTCCGACCTGCGATATCTTTTAGTGCTCATACTGGCTTCTGAACAGAGCGGCATATTTGCCGTTGAGCTCCATCAGCTCCTTGTGGGTTCCCGTTTCGAGGATTTTGCCTTTTTCCATATAAAGGATTTTGTCTGAACCGAGAATCGTGGAAAGGCGATGGGCTACCACGAAGCTGGTTTTGTTTTGTGTAAGAGCACGGAATGCCTTCTGTACTCTTATTTCCGTTCTTGTGTCTATTGATGAGGTTGCTTCATCAAGGATGAGAATTTTAGGATCTGTGAGCATTACTCTTGTTATGCACAAAAGCTGTTTTTGTCCCTGTGAAAGACTTCCGCCATCTTCGCCGATAACAGTATCAAGTCCCTGAGGCAGTCTTTTTATGAATGAATATGAATGGGAAAGCTTTGCTGCCGTTATGATTTCTTCATCGGTGGCATCGGGTTTTCCCATTTTTACATTGTCTCTTACGGTGCCGGGCATAAGCCATGTTTCCTGTAAAACCATACCGTAGATGCTGCGAAGTGATTTTCTCGTAATATCCCTTATGTCAACACCGTCAATTTCAATTCCACCTGAATTTACGTCGTAAAATCTCATAAGAAGATTTATGAATGTGGTCTTTCCGCAGCCTGTGGGGCCGACAATGGCAATTTTCTGACCGCTTTTAACACTTAAATTAAAGTTCTCAATGAGCTTTTGGTCAGCGGTATATGAAAATGCAATATTTCTGATTTCCATATTGCCCGATGCATCACTTATAGCAGATGCATTTTCTTTGTCGGGAATTTCCGTGGTTTGTTCAAGAATTTCAATAACTCTTGCAGCACACGCCAGTGCATTCTGCAGCTCTGCAGTGACACCGGAAATTTCATTGAAGGGCTTTGTGTATTGATTTGCGTAGGATAGAAGACAGGTGAGTATACCCACCGTGATGCCGGTTCCTGAAATTACGGCAACAGCACCCGAAAAGGCAACTGCGGCATAAACTATTGAATTAACAAATCTCGTTGAGGGATTTGTTATTGAAGAATAGAAAATTGCCTTGAGTGAGGTTTTTTGTAATTTATCGTTTATTTCACCGAATTTTTTCAAAGAGTCCTTTTCTTTAGAAAAGGCCTTTACCGTTTTGAGATTACCTGTTATTTCATCAATAAGTGCAGTCTGTTCTGCTTTTACTTCGGACTGTGCCTTGAAAAATCTGTAGGTATGCTTTGCAACGAATTTTGCAACGAAAAGGGAAACGGGAGTGAGGGAAGCCACAACGAGTGCAATTTTCCAGTCAAGGGACAGCATAAGAATAAGCGTTCCTATAATGGTGAGAATGCCTGTAAAAAACTGTGTAAAGCCCATCAGAAGTCCCTCGGAAAACTGGTCAACATCGGTTATCATTCGCGAAACTATATCTCCGCTTTTATGAGTATCGAGATATGCGAGGGGCAGTGAATTTATCTTTTTGTAAGCCCTGTTTCTTATATCCGCAACAACGCTGTAAGTAATTTTGTTGTTGATAGTGGTCATAAGCCATGTAAAAAATGCACAGATTGCGGCAAAAATTCCCGATTTCGTCAGAAGCGGAATTATTGCAGGGAAATCAACGCTTCCTTTTCCTGAAATAAAGTCAATGGCTTCACCGAAAATAAGTGGGATATAAAGGGTGAGGGCAACGGTAAGTGCCGCAAGGCTAATTGAGAGAATTACCTGAAATTTATATGGAGAAATAAATCCCAGAACCTTTTTTATTGTACCTTCGGGAGCTTTTTTCTTATTCATTGCCTTCACCTCCCGTAAGTGAATTGTGGATTTCTCTGTAGACACTGCTGTTTTTAAGAAGCTCCTCGTGAGTGCCTATGTGCTCTATTTCTCCGTCCTCCAAAACTATAATCTTATCGCAGCTCATAACGGAGGATGTACGCTGGGAAACTATAAAAACCGTTGGAGAGTCGGGAAGGTCAGAAAGAGCCTTTCGAAGCTTTAAGTCTGTTGCAAAGTCAAGTGCCGAAGCACTGTCATCTAAAATAAGGATGGGGGCATTTTTAACTAATGCACGGGCAATGGTGAGTCTTTGCTTTTGTCCGCCGGAAAAATTCTTTCCGCCCTCTTCTACAGGCTCATCAAGTCCCTTTGATTTTGAAAGAATTATATCTTCTGCCTGTGCGGCTTTGAGTGCGGTATTGATGTCTTCATCTGTTGCATCAGCTTTTCCCCAGAGAAGATTTTCTCTTATTGTGCCGCTGAAAAGAACTGCCTTTTGTGCCACCACGGCGGTGAGCTTTCCGAGTGCTTCTTCGCTGTAAGAGTTTACGGGATGCCCGAAAAGCTTTATTTCACCTGCTGTCACATCATAAAAACGGGGGATGAGATTAACAAGCGTGGATTTTCCCGAGCCCGTTGAACCGATAATTCCTATTTTTTCACCTTTTTTTGCTGTGAAGGTGATATTTTCAAGTGAATTTGCACCGGCATTTTTATAAGCGAAGGAAACACCCTTGAATTCAACAGCGGGAGCGGAAAAATCGGGTTTTTCCCCTGTTTCGGGGAAGGAGAGCGAGGAGACCGTGTCAAAAATTTCACTTATTCTGTTACCGCTTGCAAAGGCTTTGGTTATGGTGATAATAAGGTTTGCAAGCTTTATAAGCTCAACTAAAATCTGTGACATATAGTTATATAATGCCACCACTGCACCCGTAGTGATAATTCCGGTGTCAACGCGTATGGCACCGATATAAATAAGGATAATTATTGCAATGTTTATAATTACGTATGTTAAAGGATTGAGCAGTGCGGAGAATTTTGCAGCCTTTTTCTGTGCTTCAAGAAGAAGTGCGTTTTTCTCTGTGTAGCTCTCAATGTCTCTTTCTTCCGTCGTGAATGCACGAAGCACTCTCACACCTGTAAGGGTGCTTCTTGTTTTTGATAAAATTCCGTCAAGGTGCTTTTGCACCGCTTTATAGAGGGGAACGGTTCCCAGCATTATTGCAAAAACAACAACCGACAAAGCAGGGATTGTGCCGACAAATGTGAGGGCAGAGGTTTTATCTACCGTAAATGCCATTATCATAGCACCGAAAACCACGAAAGGAGAACGAAGAAGCAGACGAAGTGTCAGATTGATGCCGTTTTGCACCTGATTTACGTCACTTGTCATTCTCGTTATGAGCTTTGATGTGCCGAGAGTGTCAATTTCCGCATAGGAGAGCTTTCCTATGTGGGAAAAAAGTGAGAAACGAAGCTCTGTTGAAAAGCCCACAGCAGCCTTCGCGGAAAAATACTGTGCGGTTATGGAAAAGGTGAGTCCCACAAAGGCTAAAAAAGACAGAAGAACGCACATTTTAAGCACATATGTGCCGTCGCCGTTTACTATCCCCACATCTATTATTCTTTTTACCACCAACGGAACAAAAAGCTCCAACAGTGCTTCAAACATCTTGAAAAGCGGAGCAAGTATAGTTTCCGGAATGTAATTTTTTAAGTAAACCGCTAATTTTTTCAATATAATCACCAAAAAAGATAGTATCACAATATATTATTTTTTTCAATAAGTGAGCTTGATTTTTCTTGCATATTCTGATTTATTATGTTAGAATATGATGTCACGATATGATTTATTTTTAGCTGAAAGGATGTTTTTTATGTCAGGACATTCCAAATGGAGTACCATAAAAAGAAAAAAGGAGAAGACCGATAACGCAAGAGCCAAGGTCTTCACCAAAATCGGCAGAGAAATTGCCGTTGCAGTAAAAGAAGGCGGTCCCGATCCCGCAGGCAACTCAAAGCTTAAGGATGTTATCGCAAAGGCAAAGGCTGCAAACGTTCCCAACGACAATATTGACAGAATTATCAAAAAGGCTGCAGGCGAAGGCGGCGGCGACAATTATGAAGAAATAATCTATGAGGGCTACGGTCCCTCAGGTGTTGCAGTTGTTGTTGAAGCACTCACTGATAACAGAAACAGAACCGCAGGCGATGTAAGACACTATTTCGACAAGTTCGGCGGCAATATGGGGCAGTCCGGCTCCGTTATGTTTATGTTCACCCGTCAGGGTGTTGTTCTTGTTGACGGTGAGGATGTTGATGAAGACAAGATTATGGAGGATGCACTTGAAGCAGGTGCAGACGACGTTATTCCCGACGAAGGTGTTTTTGACATCCGTACCGCAATAAATGCAGTTGCAGACGTTTCGGAAGCACTTACAAAGCTCGGCTATACTGTTGTTTCCGCACAGCCCGAATATGTTCCCTCAACCTACACCGCTTTACAGGGTGACGACATTACCCGTATGGGCAAGATGCTTGAAATGTTTGAAGACAACGACGACATTCAGGCAGTATGGCACAACTGGGAAAACGAAGACGATTACGAATAATAGGGTGATATTATGACTTTTTGCCCCGATAAAACAGAGGTTTTCTTTTCATTTCTTGAAAACCCCGTAAATGTTTCCTCAATCTTCTGTCAGATAGACCTTCCGTTTCTGGCAGAGCCTCTCACAATACGTTGGTACGGTGTTATAATTGCATTCGGTCTCACTCTCGCAGTGCTTTTCGGAGGAAGAAAAGCATATGTGTGGAAAATGGACATTAACAAGATGCTCGATGTTCTCATTTACGGTGCCGTAGGCGGTATTCTCGGTGCGAGACTTTACTATGTTTTCAGTAAATGGGACTATTACTCCGTTCACCTTGATGAGATTTTTCAGATATGGAACGGCGGTCTTGCCATATACGGCGGACTTATAGGCGGAATACTTGTTGCACTGATAGTATGCAAGGTTGAAAAGCTCAATATTCTCAATCTTCTTGATTTGTGCGGTATGAGCTTTCTTATCGGACAGGGAATAGGCAGATGGGGAAATTTTGCCAATCAGGAAGCATTCGGCACGAATACAGACTCTTTTATCGGTATGTATTCCGTAAAAACGCAAAGCTATCTTACTCATCTTGTGAATTCAGGCTCTGATATTATTGTGGATCCCTCAAAGCCCGTGCATCCCACATTCCTTTATGAGTCACTGTGGTGTCTTTTAAGCTTTGTAATTCTTTATATCGTTTGTCAGAAATTCCGTAAATTTTCGGGACAGCTTTTCTTGGGCTACGGTCTTTTATACGGTATGGAAAGAGCAATAGTTGAGGGTATGCGAACCGATTCTCTTTACATAGGCGACACAAATCTTCGTGTTTCACAGGTTCTGTCCCTTGGTCTTGTTATAGTTTGCGGAACGCTTCTTGTGATATTTACAATAAAGTATACGAAAAATCCCAAGCCCATTGAGGGTGTTGATTTCTTCCCTGAAATTCCCTTGTACCGCCACAGAAAAAAGGCAGATGAAGCAAGAAAAGCAGTTGAGAAAATCAACGAAGAGCTTGTGGTTCTCAAGGAAAAAAACGAAGCAGGTCTTCTTGCCAAAGCAGAGAGCAAGAAAATCGCTAATCTTGAGGAAAAGCTTATTAAAGCACAAAAAGAGTTTGATGCGGCACAAGAAAAGGTCAATGAACAGGACAGAAAAAAAGCCCTCAAAGCCGCAAAAAAATCAAAAGCACAATAAAAATCATCCGGAAGGCACAAAACTTCCGGAGTTTTTTTCAAAAAATTATAATTCAGTTTCGGCAGAATAATTCAAAAAACGGAGCCTTTCCGAATTCTGAATTCCGAATTCCGAATTATTTCAACGGAGTTGAAATCTATGTATTTTCTCGGTATTGACGGCGGCGGGACAAAAACTACTTGTCTTGTCTGTGATGAAAATTTGAATGAAATATTCCGTACTGTGGGTTCTTCAATAAATTTTTATTCCGAGGGGCTCGAAAATGCACGTAAAAATATGAGAGAGATGCTCACTGTAATTGAAGAAAAAACGGGTATTTCTCATTTTGACGGCGTGTGTGTCGGTTCATCTGCATTATTTTCGAGAGCAGATGAAAAAACACTGTCGGATTTCTGTGACGGTGTTTTTTCCTGCGACAGAATAATTATGGATTCTGACCTTTTTATAGCACTTAAAGCAACAAGCAGAAGAAACTGTGCCGTTGTGATTGCGGGAACCGGCTCCATGGCGGCAGGCTTCAACGAAAAGGGTGATATAATAACAAAAGGCGGCTTCGGTTATCTTTTAGGTGATGAGGGCAGCGGCTACAGGATTGCCCTTGACGGTATCCATTCGGCGGTGAGAAGCCTTGACGGGACGGGTGAAAACACAAGCCTCGGTGAAATGCTTCTTGAATTTTCTGATGTCAGAACCAAAGAAGAGCTTGTGGACAAATTCTATTCACCAGAAAAGGACAGAAAATCAATTGCCGCATTTTCAAGGTATGTCGACCGTGCCGCAGAGGCCGGTGACGGTGTTGCTCTTGCTATTCTTGAAAATCAGTGTGAGCTTCTGCTTTGTACCGTAAAAGCCTTGTTGAAAAAAATGCCGAAAAATCCCTTTGTTGCCTTATACGGCGGTGTTTTTCAGCACAGTGAGATTTTTGCATCACGCTTCAAGCTGTTGCTTAAAGACTTGTGTGAAGACTGTGTGATTATTGAAAAGGAACCTGTTTTCGGGGCGTGTATTGCCGCAAAGGAGCTGTGTGAAGTTGATAACTGAATTTATATGGGATTTTGACGGCATGCTTTTTGATACCTACCCCCACACAACTGCGGCACTGTGCGAATATTTCAGAAGACACGGCAGAATTATTGATGAAAAAGAAGCCTTCAGGGAGCTTAAAATCAGTATAGTTCAGGCCTTCCGATACTTCGGAGTGACAAAAGACGGAGAAAAGGAATTTTATGAGATAGAAGACAATTTAGATTTTCTTCCCCGCGGTGTGCCATATAATGGAATACCCGAAATTCTGAAATTTATAGTAGATAACGGCGGCAGAAACTTCCTTTACACCCACCGTGACATGGTTGCTGTGCAATATCTCGAGCTTTACGGACTTGATAGCTTTTTTACGGATTTTGTTACCCGTGAAATGAATTTTCCCTATAAGCCCTGCCCCGATGCAATAAATTATCTCCTGAGTAAACATTCTCTTAAAAAAGAAAGCTGCCTTATGCTTGGCGACCGCAATATAGATTGCAAGGCAGGTCTGAATGCAGGTATAAAAGCCCTTCTCTTTGATGAATTCGGAAATCTGAAAGACGGCGAATATACATATTATACGAGCAGTATTGAAGAGGTTGCCGAAAAAGTCAGGGAAAGTATAAAATGAATTGCCCTTTGGGAATTGGCAGAGGAGAGAGAGGTTCTCCTCTGTTTTTTTATCATTAACAAAAATTAATGTCTATATATAAATTATTTGTCATTTTATATAAAAAGTAAAGTGAAAGCACTTGACTTTTTTAAATAATAATTATAAAATAATATGGATAATGCGAGGCGAGGCAATAAGCGGTATTTGCCGGACCTTTTAAATAGATTTTTTATTATAGATTTTTATTTATGCATTATTACTATTCTACACGTGCTTACTGCACGTTCACCATACGAAAAAAATACAGGAGGTGTATCCATTAATGCAGGTTTCTATTGTTGTTGCAATAGTTATTGCTGTCGTTGCGGCTGTTGTTTTCGGTGCGGTCGGTTTTGTTGCCGGCGGTATGCACAGAAAAAAAGTGGCTGAAAAGGCCATCGGCTCCGCAGACGAGGAAGCAAAAAGGATTATAAGCAACGCTCTCACCACAGCAGAAACAAAGAAGCGTGAAGCCATCCTTGAAGCAAAGGATGAAATTCATAAAGAGAGAACAGAACACGAAAAAGAAATCAAAGAGAGAAGAAGTGAAGTTCAGCGTCAGGAACGCAGAATAATTCAGAAGGAAGAAACTCTCGACAAGAAAACAGAAGCTCTTGAAAAGAAGGAAGAGGTTCTTCAGGGCAAAATCAAAGAAGCAGAGGATAAGCTTGAGGAAATCGAAACTCTCAAGAGAAGCCAGTTTGAAATGCTTGAAAAAATTTCAGGCTTTACAAAAGAACAGGCTAAAGAATATCTTATTAAAAATCTTGAAGGCGATCTCGTTCACGAAAAGGCTCTCAAGATTATGGAAATTGAACAGCGTACCCGTGAAGAAGCGGATAATCTTGCAAAAGAGATAATCACAACCGCAATTCAGCGTTGTGCTGCTGACCACGCAGCAGAGGCAACCGTTTCCGTTGTTGACCTTCCCAATGATGAAATGAAGGGAAGAATCATAGGCCGTGAAGGCAGAAACATAAGAACTCTTGAAAGCATTACGGGGGTTGACCTTATCATTGACGACACTCCCGAAGCAATCACGGTTTCAAGTTTTGATCCCGTTCGCCGCGAGGTTGCAAGGCTTACCATTGAAAAGCTTATCACAGACGGAAGAATACATCCCTCAAAAATTGAGGAAATGTATGAAAAATCCAAAAAAGAGGTTGAAGCCACAATCAAGGCAACAGGTGAAAGAGCCGCCATTGAAGCAGGTGTCAACGGAATTAACGGAGAGCTTATTAAGCTTCTCGGCCGTCTTAAATACCGCACAAGCTACGGTCAGAACGTTCTTAATCACTCCCTTGAGGTATCCTATCTTGCAGGTCTTATGGCATCCGAACTGGGTGTTGACGTGAAGGCCGCAAAGAGAGCCGGTCTTCTTCACGATATCGGAAAAGCCTTGGACCATGAAATCGAAGGAACTCACATTTCCCTCGGTGTGGAATATGCAAGAAAGTATAAAGAAAAAGAAGAAATCATTCACGCAATTGAAGCACATCACGGTGATGTTGAAGCAAAAACTCTCGTTGCTGTTCTTGTTCAGGCAGCTGATGCGGTTTCTGCAGCACGTCCCGGTGCAAGAAGAGAAAATATCCAGAACTATATCAAGCGTCTCGAGCAGCTTGAAGAAATTTCAACCTCATTCCCCGGTGTTGACCGTTCATTTGCAATACAGGCGGGCAGAGAGGTCAGAATTATGGTTAAGCCCGAAGCTGTCAGCGATGACCAGATGGTGGTTCTTGCAAGAGATATTTCAAAGAAGATTGAAGAAGAGCTTGAATATCCCGGTCAGATCAAGGTTCATATCATCAGAGAAAACCGTGTGTTTGACTACGCGAAATAACCCAAATCTCCCGGAGGAAAAAAATCCGGGAGATTTTTTAAAGTAATAGGTAACAGTGAAGAGTGAAGAGGTAACCTGTCGGAAGACACTTCGTGTCTTGATTATATTTGCTTTTTACGACTTCCGATCGCCTATTCTCGCCCAACTTATTGGGTGAGGTAATAGTGAATAGCGTTACTGTCGGAAGACACTTCGTGATTTGAATTGTATATAGAAAAAGGTAATTTATGAGAATACTGTTTGTCGGGGATGTTGTTGCCCCCCAGGGATGTGAGCATCTGAGACGGGTGCTTCCTGCATTTAAAAGAATGCAGAATATTGATTTTTGTATTGTAAACGGAGAAAATTCGGCACAGGGTAACGGAATACTTCCCGTATCCTGTGATTATATACTTGATTCGGGTGCGGACCTTGTCACAACAGGCAATCACGCCCTTCGCCGTGTTGAAATTGAAAAATATTTTGAAAACGAAAACATTCCCCTCATAAGACCTTCAAATTTCCACAGAACGGCACCGGGGAAGGGTTATTATATACTCGATAAAAAGGGAATGAGACTTGCTGTCATTAATCTTATGGGCAGGATTTATATGGATACCTGCTGCGATCCCTTTGATGAGGCTGACAGAATAATAAAAGACCTTGAGAATCAGGGAATAAAGAATATACTTATAGACTTTCACGCGGAAGCCACCTCCGAAAAAAAGGTGATGGGATATTACTGTGACGGCAGAGTCAGTGCTGTTTTCGGCACTCACACCCACATTCCCACTGCGGATGAATGTATTCTCAAGTGCGGCACCGCATATATGACGGATGTGGGAATGTGCGGAGTTACAGAGTCAGTTTTAGGGGTGGAGATTTCCTGTGCAACGAGAAAGGTTGTTACGGGACTTCCCGTGCATTTCAAAAATCCCGAGGGTGCCTGTCATATGGATTGTGTGATAGTTGAAACAGACAATAAAACAGGAAGGGCGGTTTCAGTTGAAAGATTTACCATTTGTTAAAAAAACGGTTGCTCTTATAATGGCTTTGGTGCTTATTCTCAGCCTTTGCTCCTGCGGTATTTCGGGTGGAGAAGAAACCACAATTGCCGAGGAATATGAAACCGAGCAGGAAATTCCCGGCGGAAGTTTAAGTGTTCCTTATGTTTCAAAGGATTCACTCAATCCTTTTACCTGTAAAACCGTAATAAATTCTTCGCTTTCCTCTCTCGTATACCGCTATTTATACCGCCTTGACACATCCTTTTCTCTTGTGAGAGACCTTGCAAAAACCGAGAGTGTTTCGGGGCTTACACTTAAAGTATATATAATTCCCGAGCTTGTTTTTTCTGATGGCAGTGAATTTACCGCAGAGGATGTTGTCTATTCTTTTAACTGTGCGAAAAATTCGGATAATTATTCCGCTCTTCTTAAAGGTATAAGCTCGTGCAATGCTGAAAGCAAAGAGGCAGCTGTTTTTTCTCTGGCATATGAGGATGTGAATGTGCTCAATGCACTTACTTTTCCTATTGTGAAAAACGGTTCTGCAAATGAGAGCTTTGTTCCCATCGGAAACGGATTTTATCAGTTTTCACAGGACGGGATAAGACTGTCTCTGAAAGCAAATCTCCGATATGCCGGTGAGCTTCCGCAGATAGGTACGGTGAGACTAACTGATGTGAACGGTAATACCTCTCCGGAAAATCTTGTGGACAAGGGTGAACTGGATTTTTATTATTCCGACCTTTCCGATTCAGATGTTACCGGTGTCAATTGTGCGGGCACGGGAATATATCTTAACAACCTTATTTATATGGGAATAAACCATAATAATGTGAATATGGTTCTTTCTTCTTTCCGTCAGGCGGTTTCCTTTGCAATAGACCGCAAATCCATAGCAGAAAACTCATTCAGAGGATATGCCAGAGGTGCTGCGGTGCCTTTCAATACCTCGTGGAGCGGTTATACCTCAAGCCTTGCTGCCGCTTCGCTTAATCTCGGTGCAGACGGTGAAAAAACACAGCTTCTTTTATCCGAAAGAGGCTTCGGAACGGACGGAACACCGTTTACGCTTCGTCTTTTATGCGGTGAAGGCAGTTCCTTTATAAGAAGCACGGCAAATGAAATTGCTGCCGCATTAAAGCCTTATAATATTGAAGTTATTGTCAGCTTTCTTGACAGCGATTCTCTGAAAAAAGCTGTTCAGGCGGGAGAATATGACTTATACATTGCCGAGATTAAAATTTCCGATACTATGGATTTAGATGCCTTTTTCTCTGTCGGCGGTGCTGCCTCATACGGTATGAGACACGATATACTCACATGTGATGAGGCATATTCCCGCTACAGAAAGGGTGAAATTACTCTTGATGATTTTATTGCCGCATTTACTGCGGAAATGCCCTTTATACCTCTTGTTTACAGAAACGGCAGATTTCTTTATACGAGAGAAATAACCTCACCTCTTTCTGCTGCGGAGGATTTTTTCTACAGCGATATCTATAAATGGACTTTCTCACAAGGAGAATGAATTATGCTTTTTCCCATACCGAAAAAAACCGATATAAAGGAATATTTTTCTTTTCCCTCTGAAATAAAAATAAGCTGTGCAGACGGAAGCTTTTCCGAATATGCGAAAACCGTTTTCGGAAATGCCCTAATAGACGGAAATCTCGTTATTTCCAGTAAAGAGGATATGTCTCTTTCCGAAATTTCTCCCGAAGCTTTTAAAATGGTTTCGGAAGAAAAAGAGGGAAAGCTTTTTGTTACAGTTTTTTCTTGCGGTGAAAAGGGCTTTATGAGAGGGCTTTTTTCTCTAAAAAGAATGTATCTTAAAAATGAATTCTTTACGGGTGAAATTATTGATTTTCCCGATTTTTCCGTGAGAGGCTATATTGAGGGCTTTTACGGAAAGCCGTGGAAAAGTGAAGAAAGACTTGAAATGCTTTCTCTTATGGCTCTTTTCGGGGAAAATACCCACTATTATGCTCCCAAGGATGATCCGTATCACAGAAGCAAATGGCGTGAATTATATCCTGAAGAAGAAGCACGTAATCTTAAAGCACTTGTCGAAAAAGCAAAAAGCCTTATGATGGATTTTCATTACTGTATTGCACCCGGACTTAGTATGTGCTATTCCGATGAAAATGATTTTTTGTGCCTTTGCGAAAAAACAAAACAGCTTTTTTCTATGGGAATAGTTAATTTCGGTTTGCTTCTTGATGATATTCCTTCGGATTTATTTTATGAAAATGACAAAAAGCTTTTCGGCACCTCTTCAAAGGCCCACGCAGAGCTGACGAATAAATATTTCTCTTTTATCAAAGCACTTTCCCCCGACTGTGTTCTCACGGTCTGTCCCACCTGCTACCGGGGAAAGGGGACTGAAAAGGAGCTCACGGACTTCACCTGTAGCATCCCCGAAGAGGTTAAGGTGTTCTTCACGGGCAGTGACATATGCTCCAAGGAGATAACAAAAGAGGAAGCCGAAAGATTTAGTTTATACAATAAGCATAAGCCTCTTTATTGGGATAATTACCCCGTAAACGATGCGGAAATGTTTATGGAAATGCACATAGGCCCGATAATAGGCAGAGATAAGGATTTATATGCATCCTGTGACGGAATAATTTCCAACTGTATGGAATATTTCAACTGCAATAAAATTCCTCTTATAACCGTCGCCTCGTATCTCTGGAATGGTGAAGCCTATGAACCCGAAGCCGCTTATAAAGAAGCACTTGATTTTCTGTTCAAGGACAGCGAAGAAAAAGAAGATTTTATTCTTCTTGCAGATCATTTCAGAACAACCTGTCTTCACGATGAAAATTCAAGACTTATGGGTGAAAGGCTTTCAGCTGCATCTGTTCTTATGTGGACGGGGAACCTTGACGGTGCTTTGAAGGTGCTTGAAAGCTATATAAACAGGATAAAAGAAGCCGCCCGAAGACTCGAAATGAGAGAGGGACTCATATATAAGGAGCTGTCCCGATGGATAAAAAAATTCGTTCTTATGAGTGACATTTTGTCCTTATCTCTTGATGTGCTCAAAGGGGAAGACAAAAAAGCACTTCTTGAGAATAAAATGGAACAGTATAATGAAAGTGCCACGGTGCTGACATCCTTCTGTTTCAGAGAATATATAGAAAGCGTGCTTAATAATGAAGATTAAGGATAAATATTTTTATAAAACGTTTTTTTCACTGTTTTTTGTGGTTGCACTTCAGAATATCATAGTTTTCAGTGTGAACCTTGCAGACTCAATAATGCTGGGCTCATACAGCGAAACGGCTATGAGCGGTGTATCGCTCGCAAATCAGATACAGTTTCTTTTACATATGTTTGTAAACGGTGCGGCTAACGGTCTTGTGGTTATAGCTTCACAGTACTGGGGTAAAAAACAGACGGAGCCCATCAAAAGGGTTTTTGCCGCCGCGTTTTTTGCAGGGCTTATAATAAGTGCAGTGCTTATGGCGGTTGTTCTTATTTCTCCCGCAGGTGTGCTGGCTATTCTCTCTGACGAAAGTGAAATAGTTTCAGAGGGTGCAAGATATATGAGCATTATGGCATTTTCCTATGTTATTTTTGCCGTGACCAATATACTTATTGCCCTTATGCGAAGCATTGAAAAGGTAAAAATCGGCTTTTATACCTCTGTAGTTGCACTGCTTTTCAACGTATCGCTTAACTATCTTCTTATTTTCGGAAAATTCGGTTTCCCCGAACTCGGTGTAAGAGGTGCGGCAATTGCCACGCTTATTTCAAGAGTGGTTGAGCTTATTGCGGTTCTTATATATGTATTTCTTGTTGAAAAGGGGCTTAACCTTAAAATCGGTGATGTGTTAAAGCTTGAAAAGACCTATATAAAGGACTATATAAAGGCAGGACTTCCCCTTATGGGTTCAGGCGGCTCATGGGGAGTTGCCATGACAGTACAAACCTCCATTATAGGCAGGCTCGGTGCTGCCGCAATTGGTGCAAATGCCGTTGCAGCACCCATTTTTCAGGTGGTGTCCGTGCTTTATACCTCGTCGGGTAATGCTTCAAGCGTTCTTATCGGAAAAACCGTCGGCGAAAACGACATTCCGAGAGTGAAAAAATATGCCAAGAAACTGCAGATTATGTATGTGATTATCGGTATAATTTCCTGTCTTTGCCTTCTTCTTGCGAGAGATACAATTATTTCTTTCTACGATGTAACTGCTGAAACTGCGGCACTTTCCGCAGTGTTTATAAATATTTTAAGTGTCACGGTTATCGGCTCATCCTATGAAGCCCCTTGCCTTTGCGGTATTGTTTCCGGCGGAGGTGACACGAAATTTGTGTTTAAGAATGACATTCTTTTTATGTGGTGTATGGTGCTCCCGCTGTCATTTTTATCTGCATTCGTATTTAACTGGCCCGTCCCCGTAACATTTTTTATTCTGAAATCCGATCAGATAACAAAATGTATTGTAGCGGTATTTAAGGTGAACAGGTTTAGATGGATAAAGGTTCTCACCCGAGAAACAGCAGAAGAAAAGGTGTCATAAAGGAGAACGAAATGGCTATTGAAAAGGTTATTGAATATTTTGAAAAGCTCGGAGCTGCAGACAGAATAAAGCAGTTTGAGGTTTCTTCTGCTACGGTTGAGCTTGCAGCACAGGCTCTTGGATGTGAGGGAGCGAGAATTGCAAAAACTCTGTCCTTCCTCGTTGACGGCGGTGCGGTGCTTATTGTTACCGCAGGTGATATGAAAATAGATAATCATAAATTCAAGGAAGTTTTTCATACAAAAGCAAAAATGCTTTCTCCCGAACAGGTGGATGAGCTTATCGGGCACTCAATAGGCGGTGTGTGTCCCTTTGCAATAAATGACGGCTGCAAGGTATATCTTGATGAATCGCTGAAAAGATTTGATATTGTGTACCCCGCCGCGGGAAATGCCGCAAGTGCAGTGGAGCTCTCCCCCGAAGAGCTTGAAAAATATTCAAGCTCTCTCGGATGGATAAATATATGCAAATCATAATTTATCGATCCGATAAATTATGATAATTCGGGATTTTTATCAGGCTTATGCCCGATAAAAATAGTGTTTATGGAGGGGTTTTATGTCAACCGGTTTGATTATTGTTTCCGTTCTGTTTGCCGCTTTTGCCGTGTCCTACGGTTGGGGGATACGCGGCTTTGTGATAGGCGGGGAAAAGGGGGCTTTGCTTCCCGGTGCACTTATGGGGCTTGCTGTGGCATTTTTTGCGGCAGGGGATAAGGGAAGCGAGCTGTATCTGTTTTTTGCCGCAGCGGGTGCTCTTTCAATGTTTTACGGCGGAACGGAAACCTACGCACAGACTATGTCCTTTCTTTTGTCCCGAGATGTAAAGGGACCTTATTACGGACAGCTGAAAAAGGGTGTTGCGGGTATATTCTTAAAGGGTGCATTATGGTTTTCAATTCCCGGCTTTATTCTTGCTATGCTCCCGTCAGCACTTAACGGCATTTATTCTCTCGCTGAAATTATTATAATGTTCCTTTTGTTCCCCGTTGTTTCTTTTATCGGCACAAAAATATTCAATGTGCCTTACGATAAGAAAACGGGAAAATTCCCTAAGCTTTATTTCTCACTTGACCGCCGTGAAGAGTGGGGAAGTAATGTTATGATAATTCTTGTTCTCACTGTATTTACACTGATAAAGGGAGATTTTTTCTCTTTAGGGGCAGGCATATGCGGCTTTGCTTCAGGCGGCTTCGGTTTTCTTATCGGTCTTATTTTATATGATATTGAAAGACGGCACGGAGATAAAATTTTCGGTATCCGTCTTCATTCCAAACGCTATATTGACGGCTGGAAGATAATGGAGCACGCATTCGGAGCATTTTCGGGCGGTGCATTGATGCTCTATTTTGCACTTAACACTGAAAAGCTTGCCGCTTTGTGTGACGGCATTGTTTTATCGGAGCTTCCTTTGGGTGAAGATAAATTCATTTTTGCAATTGCTTGTTTTGCACTTTTGCTTATAAGTGCATTACAGTATCCCATATCAATAATTTCAAAGAAAAAAACGGGAAAAGAGCCCGATATACATATATTTGAAATGCTTGAAAGACCTATGTGGTCGGCACTTCCGCTGATATTCATTTTTCTCGGCTCACCCTCTGCCGCCGCTTTCGGTGCCTTCGGTACGCTTTCTTACGCACTCTGTGAAAAGTGTTCAATTGAATGGTATGAGCACTCACGGTATAAGAAGTATCTTCGTACAGCTTTCAGAATTCTGTGGCCCTGTCTTCTTATATGGTTCTTTTTTAATATAAACAATATTTCTCCCGTTTCACTTATGCTTTTATATACCGCAGGTTACACGGGTGCGTGTGCTTTATATTCCTTCGGTCCCGACAGAATTATTGAATATAAAAGCAAAAAGAAAACCTTTGCTGCCGCCTTCGGTTCGGGAGTGACGGTTACGGGACATCTTATAATACAGAGTGTTATTCTTGTGATTATTTCCTTTTATTTCGGTTGACTAAACGGCTTTGCTTTGATATAATTATTTTATCTGCTTCGGCAGACTGTCAGTTCGTAACCATCCTGACATTAAACAAAACTAAGGAAGTGTAAAAATGAATAAGAAAATACGCCGATTGACAAAATCAGCGGTAATTGCGGCGGTTTATGCCGTGATGACACTGTTGAGCGGAGCTTTCGGACTGGCTTACGGGAATGTTCAGTTCAGAATTTCAGAAATGCTCTGTGTTCTTCCCGTTTACAGCTCGTCTGCAGTGGCAGGGCTTACCGTAGGGTGTGTAATAGCCAATATTTTCAGTTCGGTAAATCCTCTTGATACAGTAATCGGTTCACTTGCCACACTTTTTGCTGCAGTGCTTTCAAGAAAGTGCAGAACTATAGCTTTTAAAGATATTCCTGTTGTGTCAATGCTTTTTCCCGTGCTTTTCAATGCGGTATTTGTAGGAGCTGAAATTGCATTCTTTTCCGGCAGTGAAGTTTTTTTACCTGTGTTTTTCGCAAATGCATTATCTGTAGGTGCGGGTGAAGCGGTAGTTGTATTTGTTTTCGGCACGGCTCTTATTCTGTTTACAGGTAAAAATGACCGTTTAAGGAAAATGATTTCCGATTGAGGTCTTTTGATAACGGCGGCACACCGCCTTAATATTACACGGCACACCGTGAAAAAGAAGGGTAAATTTATGAAAAAAATTCTTGTGGCAGACGACGAGGAGCTTATAAGACGACTCGTCAGCGATTTTCTTATTCAGGAGGGGTATGAGCCCATTCTTGCGATTGACGGTGAAGAAGCTATGAAGCTTTTTGACGAAAATCCCGATATCGCACTTCTTATTCTTGATATTATGATGCCCGGTCTTGACGGCTGGGAGGTCTGTCGTCTTATAAGAGAGCGTTCAAGCGTTCCCATAATTATGCTTACGGCAAGAAGCACCGAATTTGACCAGCTTACCGCTTTTGATGCAGGTGCGGACGATTATGTTACAAAGCCCTGCAGTCCCTCTGTTCTTATGAAAAGGGTTGCCGCCCTTTTAAGAAGAGGAGACAGCTCGGGTAGCTCCAAGGTTTTAGCTGTGGATGAGCTGAAGCTTGATTCTTTTGCACATGAGGTGTGGCTTGACGGCAACAGCATCAGCCTCACCCTTAAAGAATACAGTATTTTGCAGAAGCTTCTTGCAGTTCCCGGGAGAGTTTTTACCCGTGAGCAGCTTCTTGACGATATATGGGGCTTTGATTTTGACGGTGATGTGAGAACAGTTGATTCCCATGTGGCAAGACTTCGCACAAAACTGGGTGTTTGGGGCGAAAAACACATAAAAACCATTTACGGAGCAGGATATAAGCTTGAGGTGACAAAGGGTGCGTAAAAAAGAAAACGCTTCCGCTAAAGTAAAAACAATAAAAAAACAAAAGAAGATCACGGCGAGACTTATGAACAGTATCGCCCTGATCTTTTTTATCGCTGTATCGATAATAACCCTTGCTTATTATTCGCTTCCCGATTGGGTATATTATCTTAATCCTGCGGTAAGACTTTACTTTGCGGTTGATGAAATAAACAGTGCTTACGGAACTGAAGATTTTACGGACGTTCTTAAAGACACTGAAAAAGGCTATGATTCCAATATTGAAATTTACGATAAAAACGACAAACTTATTTATTCGTCACTTTATAAGGATATTTCGCCGCTGCCCTTGGACCTTTCTCAAGCCGATACGATTGACGAAAAATACCGTCTGACCTATACCACATCAGAGGGTGTTATTGCAGCGGGAAACAGAGGCTTTCTTATAAAGGTATATGACAGCGGAAATATTGATGTTGACTTTCTTGTGTGCTATTTTCACTTCCCCGGCGGAGAGAGAATTGAAGTATGTATGCAGGTGAGTCAGGTTATCTCCACTACAAAAATAGATTTTATTGTTGCTTTTGTATTTCTTATGAGTGCCTTGAGTATAGGTTTTATAATTCTTATATTCTATTTAAGACGTTTTTCCAAGCCTATAGATAATATGTGTGCAATTACAAACCGAATGTCCAAGCTTGATTTCTCACAGAAGCTGCCGCCAACAAAGCTCACAGAAATGACGCAGTTATCCGAAAATATCAATACTCTTTCCGATGTTCTTGATAAATCTCTTACAGATCTCAGTGAAAAAAACGAGAAGCTGCGTCAGGATATTGAAAACGAAAGAACTATTGATAATTTAAGACAGATATTTGTATCGGGTATTTCTCACGAGCTGAAAACCCCCATTGCTATTATTCAGGGGTATGCCGAGGGTGCAAAAATGTTCTTTGAATCGGGAAACACTCAAGCTGCCTGTGAATACTGTGATATTATTGCAAACGAAAGTGTACGAATGAACAATATGGTTATGAAGCTTCTTGAGATAACCAAGTATGATTCGGGTGCATATGAACCTCAGAAGGAAAATTTCAACCTTAAAGAGCTTGTTGATGACTGGTATGACAGAAACAGTGCACTTCTGACGGAAAAGGGAATTACCGCCGTCAATGCAGTGGCTGAGGACTTTATCGGTAACGGAGATGTAATAATCCTTGCATCGGTGCTCAATAATTATCTCTCCAATGCCGTTTCGCACGTTGACGGGGAGAGAAAAATTCAGTGCCGTGCCGAAGACAGAGGAAATGTTTACCGTCTTTACGTTTTCAATACGGGGGAAAACATAGAAGAAAAGCATCTTGACAAAATCTGGAATTCTTTCTACAGAGTTGATAAGGCAATGTCCCGTTCACAGGGAAGATTCGGTCTCGGACTTGCCATAGTTGTATCAATACAGAAGCTCCACGGCCAAGCCTACGGAGTGGAAAACAGAGAAAACGGAGTGGAATTCTGGTTCGATATAAAAAAAGTCACAGCCTGAAAAGGTTGTGACTTTTTTAAGTCGGAAGTCGGAGCTTCTGACGATTTGCCGTTCTTTGTAAAAATTTCGACCTCCGGCATCATCTTGCAAGGAGTGGGTATATTCCTTCCTTAAATTCAATAAAGGTCTTATTCTCAAGGGGATAGTTTCTGAAATTGATGTCGCCTAATTTTTCTTTTATGTAATCGAGTACAAATTCTCTTGAATATTTGTTTTCAAGGGCTTTAAGGACTGCGATATCCTGAAAGCCGTCGTAGAAAACCTTTTGACGAAGAGAGCATAATGGTGTGCCGTTTTCTCCGGGGTATACCACATATGAATCACCTGAGGGGAAGGCTCCGCCTGCATCGGATTCCTTGAAGGGATCCAGCTCTCTTTTTGAAAGCTGGGTGTAATAAAAGTTAAAGCCCCACTGTAAGAAGCCCGTGCAGTTATATTTATAAAGAAGCACGCCTAAAATTCTGGTTTTTATTGAGGGCATTGAGAAGAAGCGGTTGGGGAGATTGTCGCGGTACTGACCGCAGCAATAATATGTCCAGAGCTTCGGAACGTTTCCGCAGAAAGCATCAATATTTCCCTCCTCCGGAACGGGGGTGCCGATAAGACCTTCCTTGTAGAAGTCATAATCGGACAGGGCATCAATGTGTTCATAACTGCCGAAATATTTTCTCACGGCATCCGAGGCCTTTTTATAGGTTTTTATATCATCAATTCCGGGCTCGTCCGAACAGTGCACGAAGCACTTTTCGGTAATGCCTTTCTTGTCGGTATATTCTTTAAGTGAAGCACCGAACTGGGAGAGAAAATTCATATATGAATCACTTGTTGCCTTTGTGTCCCAGCCGAAAATTTTCTTATAGCCTTTTGAGGTTTCAGCCATAATCTTAGGGGCAAATTCTGCTCCCCACTGTGAGAATAAATGTGAAAGCTCAAAATACTGAACCCCGTTTTTAAGGCATATATCAACCCAACGGTCAACTAAAGTAAAATCAAACTCGTATTTATAATTTCTGCATCTTTTTACACCCACCAGCTGAACCGTCGGACGTTCGCCGCCTCTTTCGGTGTCAAGGGGCGGTGTAAAAAGGGGAGTGAGAATACAGTTTACGCCGTGGGACACTGCATTTTTTATGAATTTCTCAATAATTTCCCAGTGCTCCTCACTGAATACATCAACCTTATAGTAGGAAGCGAGGCAGTCGCAGTGGAACCAGTTTATGTGAATGAGCTCCTGAGCGGGAATTGCGGTTTTTAACACCTTTACTTCGGTTGTAAGAACAGTTTCGGTGTTTTTTTCACCGATAACAAATGACACGGAATAAGCACCTGGCTTTATATCGGTTGTGTCAATGTTTACCCATAAAGCCTTTGCTTCATTTTTTTTCAGTCTGAGCTCACCGTTGAATGTGTCGAGTAAATCGGGATAAAAACCGGGCTCGCCGTTCTTTTCAAGAAGAATGTCACCGCAGTCTTCTTTGTCAATGGGATAGGATGAATATATTTCTTTTACTTCCGAAATTGCTGAACCAGCAAAATCGGTTTTTACCGTTACTGTGCAGTCGCAGTCGCTTTTAAAAACAATCTGAAAGTTTCCTTTTTCACCTGAAAGCAGTGAAATTCCTTTAAAAGTAAAATCCACGGGAGTGTCGGGAAATATTTTTTCAAGGGATGAGCAAAAAGCAGCCTTAATTGCCATATTTTTTTCTCCTTATTTATAATCTTAACAAAAGAATAACACTATAGCAAAAAATTTTCAATATCTGATGGGAATTTGCACAAAAAATTTCTGTTAAATTTTAATTCAATATTTTCCTTGTGCTGATTAAATATGTTGACTTTTATTCCTTTATAATATATAATTATGATGTGTATATGGACTTTGTCCTAAAATAACAGGAGGCTAAAATAATGAAAAAGACATTAGCAGTTATTCTCAGCATAATTATGCTTGTATGTTGTATTCCTTTTTCAGCAAGTGCTGCTGAAATCACAAAATTAGAGAGCTTCAGATTTGGTGAAACAACTGAAGGTCAGAATCCGGATGACACTATAGCAACAGGTGACACTGTTAATATCGGTGACGGTCAGAAGGTTGTTGTGGCAGAAGTGCCCTTCGGAACAACACTTTATGTTTCCAGCAACGCAAAGCTTATCGTGAAAAGAAACTCAACACTTAAAGTAAACGGTTCCCTTGTTGTTCTCAGCGGCGGTTATCTTGAAGTACAGGGTTCACTTATGGGCGCGGACAATATTTTCACCAACGGCTCAGGCAGAGCTTGTGCAGAAATCCGTTTCCCCACACTTGAAACCTCTCAGGGACTTATAGATGAAAACGGAAAATCCAGAATCAATGTATCATATGCGGTTTCAACAACCTTTGATGCATCCGAAGATTTAAAGCCCGGTTTCAGTGCAAATTTCGATAAAGAATCAAACAAAATCGGAATGGGCGGCACAAAAATTCTTGTTGACCTTAAACAGTACCTTTATGTAAAGGCGGAAATTGCAGAGCCTGAAGGAATTCATTACGACAAGTATGATGATTCCAAGTTTGATGTTTATATCAATTCTGTTTCCACTCCTTTCTCTGCAGGTGTTCATTATACACGTATTACCACCGGCATTGATATAAGCTACGGTTCATGGAAAGATGACAGCTATTATCTTAATACCTTCAATATTTATCTTCCCCAGGGTGAAGGCTACACTGTATACGGCCGTGGCGGTGAACAGAGTGCAACAGGAGAAACCGTAAAGCTCAAATGCGGTCAGGCCTTTGCTTTCAATGTGGAAATTGATCCTGAATATGATATGTCCTCTTATGAAGTATATGTATATAACGGATATGGCTGGACCGACCTTGATACATCCACACTTCTCAAGGATATTGCTCCCGCAGTGCCTGATGATTACGGATTTTATCATATTCCCGAGGTTACCGGTGAATATACAATTTATGTTGTTGGTGTTGTAAAGAATGAAACACTTCTTATGGTTGGTGATATTCTTGACCTTGTAAGAAATATGTTTGAAATGATCAGAAGCTTCTTTGAAGAAATTATGGCATTCTTCGGCATTTCATTTGGCGGAAATAATGCTGCATAAATTAATATGAAAAAATTAAAAGGTCGGTAGTTTTTACCGACCTTTTTTAAAGGGGACAGGAAAATGGATGAATTTTTAAAGGAGCAGATAATTAATTCAATAAAATATCTTCCCTCAAACATCATAAAATCTTATATTAAACCGACCTTTTCCGAGGAAACAAAAGCTTTCAGAGAAAAGCACGGCTTTATAAAGGGTGTCACCTCCGCCACGGAAAATTATGAACAGATAAAGGGTGCCGGAATAGAATGGATAAGAGAGGGAATGCCCGCGCCGTTTAGGAAAGACGGCAGTGTTAATGAAGGCTACACTGAATTTAAGGAAAAATGCCGCCGTTATAAAGAAAACGGAATAAAAGTGATGGGAATTACTCCGCTTCCGAACGATTTTTTCAATAACGGGCTTGATATGCGAGAAGAGGGCGGAGAAGAGAAGCTGCGTGAAGTCTCCCGTTTCCTTATAAATGACCTTAAAGGCTTGGTGGACGGGCTTCAGATAGCAAATGAGCTCGGAATGCCCCGATTTATGATTCCTTATAATATGAAAGAGTGTATAAGATTTCTCGGTATTCAGCTTGAAGAAATGTATCCTCTGAAAGAAGATATAATCATTGGCTATAATTCCGCAGGACCTCAGGTTGATTTGCATCTCGGAATGAAGCCTTATCATAGGCTTTGTGATTATATAGGCTTTGATATGTATCTTGGCTGCTTCTTCTCGCTTCCGGGGTTTTGTTGGCTTTTTGATGCTATGGTAAGATATCTGTGGGCTTTTACGGGTAAACCTATTCTGATGCAGGAATTCGGATATATAGGTGGAGGAAAACCGAAAACAAAGAAAGAAAAGAATTCCATTCTTCAGTCCTATGGCTTTGAAAGTGAAAAAGAAGCTAAAAAGGATATTATGAAATTTGTTGATGCACTGCCGCCTCATTTCAGAAATCACGTAAAATTTGTCTGCGGTGAAAATAAACAGGCTACAACAGATTTTATGTTTTCGGGAGATATGACAAACCATTTATATAAGGAGCTTCCCGCAATAACGGTAATCCCCGGAATGCCTCACACCCCCCAAGGACAGGCAAAATTCTTCTCAAACGTAATCGCCCGTCTTCACAAACTCCCCTTTATGTGCGGAGCAATAATCTATTGCTACACCGATTTCGCTTATTGCGGCTACTGCGGACAAACCGACTGTCCCACGGAAACTCTATGGGGATTGGTAGACCGAAACGGTAACCCAAAGCCCTCATATTATGCGGTAAAGGAGCAGTTCAAAAAGATTAAGTAAACAAACAACGGCTTGAGTTTCTCAAGCCGTTATGCTTTCTGAGCTTATTTGAAAATCGGGCTTGACGCCCGCTTTTTTTTAATACTTGTCCATTGAGTCTACCGAAAGCACGAAAACAGTTGCACCGCCGACAGATACCTCCTGCTGGAGAGCACCTTCAGAGAGACCTCTGCCGAAGGATTCTGTTGTGGCTGCCTGATGTGTTCTTGTTCTTGAAAATTTTGCAATGATTTCCTTGAGTCTCGGAATATCCTTATCCTCTGTACCGATGAGGAAGGTTGTGTTTCCCACCATAAGGAAACCGCCTGTGGTGGAAAGCTTTGTAACAATAAAGTTTTCTTTTGTAAGTGCAGAAGCAACAACCGCACTGTCATCATTATTAACTATGGCGATAACAAGTTTCATAATTTTTTCTCCTTATATTAAAGTTTGGGAATGAGCATTTTCTGGCTTTTTGCATCCAGCTTTCTGTAATCGGGAATTTCATAACGGTTATCGTTGGCATCCTTTATAAGAACGCGTCCGTCATAAAGAGGCTTTATGGATGCTATGTGGTTTCTTATTTCAAAGGTAATAACGCCGCGGTCTGTTTCGGCAGTCCACATCCAAATTTTGAATTTTTCCGTCATTTCTATAAATTTTGTAATTCTCGGAATCATATAGTATTCTTCGAGAACCTTTTCTACAAGTGCCTTTGAGTCGGGATCGAGATTGTCAATGTTTCTGATAATTGCAATCTGCTCTCCCTCGTCATTCAGAAGCACTATGTATTTATTTGAACCTGAACGGGGGAAAAGTCTGTGAAGCTCAAGTCCTTCATATCTTTCTTTTGTGTGATAAAATTCCACGTCAACGAATATGCCGTCATTTTCGGTTATTCTGACCTCGGGACCGTCAATATAGTTTATCATTGTCTTTTCCCTCCTTATTCAAAGTTTTCAGCTTCTTTCTGTGCCTTGAGCTGTTCACCCATAGACTGAATCTGAATGAGCTTATAGTATTTGCCCTGAAGAGCCATAAGCTCTTCGGGAGTGCCGAATTCAATGATTTCACCCTTATCAACAACAACAATTTTGTTTGCGTTGCGAAGCGTTGAAAGTCTGTGGGCAATCATAAGAGTTGTTCTGCCTCTTATAAGTCTTTCAATTGCCTCCTGAATGAGATGCTCTGTTTCGGAGTCAACTGCTGCGGTAGCTTCGTCAAAGATAAGAATGGAGGGGTTTTTCATAACTGCACGGGCTATTGAAATTCTTTGCTTTTCACCGCCTGAAAGACCTATGCCTCTTTCACCCAGAAGAGTGTCATAAGCGTCGGGCATACGGGAAATAAAGCCGTGAGCATTTGCAATATCAGCGGCACGAAGCACCTGTTCAACGTGAACATTGCCTGCTCCGTAGGCGATATTGTTGAATACCGTATCCTTGAACATAAGGGGCTCCTGCTGAACAAAGCCTATCTGATTACGGTAGTATTCCATATCAATATCTTTAAGGTTTTGTCCGTCAATAAGGATTTCACCCTCATATTCATCATAGTAACGCATAATAAGGTTTATAAGTGTGGATTTACCTGAGCCTGTTGTTCCTACAATTCCCACAACATCACCGGGCTCAATAACGAGATTTATGTTACTTAAAACCTTTTTTGAGCGGTCAAAGGAGAAGTTTACATTGCGAAATTCTATTTTGCCGTCAATTTTTGCGGGAACCTTGCCCTTGCCGAAGTTGTGCTCGGGCTCGGCATCAAGTATATCAAGAATTTTTTCGGCGGATGCCAATGTGTTCTGATAGGTGTCGTTGAAGTTTGCGAAGAAGTTTATGGGGCCGTAGAACATACTTGCATAGGATATGAATGTAACGAGAAGACCTGTTGAAAATCCTTCGGCACCCTTTATAACGAATGAACCGCCGGATGCCCAGATAATGAGAGAGCCGCAGGTTACAAGGAAGGTCATAAATGCGGGGAAAATACTTGCAATTTTTGAGGTTTCTTTGGATTCCTTCATCCATTCATCACAGTATGCATCAAATTTTTTGACTGCATTTTCTTCATTAGTGAAGGCTTTTACTATTCTAATGCCGGGAATGGTGTCGGCAAGAAGGGTTGAAATTGCAGAGCCTCTTCTCCACAGTCTCATATATCTCGGACCTATTTTTTTGCCGAATTTTCTTCCTATGTAAGCCACAAACGGAATGGGAACGAGGGAGAAAAGCGTCAGCTTCCAGTTGAGAACAAGCATAATAACAAGGATGCCGATAAGAGTGAAGAACTGAACTATTGCTTCCTGGGAAATTTTAAGAACAAAGTTCTGAATAGCCGCCGCGTCGGAGGTTACACGGTTGATAACCGAGCCTGTGGAGGTCTTGTCATAAAAGGACATGGGGAGATACTGTGCTTTTGCATATATATCCTTTTTAATACCTATAACAATCTTATCGCCCGTAAGTCTTAAAAGATAAGATCTGACAGCCGAAACGGTGTATTGCAGTATGTAAACACCCAAAAGCAGAATAATCATTTTGTAAAGTGCGTTTATTTCACCGGAGGGAAGCACTTCGTCAACCATATGTCCGGTGATATAAGGGGGAACAAGTGACATAGCGGTTGCAAAAATCGAAAGTATCATACACACGAAAAGTCCCTTTTTATAGGGAATTGCGTATTGAACGAATTTCGAGAACATTTTTCCTTTACCTTTGCAGTTTATACAGTCTGCATCAGGATTTGCCAATCTTCTGCCGCACTTGGGACAGAAAGAGCGCTGTTTAAGGAAGGTGTTTTCAACTGCATAATAAAGCTCATCTGAATAGCCGTTTTTTATAATGCCGTTAATGAAATCCGCACCTGCATCGGCAATGTTTGCCGCTGCAAAGGATAAACGCATCATTACCACTCGTTTGCCCTCGTTCGGATAAAGGTCAAATGTGGCATTACCGTACATTCTTTTGACCTTTGCCTTTTTCAGAGTGGAATAATCCACGGACATAACAGAACTTTCAAAGGACTCGTCGAAAGCCACGACACGTGTTTTTGTGAAGCACAAAGCACTTTCACCGTATTTTCTGTCAAAGGTCATATCGCCCGTTATGATGAATAAGGGCTTTTCATCCTTGAATATTTCATCATACTGCTTTTGATACTTTTCGGGAAATGCTTTGTTTGTTAAAATTTTCATTTTCAGTGGTTCACCCCGCTTCAATAATTTAAAAAACCTATGTTTTTCACGCACATTATATTTGAATAAAACTTTTAAGTCAAGAAGAAAATATATATTATTAAAAAAATATATTATCAAAGGAAGGTAATTGTTTTTTTGCTGCGTTAAAGATACTGAACTATTGACAAAAGCTTTACGGTATGATAAAATTATGAAAAATTTGTGAAAGGTAATTTTACTGTGGACAGTACCGACGGCGACGAAACAGGGAACCCTCCCGAAGTCGTGAATTTAATATCAATAATAAATTATCGGCATAACTCCTGATTTTTCAAGGGGTTGTGCTTTTTTGTGTTTTTTGGAGGAAAACAAAAATGAAAATCTTACCGCAAATACTCTTACAGATTTTTCTTATTGCTCTCAATGCAATTTTTGCAGCCGCAGAAATTGCAATTATTTCTATGAATGATGCCAAGCTTGCCGCACTTGCTGCAAAGGGCAATAAAAAGGCTGTCCGTCTTGCAAGGCTCACTTCCACTCCTGCGAAGTTTCTTGCAACCATTCAGGTTGCAATAACTCTTTCGGGATTTTTAGGCTCGGCATTTGCTGCAGATAACTTTGCAACGCTACTCGTTGAAGGACTTTTGAAGTTGGGTGTGCCTGAAGGTGCAAAGGGTGTGCTTAATTCCGTATCGGTTATTGTTATAACTCTTATCTTATCATATTTCACTCTTGTTTTCGGTGAGCTTGTTCCCAAGCGTTTTGCTATGAAGAAGGCGGAAAGCCTTGCTCTTGGCATTTCAGGTCTTATAAGCTTTATTTCAAAGCTTTTTGCTCCCATTGTGTGGTTCCTCACTGTTTCAACAAACGGAATTTTAAGACTTATCGGTATTGATCCCAATGAGCACGAGGAATCCGTTTCAGAAGAAGAAATCAGAATGATGGTTGATGCGGGCAGTGAAAAGGGTACCATTGACGAAGAAGAAAAAGAGCTTATTCAGAATGTGTTTGAATTTGACGACCTTTCTGCTGACGATATTGCAACCCACAGAACGGATATAGATCTTCTGTGGATGGATGATACCGTTGAAAAATGGGAGGAAACAATTCACGAAAGCAGACATACCTTCTTCCCTGTATGCCGTGACACCGTTGACAATATTGTGGGTGTTCTCAATGCAAAGGATTATTTCCGTCTTAAAAGCAAAAGCATTGACAATATAATGAAAAACTGTGTTAAGCCGCCTTTCTTCGTTCCCGAAACAGTTAAAGCAGATGTTCTTTTCAAGAATATGAAGCAGAAGAAGAACTATTTTGCCATTGTTCTTGATGAATACGGCGGAATGACAGGCATTGTTACAATTACCGATATCCTTGAAAGCATTGTCGGTGACTATGATGAAGATACCATAAGTGCACAGGAAGAAGAACCCGATATTCTGTATGTTTCAGAAAACGTATGGAAAATCAGCGGAACAGCAGAGCTCAATGATGTTGAAGAAGAGCTTAAAATAGCTCTCGACTGTGAAGACTGTGATACCTTCGGCGGATATGTGTTCTCGGTTCTCGGTATTGTTCCCGAGGACGGAGAAACCCTCACCGCCGAAACCGATTTACTTGAAATCAGCGTAACCGAAGTGAAAGAACACAGAATAGAAAAAACAACTGTAAAAATTAAAAATAAAGCACAGGAAACGCAGGAAGAAACAGAAGAATAAATAAAAAACAGGGTTCAGGCATATTCTTTAAGACGGTGCCGTAACCCTGCTTTTTTGTCAAAAAAACAGTATGTGTTATGAGTAGTGTTGCTAAGGACAGAAAAAGAGGTAATGCGGACAATTCCGTATTACCTCCGTTTTTTTTGCACTTTCACATCTGGTAGTGAGTAAGTGCGCTATTAAAATTTATTGTTTTTTGCTTCCTTTACGGTATAGTATTTATGGCATTGATTACAATAAAATTCAATATGGGTAAATTTCATATCACCTTTTACAGTGATATCTGTGACCTCAAAATCATAATCCTTTGCTTCAGGAGATTCAGAATTAATAACTGCAAAACCCTTTTTTCTTAATAATTTATTTCCGCAATTCGGACAAAAATGCTTTTTGAGAAATGTATAAAATAAATGTTCACATTTGAAACCGTAACCGTTCATTTTAATTCCTCCTTATGTGTGATTTGCCTTAACTGTTTTTAAAGAAGAAATCAACATCCTTCTGATAGCACCACAATCATTATGCAACTTTTTATATTTTTCTTCAGGAATACACTCTGTTTCAAAAAGAAGTTCTAACCAATATTCTGTTTCATAGCATTCTTTTTGTGCTATTTCAAGTTTTGATATAAAATCTTTAGTTCCTTGTGCATATTGAGCTTCGTGTATATTTGCACCGATAGAGGTTGCGGAGCGAAGAATCTGATTTATCAGAACAGCTTCCTTTTTATCTTTCTTCATATCTCGGCAAGTAAAAACTATTTCTTTTGCAAAATCTTTAGCTTTTTCTCGTAAAATACTGTCCGCCATAAATATCACCTCTATATGAAGTATATCTTAAACAGCAAGTTTTTTCAAGTGTTATTCTGCCTTACGGCAGAGTGTTATTTTCACTTGAGTGAAAGTTTTATTGCAACCTGCGGTTTCAGTGTTATTTTATTCGCCACAAAACTCGAGAAGCGAATAAAACTGTGCGAAGCACAATAAAACTGCGAAGCAATATAACTCGCCGTAAGGCGAATAAAACTGGCGTTGTGTCCTTACGAACACAACGCCTAATCGCTGATTTTTTTAATTAAGCCTTTACACTGTATTGAGATTATGATATATTGTTAATGAAATATGAACAGGGAGAGTTTTTATGAAACCGTTTTTCCTTTTTTCAAAAGAAACAAAAGGCGAGGGCTATGTGCCGAATAATGAAATTTTTGCATATGCTTCGGGACTTGCAGGTCAGAATCTTACATACAGTTATGTGTCCGGCTGGCTGAGGTATTTCTGTATTAATCTTCTTCATATGGACCCTGTAAAGGTAGGCACTGTTTTTACATTGAGCCACGTGTGGGATGCAATAAATGATCCCATTATAGGTGCTATTGTTGACAGAAGAAATCACAAGCCCTACAATAAGCTTCGTCTTTATCATCTTTATTTTCCGCCGATTCTGGCTCTTATTTCCCTTGCAATGTTCTTTAATTTCCGACTTTCGGAAAATATGCAGGTGGTTTATCTTCTCGTTACATATTTTATTTTTGACTTTTTCTATTCATTTCAGGATGTTGCTCTGTGGGGCTTGATTCCTCTTTCTTCGCCTCATTCCGATGAACGCTCAAGAGTTGCACAGTGGGTTTCAATCGGTGCGGGTGCGGGCAGTGTTGTTGTCGGTGCATTCCAGATGATAAGAAGTGCCCTGAATTCCGCAGGCATCGGCGATATGCAGGTTTTCTTCATATGTGCCGTCCTGTTCTGTGTCGGCGGTGAATTTCTTTCAATGAATGCCTACAGAATGAAGGAAAGAGTTGCAATGCCGCCCGAAAAAGGTGAATCGATACTGCAGTCGCTTCTTGTTTTAAGACATAATCCCACTCTTATTTTTATTTCTCTTGCCCGTTTTTCACAGGGCTTTTCACCCAAGGTACAAAATGCCTATTTCTTTGAAAACTGCGTAAACTTCGGTTCAATGAACGGACAGACGCTTGAAGTTGTTTACGGTGCTGCAAGCGGAGTGCTGGGCACACCCGTTATGTTTTTTGCCACAACGGTTGCAAAGAAAATCGGCGGTATGAAGAGAATTCTTCTCTCCTCCCAGATTTTTGCCGCTGTGCTTCGTATTGCCGCCTTCTTTGTAGGCTTTGATACTATCCCTAAGTTTATTATTATGACCGCTCTGATGGCTGTTGTTAATCTTCCCGGCCAGATGATGGATATTGCCCACCGTTCACTCACGGCAGACTCCATTGACGAGGTTGAACTCAAAACAGGTCTTCGCACCGAGGGCGTGTCCTTCTCAATGCAGAACTTCACAACAAAGATGACAAGCGGTGCATCCACTCTTATTGAAGGCTTCCTCCTCAAATTCCTCGGATATGATTCCACACTTAAAGAAAAAGGCCTTCCCCAGAGTGAAAAATTCCTTAAATGGCAGTGGCCTATGTTTATGCTCGGTCCCGTTGTCGGTTCTCTTTTATATCTGTTCTTCATAAGCTTCGTAAAGGACAATAAAGAAAGAAAGGCTGAAATTGAAAAGCAGCTTCGTGAAAGAAGACTTGCGGCAGCAGAGGAAAAAGAAGAAATACCTGTTACCGTAAATGAATAAATGCATCCTGCATCACCGAAAAGGGTAATGCAGGATTTTTTTTACTGTTTTTTTACTGAAACAAAGAATATCAGATTTTTTCGGATTCTTTCATCATAAGGAGCAAAGGTGAGTGCGGTACGGGCATTTTCTTCTGCCTTGGCAAGGTCACCCGTATAATAAAAGGCTATTGATAATAAATCATAGGGTTTACTGCCCCAATATTCCGATACAGTTATATAAGTATCTGTTTTTTTTGTGATTTTCAGTGCCTCATTTACAAATGTTATTACGCCGTAATAGTTTTTTTCTTTATAAAAATATTCGGCAGCTTCCATCCACGGTTCTCGAAGATGGGGTGCTTCGGCACAGGCTCGAAGAAGACACATAAGTGCTTCGGAAGGTTTATTGAGAGCCGTGAAGCACCTTGCCATATAGCGTAAAGAAGCACATCTTTCATCCTTCCACCTTGCACCTTCAAGGGAGAGATGCTTTTCAAAGGTATTTATTGCCTCTTCAAATCTGTTGTAAAACATATATTCTCTTCCCAGATAGTGCATATTTCTGTCATCCTCGGGAGCTTCCTTTACGGAAAGCTCTAAAAGCGGAAGATATATTCCTCTTGATTTTTTTCCATCGGGATAGTGATGAAGCTCCACGCCCTCGGCAAAAACCGTCAGCGGTTGGCGGTTTTCAGTGAAGGTCAGAACCTCATGAACCGGGTGTGTCCACGAAAAGCCTTGTCTTTTATGAATTTTATCAAGATTGAAAACTGTGTTTTCACTGCCGTCTTTATTGAAAGACCAGATATAGCGGTAGCTTACCCTGTCCGGATTGTTTTTCAAAGCCTTTTCGAGATTTTCACGCCAACCGTCCCTGAAAACCTCATCAAGGTCTGTGCATATACAGTAATCGGTATCCAAGGATACCTTTGAAAGGCTTATATTTCTCGCCGTGTCAAAACGCCACGGCGATATCTTTTCGCTGTATACCCTGACTTTCGGAAATGAAGATAAAATTTCAACGGTTTTATCCTCACTTCCCGTGTCAAGCACAAAAATCTCATCAGCCTCACTCATAGACTGTGCCCAACGGAGGGCAAATTTTTCTTCATTTTTAGCAATAGCATAAACAGAAATTTTCATAGATGTACTTAATAATCAGTGAATGTTAAAGGTAAAAGGTTTATAAGATGTTATAGTATTAAGCCCCTGTTTCCGGTAAAACGAAGTTAAGCACATAATCGGGCGGTGTACCGGTTAAGGTTACGGAAGGTGTTGCTCCGGTTGTAACCGTGCCGATTGTGAATGTGGGTGTAGCTCCGTCTGTACCTGCAGGACCGGTGGGACCTGTTGCACCGACGGCACCCTCGGGACCGGTGGGACCCGTTGCACCTACGGCACCTGCGGGACCGGTGGGACCCGTTGCACCTATGGCACCTGCGGGACCGGTGGGACCTGTTGCACCGACGGCACCCTCGGGACCTGCGGGACCTGTAGGACCTGTCGCACCGACGGCACCCTCGGGACCTGTGGGACCCGTTGCACCGACGGCACCCTCGGGGCCTGCGGGACCTGTAGGACCTGTTGCACCGACGGCACCCTCGGAACCTGTGGGACCCGTTGCACCGACGGCACCCTCGGGACCCGCGGGACCTGTAGGACCTGTCGCACCGACGGCACCCTCGGGACCAGTGGGACCTGTAGGACCTGTTGCACCGACGGCACCCTCGGGACCTGTGGGACCCGTTGCACCGACAGCACCTGCAGTTCCCTGCGGGCCTATTGTTCCTTGAGGTCCCTGAGGTCCTTGCGGTCCTGTAGCTCCGGTTTCACCGCGAAGGCCCTGAATACCCTGAGGACCTGTGGCACCCGTAAGTCCCTGTGCCCCCTGAACACCCTGCACACCCTGAATTCCCTGAGGACCTGCAGGTCCCGTTGCACCTTGCGGTCCCGTGGGACCTGTAGGCCCTGTGGGCCCGGTGGGACCTGTCATGACAGGCGGTATGGGCGGAAGAGGGGGACAAGGGGAAGAGCAGCCGCAGCTGCATGAGCCTCTTTCCCTGTAAACATTCATATTGTCATCACAGTTATTATAAAAAAAACTATTTTTAGCCAAAATCTAACCTCCTTTACGGAAAACTGCGAAAAACTCTTCGCACTTCATATTATTCCGTAATAAAAAATGTGTGATACTGTTATTTATTTATGATAAATCACAGTGTTTTTGTCTATTATTTTTATTGATAATTATTTTATTATATGGTATAATTCAAAGATAATATATTGGATAAGTTTTTTCAAAAATCGGAAATCGGAGGTTTTGTGTTTTGGGACGCAAGGTCTGGAATATAAGCTCCTATGACAAAAACGCAGCTGCGGCACTTGCTCTTAAAACAGGTGTTGATGATTTAGCTGTTCTGCTTTTGCAGTCAAGGGGCATAAAAACGGCTGATGAGGTTATTGATTTTATTTCATCTGCCGAAAAGGAGCTTTCTTCTCCCTTTCTTCTCAAGGATATGGAGAAAGCGGCAAAAAGAATAAAAGAAGCCATTGAAAACGATGAAAAGATATTGGTTTACGGCGACTATGATGCAGACGGTGTTACTGCAACCGCACTTCTGACATCCTATCTTGAAGCAGTCGGTGCGGATGTAGCAAACCGTATTCCGTCCCGTCTTAATGAAGGCTACGGTCTTTCTGTGAGTGTTGCTCAAGAAATCTGCAAGCAGGGCTTCAGTCTCGTAATCACTGTTGATAACGGAATTGCTTCTTTTGAAGAAGCGGAAATCTTTAAGAATAACGGCATCGATTTTATTGTAACCGATCACCATCATGCGGGAGATAGCTTACCCGATGCATATGCAGTCATAAATCCCCACCGTGAAGACGACAATTCACCCGAAGAAAATCTTGCAGGTGTGGGTGTGGCACTGAAGCTTGCCGCCGCACTTGATGACGGGGACTATGAATGTGTTTTTTCAGACCTCGGTGACCTTGCTGCAATAGGTACGATTGCAGACATCGTGCCCTTAACGGGAGAAAACAGAATAATTGTGGCAAAAGGTCTTCTGAATATCAGAAATTCGGAGCGTCTCGGTATTATAAAGCTTATTGAAAATGCAGGGCTTAAAGGCGAAATTGCTTCAACCGATGTGGCATTCGGCATAGCACCGAGAATAAATGCCGCAGGCAGAATAGGCAGTGCAGACACTGCTTTAAGGCTTCTTATGACGGAGGATGAAGAGGAAGCAGATGAGCTTATCGGGCTTATTTCTTCGTTTAACGCAAAGCGTCAGAATGTGGAAGCGGATATTTCTTCGGGAATTGAGGAATATTTTAATACATACCCCGAAAAAAGAAATGACTTGTGTCTTGTGACTGCGGGAGAAAACTGGCATCCCGGTGTTATAGGAATTGCCGCTTCCCGTCTCGTTGAAAAATACGGCAGACCGGCAATTGTGATTTCTGTGGGAGAAGACGGAATTGCAAGAGGCTCGGGCAGAAGCATTGAAGGATTTTCACTTTACGAAGCTCTGAATTATTGCTCTGAACATCTCATTCAGTTCGGCGGTCACACCCTTGCGGCAGGCTTTTCCGTAGAAAAGGAAAAAATAGAAGATTTCCGTAAGTGTATAAATGAATATGCACACACCTTGCCGCCTTTTTATCCAACTCTTAACATTGATATACGGCTTAATCCTGCGGCATTGGGACTTGATTTGCTGGAAAGCATGGAATATCTCGAGCCCTACGGAGCAAATAATCCTACACCCTTATTCGGAATTTTTTCAGTTGTGATATCATCTGTAAAAAGCATCGGCGGGGATAAGCACATAAGAATAAATTTTACAAAAGACAGAAATCAGTTTTCTGCGGTATATTTCGGTCAGCCTCTTGAAACCTTTCCGTATAAACAGGGAGATACGGTTGATATTGCCGTTAAAATTGACAAAAACGAATTCCGCGGGGAGATAAAGACTTCCGTTCAGATAAAGGATATAAGACCTGCCGACGAAAATGACAGGGATATGTTTTATTCACTGTTTTTATACAGAAATTATCTTGGCGGTGTAAGTCTCAATGAAGAAGAAAAGAAAATTCTTTGTCCCGACAGAGCTTTTTTAGGTGAAGTATATAAATTTATAAAGCAGCAAAAGGAATGGAAATTTTCACCTGAAATTCTCTGTAAGAGACTTGGATGCGATTATAATAAAGCAGGTGCAGTCAGTGTTTGCCTTGATGTACTCACCGATGTGGGACTGCTTTCATCTTCCGACGGTGTTTACTGTGCCGCGGATTATATAGGAAAAGCAGATCTCACAAAATGTGAATTACTTAAAAATTTAGGCTATATATATTAATCAGAGTATTGTTTTGAAAAGGGGGCAGATATTAATGGATATAGTCGATAAATATTATTCTGAACTGAATACTGCCGTCATAAATGCGTTTTCCGAGGAAGAAGCTGCAATAATACACAAGGCTTATGAATTTGCTCTTAATTCCCACGGAGACCAGCTGCGTAAATCGGGTGAGCCCTATATAATCCATCCCATTTCCGTTGCGAAAATCCTTATTGGCTTCGGAATGGACTGTCAGAGTGTAGTTGCCGCTCTTCTTCACGATGTAGTTGAGGACACTCCCGTCACAAGTGAAGAGGTCCGCCGTCTTTTCGGAGCACAGGTGCAAGTGCTGGTTGACGGTGTCACAAAGCTGGGTAAGGTGCCCTTGCAGGGCAAGGAGGAGCAGCAGGCGGAAAATCTGAGAAAGCTTCTTCTTGCAATGAGTGAGGACATAAGAGTTATTATTATAAAGCTCGCAGACCGTCTTCACAATATGAGAACTCTTAAATATGTAGCGGAACAGAAAAGAAGAGATACTGCAAAGGAAACCATAGAAATCTATGCTCCCATTGCCCACCGACTCGGTATCCGTCCCGTAAAAGAGGAGCTTGAGGACCTTGCCATAAGCTATCTTGATCCTATTGCATATAAGGAAATTGAAGATGCATTAGCCGATCAGGAGCCTTTGAGAAAAGAATTTCTGGATAACATCAAGGAAAAAATTGCGGCAAGAATAAAGACCGTGGTTTCAGATTCAGTGGTTCAGGGACGTATAAAATCCGTTCACGGTATATACAGAAAAATGTATATGCAGGGAAAGTCCTTTGAAGAAATTTATGATATATATGCAGTTCGAATTATTGTTGACACCGTCGGAGACTGCTATAACTGTCTCGGTGTAATTCACGATATGTATAAGCCCATTCAGGGACGCTTCAAGGACTATATTTCCACACCAAAGCCTAATATGTATCAGTCGCTTCACACCACCCTTATCGGAAAAGAGGGTATTCCCTTTGAGGTTCAGATAAGAACCGAAGAAATGCACAAAACTGCCGAATACGGTATTGCGGCTCACTGGAAATATAAGCTCGGCTTCAAGGATAAGGATGCCGACAAGAAGCTTGAAAAGGGAATAGGCTGGGTAAAGCATCTTCTTGAGGCACAGAGCGAAACCGGTGATGCCACGGATATTCTCAACACAATAAAACACGATTTTGTCAGTGATGAGGTTTATGTTTTCACTCCCAAGGGTGACGTTATATGTCTTCCCGTAGGTGCAACGGTAATAGACTTTGCTTATGCCATTCACTCCGCAGTCGGCAATAAAATGACGGGAGCAAAGGTTGACAAGCGTATTGTTCAGCTCAACTATGTTGTGAAAACAGGTGAAATTATTGAGGTTCTCACTTCGTCTCAACCGGGTAAAGGTCCGTCGAGAGACTGGCTCAATATCGTAACCACCAATGAAGCCCGAACAAAAATCAGAACCTGGTTCAAGCGTGAAAGACGTGATGAAAATATTGTTGAGGGTAAGGCTGAATTTGAAGCACAGCTTCGACGCAACAATATGCATCTCACAGACGAGCAAAGCGAACAGCTTCTTGAAATTATTATAGAAAAGCAGAAGTTCTCTACGGTTGACGATTTCTATGCGGCTCTCGGCTACGGCGGTGTTGTCCTTTCAAAGATAACACCTATGATAAAGGATGAATACAATAAGATAGTAAAGGCCGCAAGTGATGCTCCCGTAAAATATAAGCAGGCAAAAACAGTCAGCAGTGAGGGCGTTGTTGTGGACGGTATTTCAAACTGTCTTATAAAGCTTTCCCGTTGCTGCAATCCCATCCCCGGTGACGACATCATAGGCTTTATAACAAGAGGACACGGTGTTTCAGTTCATAAGAAGGACTGTCCCAATGTGCCCGAGGATATTTACAATAACTGCGAAGCACACCGTTGGATAAAGGTATACTGGAATTCCTCGGTAAAAGCGGAATTCTCTGCTTCAATACTTCTCACGTGTCTTACGGGCACCACCATAATGAATGATATATTTACTGCACTCAATGCAATTCATGTAACTGTTCAGTCCATCAACACCAGAGGAACAAAGGACGGACGACTTTTGGTTAATCTCACCATAGCGGCAAACAGTGTTGAGCATCTCAAATCTGTTATGTTAAGATTGGGAAAGCTCTCGGGAGTTTTAAGTGTTGACCGTTCAGGTGCGGATATATAAAAACAAGAAAAAAGGAGAAATAAAAATGAAAAAGAAACTCTATCGTTCAACAACGGATAAGAAAATCGCAGGCGTATGCGGCGGAATTGCAGCATATTTTGATATTGATGCAACCCTTATAAGACTTGCATGGGCACTTCTCACCATTTTCGGCGGCCTGAGCATATGGCTTTATATTATTGCTGCTATTATTATGCCCGAAAACCCCGGCTACACACCCTATTCGGATGTGAACAGTCAGAACAATCCTTATAACAATCAGAACAACCCCTACGATAATCAGAACAGATGAAAGCTGTAATTCAAAGAGTTCTCGGTGCAAGCGTAAAGGTTGACGGGAAGACCGTTGGAGAAATAGATAAAGGTCTTTTAGTACTTTTAGGTGTTATGGAGGGCGACACTGAAAAGGAAGCCGCCCTTATGGCAGGAAAAATTGCAAAGCTGAGAATTTTCGAAGACGAAAATGAAAAAATGAACCTGTCCGTTCAGGATGTAAACGGCAGTATTTTAAGCGTATCACAGTTTACCCTGTGTGCGGATGTGAAAAAGGGTAACCGCCCCTCCTTCACCCCCTCTGCCGCTCCAGATATCGCCAACGCTCTTTATGAGAAATTCAATGAGTGTCTCTTGTCGGAAGGCGTAAAAGCCGTAGAAAAAGGCATCTTTGCCGCCGATATGAAGGTAAGCCTCACAAACGACGGACCGGTGACAATAATATTCGATACGGATATATGGCAAAAGAAATAAAGAGGGTAAATATGCTTAAAGTTGAAATGATGCAGACAGGCAGTTATGCCGTTAATACATATCTTATTACAGACACTGCAACAGGTGAAAGTGCAGTTATTGATATAGGAGAATATGATGCCGCTTTCGGAGCATTTCTTCGTGAGAATGATGTGAGAAGCTTAAAATACATTCTTCTCACCCACGGACATTTTGACCATATCTGCGGTGCCGTTCCTCTTAAAAAGAGATACGGCGGTGAAATTCTTATCCACGAGGAGGATGCCGTTTGTCTCAATAATGCAGATTATTCACTCTGCAACAGTGTGGAAAATTATATCCAGACAGAAACAGATGATTATAGGACATTTTCGGACGAAGATGAGATTTTTCTCGGTGAAACAAAAATTACTGTAAAACACACACCCGGACACACAAAGGGCAGCGTTATGTTTTTTGCTGACGGAAATATTTTTTCCGGTGATACTCTTTTCAGAGCTTCTATGGGAAGAACAGACCTTCCCGGAGGCAGCACAAGAACACTTTTTAAGTCGCTTAGGGAAATCGGAGGTATTGAGGGAGATTATGATATTTTTCCCGGTCACGGAGAATTTACCACCCTCTCATACGAAAAAAGAAATAACAGGTATTTAAGAGCAAATGTTACTTGAAACTATCGGTCACACATATAAATATGAATGTGAAAAGGTCTGCAGGCTGTTTTTTCCTGCGGAAAGGATAGTTTTACCCTCTCAAGTGCAAAATGAAGACGAAACCAAAAGGGTAATAACACAAATCCGTGAAGACGAAAAGGAGATCTATTTCTTTTCAAGGGCGGACATTGACGGGAAAACCGCATCATACGGATTTTATGTAAAAAAAGAGGACTGCGAGGGGGATTCAATAAGAGAAAGAACCCTCGCAAAAGCCATAGTAAAGGTGCTTGAAGAAATTACGGGAATTATTCCCCCTTGGGGAATTCTCACAGGTATAAGACCTGCAAAGCTTATGAGAAAATATCTGGATGAATTGGGGAAAGAAAAGGCAGAGGAGCTTTTCAGAGACTTTTTTGAAGTGAGCTTTGAAAAAACGAGGCTCGCACTGGAAATTGCCGAAACAGAAAACACCTGTATAGAGTTGTGCAGTGAAAAATCCTTTTCTTTATATGTTTCAATTCCTTTCTGTCCCACAAGGTGCTCATATTGCTCATTTGTTTCTCATTCGGTGAAAAGTGCCGCAAAGCTCATTCCCGATTATGTTGAAAAAATATGTGAAGAAATTGAAATAACAGCACGGGCGGTTAAGGACCTCGGACTAAAGCTTGAAACTGTTTATGTCGGCGGCGGAACTCCCACGTCATTTTCAAGTGAAGACCTCGGTACGATTATTTCGGCTCTTAATAATAATTTCGATATGGAAAAGGTCAGAGAATTTACCGTTGAAGCGGGACGAGCTGATACCATTGACGAAAACAAGCTTCTCACTCTTAAAAATTCGGGAGTTTCAAGAATAAGCATAAATCCTCAGACCTTTTCGGACAGTGTGCTTAAAGCAATAGGAAGACCGCATACGGGAAAGGACACGGAAGAAAAATATCTTCTTGCAAGAAAGCTGGGATTTAATAACATAAATATGGATCTGATTGCAGGGCTTCCCACTGATACCTTTGAAGGCTTCAGAAAAAGCCTTGATAAAACCATAGAGCTTTCCCCGGAAAACATAACGGTTCACACTTTGTCTCTGAAACGCTCGGCGGAAATTGTGACGGAAAATGAAACCGACGGAATATGCCGTGAAACCGAAAAAATGGTGGAATATGCAAATAAAAGGCTCTATGAAAGCGGTTATAAGCCATATTATATGTACAGGCAAAGTAAAGCTATCGGTAATTTAGAAAATGTCGGCTGGTGCAAAGATAATTCCCCCTGTCTTTATAATATATATATGATGGAAGAAATTCACAGTGTGCTTGCAGTAGGAGCCGCCGCCGTGACAAAGCTCAAGCACCCCTATGAAGAAAACCTAATAAGAGTGTATAATTATAAATACCCATATGAATACATATCAAGATTTTCTGATATAAAGGAAAGAAAAAAGGAAACAGAAAAGTTTTATGCTTTTCTCCGAAAGCCGTAAAAATGCAGTGTACTTCGTACAAATGCAAAATAAATAATTCAAAAAGCAGATTGCAAAATGTATAATAAAAAGTTTTGAAATCAGGTGTTGATTATATAAGCAGCATTGGCTTTCCCGGTATTCGGTTTCAGACCTGCGGCTTAGGAAAAAACTTCTCCTGTCAGGTGAATTATATTTGTGTTTTCTGCATAATTATTTGTGAACAGAAAGTGGTGGTTATCAGATGTCAGAACGCAAAAAGCAGTCGCTTCTCAACGGTGCGTTGGTGCTTGCCGTTGCGGGAATACTCGTTAAAATTACGGGAATAATCTTTAAGATTTATGTGACACAGAAAATAGGCTATGATGCAAGAGGTTATTTTGCCACTGCTTATAATATATACACTCCCATATATTCTCTCGCACTTGCAGGCTTTCCCACTGCGGTTGCGAGAATTGTGGCACAGAAGGCCACAGAGGGAAAATACCGTGATGTAAAGAAGCTTTTCAGCGTTTCTCTGGGAATTTTCACACTTCTCGGTGCCATAGGACTTCTCATAATCGTTCTTATGGCATATCCTTACGCTTTAAGTACAGGCTCAATAAATGCGATTCCTGCTATTTTAGCGGTTGCCCCATCTGTTCTTTTCTGTGCAATTATAAGCGGATATAAGGGATATACACAAGGACTCGGCAATATGACGCCCACTTCCGTTTCACAGGTGGTTGAATCTGCAGGAAAGCTGATTTTCGGCTTTATTCTTATGAATGCCGTGCTTTTAGGCGGTGTTGAATTTGCTGATAAAATCCCTGTTATAAATGAGCTTGTAACAGATGCCTCCTCCGCTTATGCGGCGGCAGCTGCCATTTCAGGTGTTACAATAGGCTCGGTTGTTGCTCTCGTTTATATGGCTGTAAAGCATAAATACGATAAAAGCTCGCTTCCCTCGGAGCTTATTGAGTCCTCTCCCGAAGCTACAGACACAAAAACGCTTAAAAAGCAGCTTATCAATCTTGCAATTCCCTTTGCAATAAGCTCCCTTGTGTTCAATCTCACCACATTTATTGACGGCTGGACAATTCAGAACAGATTGATGGCGGTATTGGAAACTAATTTCGACACGGTTGCCGATATGTTCCCCGCAATAATTGCAGCAAAGGGATATACCCCTGCGGATGCGGCAGACTTCAAATCCTATCTTTTCGGTGCATACGATACCGTTCTTGAAATTAAAAATATAATTCCCACCTTTACACTGGCATTCGGAATTTCTTCTCTTCACCTTATAACTGAAGCGTGGACAAAGAAGAATATGGAAAGAGCAGGGCATCTCATTCATAATGTAATCAAGTTTATTCTTCTTTTATCACTTCCCGCAGGGCTCGGTATGATGGCACTATCAGAAGACCTTCTTGTGCTTATATACGGAAATAATGCGTCAACCGCCCCCGCAATTCCTTATATTGCACCTATTCTTATGGCATACGGAATATCGGTGTGCTTTCTGACACTTTCACAGCCCATAACAAACATTCTTCAGGGGATAGAACAGGTAACGGTACCCATAAAGAGTATGGCGGCAGGTGCGGCGGTAAAAATAATTGCAAACTTTATTCTCGTCAGCATTCCCTCTATAAACATCTACGGTGCGGTTGTGGGCTCATTTCTTTGCAATATAGTTATAGATTTCTGGGGACTTATTGTTATAAAGCAGAAAACAGGAATGAAATATGACATAAAAGGACTTGTTATAAAGCCGCTTATCTGCTCTGTGCTTTCATCCCTCGGTGCGTGGGGTGTAAGTAAGCTTATGAATGTAGTATTACACGGCGTTGAAATCAGCTCCTTTATTACGGGAAGAAACATATCAACCGTAATTGCAGTAGGTTTTGCGGTTGTCATTTATGTTTTTGCACTTCTTTTTACTCGAACTCTTACAAAAACCGACATAAAAATGTTTCCCAAGGGAGAAAAAATTGCAAAAGTACTTGAAAAATATAGACTTTTAAGATAAAATAACAATGTATGTTATTTGCGGACGGTATGGAAAATGATTAAGGATTTTCAGTTCAAGGATGTCTATAACTGCGAAGATTTGCTTCATATTGTTGAAATATTGAGAGCTCCCGGCGGATGTCCGTGGGATGCTGAACAGTCGCACGAAAGCATCAGAAAAGATTTTATTGAAGAAACCTATGAGGTTATAGAAGCCATAAATAAGAACAGTCCCGAAATGCTCCGTGAGGAGTTGGGTGATGTTCTTCTTCAGGTTGTGTTTCATACTATTATTGAAACGGAAAAGGGTAATTTCAATTTTTCCGACGTCACAGACGAAATCTGCAAAAAGCTTATTATAAGGCATCCCCATGTTTTCGGAGATGTGAGTGTTTCATCTACGGATGAGGTTCTCTCAAACTGGGATGCAATTAAAATGGATACCAAAAAGCAAAAAACGGTTTCAGAAGCCATTGATTCCATTCCCCGTGAGCTTCCCGCTCTTATGCGTGCCAATAAGGTTCAGAAAAAGGCGTCAAAGGCAGGCTTTGACTGGGATGAAGCCGAGGGAGCTTTGGAAAAGGTTCAGGAAGAGCTGGGGGAAGTTAAAGAAGCTCTCATAAACGGTGCTAAGGAGCAGGTGCTTGATGAGATAGGAGATCTTCTCTTTGCAACGGTGAATGTATCAAGATTTGCTGATATAGATCCCGAGGAAGCACTCACTAAGGCTACGGATAAATTCGCAAGCCGCTTTGCGATCGTTGAAAAAATGGCAGAAAAAGAAGGTCTGGATATGAAAACCGCAGACCTCGAAAGGTTGGATGAGCTTTGGGATAAAGCCAAAGCCATACTCAAGGAACAAACGCCGTAAGGCTTTTGAATAAATCAGGAGGAAATACTAATGAACAAGACAGAACTCGTAAATGCAGTAGCAGCTAAAGGTCTTTCCAAGAAGGATGCAGATGTTGCAGTAAAGGCTGTTCTCGACAGCATCACAGAAGCTCTCAAGAAGGGTGAAAAAGTTCAGCTTATCGGCTTCGGTACATTCGAAGTTCGTGAAAGAGCAGAAAAAGAAGCTCGTAACCCCAGAACAGGCGAAACAATCAAGGTTGCTGCTACAAAGGTTCCTGCTTTCAAAGCAGGTCAGGCTCTTAAAGATGCCGTTAAATAATTGAATAAATTATTTGAATATTGAGCCGCAGATTTTCTGCGGTTCTTTATTTTTTTTCTTAGGTTGATTTATAAGTGATATTCTGCCTGACGGCAGAGTGTTATTATTGCTTTCAGCGATAGTTTTATCGAAACTTTTAGTTTCGGTTATATTTTATTAGTCAAAAACTGACCTAAGGTCAATAACACTGTGCGAAGCATAATATATCTGTGAAGTAATACAACTCGCCGTAGGGCGAATAAAACTGCGGAGTGTCCTTATGAACACTCCGCTAATTATCAGGTTGGTTTTTTGTGAATCATTCGCTTCTGAGAGCTTCAACGGGATCCTTCTTTGCTGCGAGGGATGATGGGATAAGACCTGCAACAAATGTGAGAGTTACACTTATTGCAATAAGTGCAAAGGCGGCAACAACAGGAAGCTGTGCGGCAGCACCGGTGTGTGTGAAGTATCTCAGAATAAGGTTAATGGGTATTTCAAGAAGCAGTGTAGTGAGAATACCGAGAACACCTGCCGATAGACCTATGGTCACTGTTTCTGCATTGAAAACTCTTGAAATATCACCTTTTGAAGCACCTATTGCACGGAGAATACCGATTTCCTTTGTTCTTTCAAGAACGGAAATATAGGTGATTATACCAATCATTATGGATGAAACAACAAGTGAAATTGCAACGAAGCACACGAGAACGACAGTGACGATATTAAGAACGCTTGTAACGGTGCTCATAAGCATACCTATAATGTCGGTGAGTGTAACAGTATAACCCAAATGTCCCTGTTCAACCATCTTTTCGTTATAGTAGTTTGTCATATTGTTGATTTCGTCTTTTGCTTCGAATGACTTGGGATAGAGATAAATTGATGAGGGAGCATCCTCTGTTGAGTAGCCTATTGCGGCATAAGTCTTTTCAAGCGAGCATTCAGCATTAAGGGTATCAATATAAGCCTGCTTGAATGCGAGAACCTGTTCGTCGGAAAGGAAGCCTTCCATAAGCTTTTTCTTGAGGTCTGTCAAGTCGCTGAAATCAATAAGGTCTGCAATATTGAGATTGAGAATGTCAATCTGTGAAAGGTCAATGCCTTCCATAAGGCTCATAAAGGGAGTGAGGTCAAGATACTTGAAATCAATAATTGAAAGGTCAATATCTGCAAGAGAGAAATCGTTTACGGTAAGGTTTGTGAATTCAAGACCTGTGAGAACGTCTGTTTCGGGGTGAGAAAGCTGTTCTTTGACAATTTCACTGTTAAGAGTTGCATCGAGTGCATAATCCATAAGCTCTGTGGTGTAACCGATGCTTCCCATACCTGTTGACATAACATTGTTGGGGTCCGGTCTTAAAATGCCTACGATGTTTATCTGAACACCCTTTTCAATAAGCTGTTTAACGTAGTAGATATTGCTGCTCTGGTCGTTCCAGAGACCTGTTTCTTTGTCTTTTACGAAATATTCGTGATTAAGAACAAGACGGAATTTCATATTGAGGATATCGTCATATGTGTACTGGTCAACGATGGTGGTATCCATTTCACCGCCTGCAGCCATCATATTTACCATATCTTCCATAAATTTGTCCTGATTTTTAAGACCGAGGGCATACATAACAAGCTCGTTGATTTCGTTATTTTTGTCAACGATAAGCACAACTTCATTATAGCTTTCGGGAAGTCTGCCGTGGATTATTTCATACTGCTGTGCTAAAAGCTCATTATCACCGATAAGCTCAATCCAGGAGTTTGTAGCGGATGAGGAGAACATATTGGTCATTGAGTTTGTCATGGTTGCCATGGAGGAGGACTGCTCGGTGGAGCCCATAAGAGTGTTCATCATACCATTGGGATTAACCTTTATAATACCGTCAGCCGTATCTTCCTTATAGATGTTGAGAGGAGTTTCATATTTATACTGAATATCGTTACAAAGCTCTTCAAACCTTTCACGGTTATCTTCAATATACTGCTTATAGGACTTGAGGTTGTTTGCAGTGGATTGTGAAATGAAGGTATTTATCATTTCGGTGAAGGTGGAGTTGACGTAAATATTGTCAAGATCGTGGTCGGTTTCCATAATGGAAGAGCCGATATCCATAAGAGCTCCCATTACGTTATTCATATCAATGGCTTCTTTTTCAACGGAAACGGGCATAGCAAGAAGCAGGTCATTCTGCATTTTGTCTATATAGTTTTCAATACCCGTTGAAAGAGCAAGCACGAGAGAAATACCTATGATACCGATGCTTCCCGCAAATGCTGTGAGTATGGTTCTTCCCTTTTTTGTTACGAGGTTACGAAGAGAAAGACCGAATGCAGTGGAGAAGGACATTGAAGGCTTTTTGCCCTTCTTTTCTTCTTCAATTCTCTTTTCTGTTTCAAGGTTCTTGTCTTCTTCCGAAGGCTCAAAGGGATTTGTGTCGTTTGTAATGTTGCCGTCAAGACAGCTTATTATTCTGTTTGCATATTCGTGTGCAAGGTCAGGATTATGAGTAACCATAATGATAAGCTTATCTTTTGCAATTTCACGGAGAATTTCCATAATCTGAACGCTTGTTTCAGTATCAAGAGCACCCGTGGGTTCATCGGCAAGAAGAATGTCGGGATTGTTTATAAGTGCACGGGCAATGGCAACTCGCTGCATCTGACCGCCCGACATCTGGCTGGGCTTTTTGTAAATCTGTTCTCCCAGACCAACCTGCTCAAGAGCCTTGATGGCTCTTTCTTTTCTTTCCTTCTTTGAAACACCCGAAAGAGTAAGAGCAAGCTCAACGTTTGCAAGAACTGTCTGGTGAGGAATGAGGTTATAGCTCTGGAAAACAAAGCCTATTGAATGATTGCGATAGGTATCCCAGTCACCGTCGGTGAAATCCTTTGTGGACTTGCCGTTGATTACAAGGTCGCCTGAGGTGTATCTGTCAAGACCGCCTATGAGGTTAAGCATTGTTGTTTTACCGCAGCCTGAAGGACCGAGTATGGCAACGAATTCGCTTTCTCTGAAATTGATGTTTATTCCTTTAAGTGCACGTACAGTGGTGTCACCTGCAACATAATCTTTTACTATATTTTTAAGTACAAGCATTATTTGTTGCCCTCCCTGGATGATTTCTTTTCTTTCTTGAGTGCCTGCATTTTTGCTTTTTCATACTGCTTCTGAATTTTTAATTCGTTTTTCTGTGCTTTTTTTGCGGCAGATTGCTGACGACGTATAAGCTTTTCTGCCTGCTTTTCATCGGGCAGCTTTCTTACTGCTGTTTTTGAGTCCTTCTTTTCGTCAGTGGCTTCCTTTTTTTCTTTTTTAGCCTGTGCCTTTTCTGTGGAAAGCCTCATTTCCTTCTTCATTTTTTCCTGCTGTGCCTGTGCGATATATTCTTTTGAGCTGTCATCCAAAGGTGCAATAAGAATGGAATCAATTACTTTCTTTGGTGCTTCGGTAACTGTTTTTTCTTCCTGTTTTGCTTTAATAGGCTTATTCTTAACAGGCTTATTTTTGATAGGCTCTGTCATACTGTCAACAGCAACACCGCCGCCTTTAATAAGCTTTTTGCTCTCTTTTTTGCGGCGTTTGATTTCCTGCCTCTTCCTGTATTTAAGCTTCAGGTTATCAAGCTTGCCCATCACGGAAAGAACATAATAGGCGAGTGCAATAAGGGCAATTATTACAACAACGATAAGGATTTTTGCGGTTGTTGAAAGAGTGAATTTCTTTTCATAAATGATTGTGGGAATTTCTTCGTTCTCTTGGGGAAGCTCCTTAATGGGCGATTCGCTGAAAAGAAGGTCACAAAGCCATTCAACTATTTCGTCTGTGGACATTCCCTTGAACTTTTCTGCTATATTGCCCGCGTACATAGCAAACATATCGGGCATTCCGTCTTCAGAGGGAGCAGAAGATTCGCTTCCCATAAGTCCCGTAAGAAGTCCGCTGTTTTCCTCCATGGAAAGGGCACCTACAATGTATCTTAAAATTGTAATGAACACACCGGCTTCATTGGAGATGAGATACGAATAGGTTGCGGGGGCACCGTTTACGGTTCTTTTACTTGTGAAGCTCTGAAGAGTGCCTATAGCTCCGAGAGTCTTTATATCAAGCTCTGGAAGCTTAATGCCGAGGTCAGCAGAAGCGAGAAGCTCCGGCAGCATTTTTGAAATGTCCGTATTTCCCATATCGGAGAAAGCGGAAGTTAGCATATCTCCCAAGCCTGCAGTATCAAGCATATATTTTACGGGATAAATAAGGTTTTCAATAACAGAATTTATATGTCCCGAATTGAAGAAATAAATGATATTGGGAAGAATTTTAACTGCGGTTTTAACAGGAGCGACACAGAGCTCCTCAAGAAGCTTTACTATGGGCTCCAGAATATCCGTAATAACGGCAGATGTCCCCGCACCTTTAACATATTCACTGTAGGGCTTAATGCTTTCCGCTTTACAGCCAAGTGCTTCAAGAAGGGGAATTATTGCGGTGTTATAGCCGTCTGCACCGGGAAGTGTTATTGCATCAAGAAGCGTTACGTTCTGTCCTGCAAGAACACAGGTGAGAAGAGGGGTAAACTGTGCGAGAACTCTTGAAACTGCTTTTGTGAAGCCCTCTGCATCACCGTCATAAAAGCCCCATGAAAGAGAAGCGGGATTTATTCTTTCCCAGGAAGAATATTTATATAACTGTCTAGCGGTGTAGGGATAATACTGATAAACGGCATCACCGACACCTGCGGGTGTTACATTCATTCCCAAAAGTGCGAAAAGAGGAGCCATATCCTCTGAACCCAGAGTCTTGAAAATTTCAATCACAAGGGTTGAAACAAGAGAATTTGAGAAAATTGTTTTTCTCAAGGTCTTTTCAATATCACCTTCGGGATCGCTTTCTTTTACAAAGTCTGTGAGAAGAGGATCAACCTTTTCGAGGAAGCCGAGATAATCTGCTTCGGTGTATGTGGGAGTGAGAGCCACTGCTGTTGAATTTACAGCGGGAAAATTCCACTGGAAATTATTCTGCGGAACAGCTTTTATTGTAAAAAGAGTGACTATTGTCTTTATAATTTCGTCATTTGTTTTTGTGAGAAGCGGATCGAGAACAGAAGACATATCGCCTGCACCGAGAACAGCACCCAAAGATTCTTTGTTGAGTTTTATTGCCTCAATGAGATAGTTCATAATAACAATGAAAGCGGCTTCTTCGTCAGTTGTCATATTTCCGCCGTTTTCAGTTACACAGGAGGCTAATTCTTTAAGCTTGATTTCGGGTAAAGTGAGTTTTACGTCGGAGCCTAAAAGCTCACTTACATCAAGACCTTCAAGAAGGTCGTTGATATTCATACTTTCTTCGAGATTTGCAGCCTCTGTAATGAGGTCGGAAATTCCGGGGATTGTGAGTATCCCCGCAATTTTAAGTGAGAGAGGCTCTAAAAGAGCGGTTATTGATGCGGAAAGCTTTCCCGAATCAAGATAGAAGGCAATTTTAGGAAGTGTTGAGCACATTCCTTTTACGGGATTATCCAAAAGCTTGTCAACGCCTTTAAATGCCATTGATATGATGTTTTTTATAATGTTCTTGTGATTTTTAGAAGCGGAAGCTGCAAAATCAGCAGAGCTCATAATTTCGGGACAGTCAAGGGCTTTTAGAAGCGGAATTATTGCAGCAGTGTAACCGTCGTCACCCTGAATTGAAATAAGAGCGTTTATATTGACTTTGCCTGCACATAAAAGTGCGTTAAGAAGTGAATTGAAGGGGGAGAGCATTGAAGAGAGAGCTTCGGAGAAGCCGTTCTTTGAATTGACTTCCCAGCTGAATTTTTCTGAAGCCTTGATTACATCGGCAAGTGTTGCACAGGATGCTATTTTCTTGGATATGCTTTTATATCCCGAAAGAGCAGAGGAAAGGGCTGCAGGGGATATATCCACGCCTATAACAGAAAGAGCATCTGCGTTTTCACCGAGAGTCTCATATATTGCCTTGAAGATGCCGTTCAGTGCTTCATCCTCATAAAGCATACCGTACACGGTGCCTTTAAGGTCCTTTGTTTCCTCATTTGATGCCAGAAGTGTTTTTAGAAGATTGTTGAGTTTTACTGCGGCTTCACCCGTGTTTTCTCTTGTCACTCCGTCAGGAAAATTTACCGCTCCTGCAGTAAGTGTCATAACGGGTGAGAAGGCAAGGATAAAAGCCAGAATTATTGTCAGAAATTTATTCATTCGTTTCACTACTGTCACCTCTTCTTATATGCATATTGTTTTTTATCAGTGTAACTGCCGATTCCACGACAGTGTCTCTTATCTCTTCTATGGGGAAAGGCTTTGAATGTAATATTGCATCCGAGCACACAGAGCCTGCCATATCAATAATGATAATTGCCGTCATATGGGCTGTTTCGGGAGTATATCCCATATTAACCATATGCCCTATCATTATTTCATATATCTGTGAAATTTCACTGTCATAAAAATCGGGCAGATGCTTTATGCTGGATGAGAGGTTTTTTGACATTACGGGAAGTATATCCTTATTCTTGATTAAAAAATCAATGAAGCAGTTAAGAAATTCTCTTATTATTTCAATAAAGTCAAAGTCCTTATGCTTTTCTTTGTTGAGAGTATTTTTGAGAATTTCTTTCATATACTCCGTGCTTTTATAGAGAATTATCTGCTCTATAAGGTCACTTTTGTCTTTGAAATAAAGATAGAAGGTTCCTCTTGCAATTCCCGTTGCTTTAACGATATCATCAATTGCCGTGGCACTTATTGATGAATCCTTAAAAAGAGAAAATGCAGTATCAAGAATTTTCATCTTTTTTTCAAGCTTTTTTGAATCAGATGCCATCCGTTACATTCTTCCTTTTCAGGCTATTATTGTATGATAATAAAAAAGATTTAAACAAACTTAAAAAACTGACAAAACGTCATTTTTGTTTCAAATAAAAACTGACACCTTGTCATTTTTTTTTGAGCAGCCTAAATAGGATACCAAAAAAATGACAAAGTGTCAATAATAATTATTAAATTATATTATAATATTAACAAATATTTTACATTCTCCTTGTCGAAATCCCACAAAAAAAGGAGCAATGTTCGATTTTACTGATGAACAACAAGCTGCGGATAGGGAATTGAGATGTTTTCCTTGTCGAAAGCATATTTCACTTCTTTTATTAAGTCGAAATATACTGTCCAGTAATCCTCTGCTTTACACCATACTCTTACTGTATATTCGAGTGCACTGTCCTTGTGAGCGGAAAGCCTTGCAAAGGGAGCGGGAGCTTTAAGCACAAGAGCGTGGTTTTCGCATACTTTAAGAAGAACCTCTTCAACCTTGTTTATGTCGTTTTCATAGGAGGTTGTGAAGGTGAGGTCAACTCTTCTTTCTTTAAGTGCGGAAACATTTGTGAGTGTGGCATTGGAAATTGTTGAGTTGGGAACGATAATTCTTTTGTTGTCAACCGTGAGGACCTTTGTGTGGAAAATGCTGATTTCCTCAACGGTGCCGACAATTTCACCGGCAGTGATGAAATCACCGACACTGAAGGGCTTGAATACAAGGATAATGAAGCCGCCTGCAATATTGGAAAGCGAGCCCTGTAAAGCAAGTCCTATAGCAAGACCGCAGGAGCCGATAACAGCAATCATTGATGTCATGGGAACACCTAAAACTGCAAGTGCTGTTATTCCGATGATAACTTTAAGGACAACACCGAGAATGCTTCCTATAAAGCCCTTTGTGGAAGCTTCCATTTTGCTCAGTGCTTTAGCGGACATTATTTTCTTTGTAAGAAGACTTGTGAGCTTGAAGCCTATAATTAGAAGAAGAATTGCCCCGATAAGCTTTCCGCCGTAGGTCACCGCAAATTCCTGTAAAAGATGAATAAGATTTTTTATGTATTCATCTGTTTCACTGAGATTTGTGGGAAGATTTGTAATTTCGGAAAGTCCTTCTTCAAGGCTTTGGGTAAGCTCCGAGAGGGTTGTGCTTTCAATTGAGAGTTTCATTTTAATATCTCCTTTATTCTGTTGTATAAAGCTGATAAAGCTCAGCATAAAGCCCGTTTTTATTAAGAAGCTCCTGGTGTGTGCCTTCTTCTTCAATTCCGTTTTCCGTGAGAACTATTATTCTGTCGGAATTCTTAATGGTTGTGAGTCGGTGTGCTATGGTAATGGTTGTCCTGCCCTTTGCAAGTCGGGAAAGAGAATCTCTTACAAGTCTTTCACTTTCATTATCAAGGGCACTTGTGGCTTCGTCGAGAATGAGAATTGGAGGATTTTTCAGGAACACACGGGCTATGGAAATTCTCTGCTTCTGACCGCCCGAAAGCTTGACGCCTCTTTCTCCGACATATGTATCAAAGCCGTCGGGAAGTGACATTATAAAGTCATATGCATCGGCAAGACGGGCGGCTTCCTTAATTTCCTCGTCGGTTGCATCAGGCTTTCCGTATGCTATATTTTCCTTGACAGAACCGGAGAACAGATAAACGTCCTGTTCAACAATGCCGATATTTTTACGAAGTGAGCTTTGCGTGAAATCTTTTATATTCCTGCCGTCAATGAGAATTTCGCCCTCCTGCGGTTCATAAAAACGGGGAATAAGTGCACATAGGGTGGTTTTACCTGCACCCGACGGACCTACAACCGCAAGATTTTCCCCTTTTTTAACGAAAAGATTGAAGCTTTTAAGAACATTCGTATCCGTGCCGTCATAACGGAAGGTAACATTTTTAAGCTCAATGTCTCCCTTTGCACGAATGAGCTCCTCGGAATGGGGAATATCCTTTATGTCGGGTTCGGTATCAATAATTTCACCGAAGCGTTCAATACCCGTAATTCCTCTGTAGAACTGTTCGCTGAACATAAGAATTGTTCTTATGGAAGCAAAAAGGGTTGTAACGTAAAGCAGATAAGCCACAAGGTCGGCGGCATTAATCTCTTTATTCATAATAAAGAATGAGCCTATCATAACAGTAAGTATATACATAAGTCCGTCAAAAAGGCGGGACACGGAATGGAAGGTACCCATCAGCTTATATACATAGCTTTTAATTCTGAAAAAGCCCTTGTTGCCTTCTGCGAATTTTGCAATTTCTCTGTCTTCGCCCGCGAAGGATTTTACAACGTGAATACCGAGAAGAGAGTCTTCAATGGTTGCATTGAGCTCACCGATTTTTCTTCTGGATTCCTTGTGACCGTCCTTGAGCTTCTTGTTGAAGCGGTACATAAAGAAAGCCATAAAGGGAAGCATAGCGAAAATTATAAGAGTAAGAGGAATATTGACGGTGCATAAAATTGTGAATGAACCGATTATCTTCACACCCGCTATGAAAAATTCTTCGGGACAGTGATGTGCAAATTCGGTGATATCAAAAAGGTCGTTGGTGATTCTCGACATCAGCACACCGATTTTTGCGTTGTTATAGTATGAAAAAGACAGCTTCTGTAAATGGGAGAACAAATCACGGCGTAAATCCGTCTCGATTTTTGTGCCCATAATGTGACCGTAGCTGTTCATATAAAATGATGCAAGAGCATCAACAAGTCTCAGAAATATATAAACACAGCCTACTCCGAGAATAAGTCCCGCAGTCAGGGGCGTTTCGCTTTCACCCGTTGCGGAATTGATTATAAGCTTTACAATCATAGGTAAAACCAATTCGCACACCGTAGTCATAGCGGCACAGAATAAGTCAAAAACAAGTGTCTTTTTATATTTCCCGAAATAAGGAAAAAGCCTTTTTAAGGCCTTCATGCTTTGATTTCTCGTCAGTTTTTTTCTTTTCTCTTCCTGCTGAACATCCATTTATTTGCAAAACCTCCCAAGCATTATTACAAAAAAGCATTATAGCACAAAAAACAACAAAAGTAAATCATAATTTATCGGGCTGAAGCCCGATAAAAATTCGGAATTCGGAATTCAGAATTCCGGGACCTGCGGTCGGCATTATATGTGCTTCGCACAGTTTTGTATATTACAATCAAACTTCAGCAATGTGCCGACGGCACGAGCTATAGAGCGAAGCGGAACAAGGCGAAGCCTTCC
>JAZSJT010000120.1:0-6990 GCA_045534425.1 Acutalibacteraceae bacterium | reverse complement strand
TCCCACATATGCCGAGGCACTCGGTGTTGATATTGATTCTCTTCTTGTTGCACAGCCCGATAACGGCGAGCAGGCACTTGAAATTGCCGAATATCTCACACGCTCCGGTGCTCTTGACGTTATTGTTATCGACTCCGTTGCTGCTCTTGTTCCCAGAGCAGAAATTGAGGGTGAAATGGGTGACAGCCATGTGGGACTTCACGCCCGCCTTATGTCACAGGCATTAAGAAAGCTTGCAGGTGCAATTTCCCGTTCAAACACAATAGTTATTTTCATAAACCAGCTTCGTGAAAAGGTGGGAGTTATGTACGGCAATCCCGAGGTTACCACAGGTGGACGTGCTCTTAAATTCTATGCATCAATGAGAATAGATGTCAGAAAAACAGAGCAGATAAAGGCTCCCGGCAATGAATTTGTCGGCTCCCGCACAAGAGCAAAGATTGTTAAAAACAAAATGGCTCCTCCCTTCAGAGAAGCAGAATTTGACATTATGTACGGCAAGGGTATTTCCAAGGAATCAGAGCTTCTTGATATTGCCGTTGAGCTTGATATTATCCACAAGAGCGGTGCGTGGTTCTCTTATGGCGAGCAGCGTATCGGTCAGGGCAGAGACAATGCAAGACAGTATATAACCAATAACCCCGATTTTGCAAAAGAGGTTGAAGAAAAGGTCAGAAGGAGTGACGCCTTCAAGCCGAAAAAAGCAGGTCAGGGTGCCGCAAAGGATGCAAAGAAGGCAGTTGAGGCAGCAGATGACGACGATGTTCTTGCACCCAATAACGGCAAGCTTCCCAAAATTAAAATAGATATTGCGGCAGACTGATGGAGCTTACTGTAAAATCAAAGAAAAACAAAACAGACTTATATCTTGACGGTGAATTTTTGTTCACCGTCCCGTCTGTTATATGGTATTCCTCCCGTTTTCGCGAGGGAGACGATGTCGCAAAAGAGGAGTTGCTCTCTTTGAAAGAAGAGGGTGACTCCTCTATGGCTTTTGACAGTGCCATGAGAATGCTGTCATTGAGAGCTCACTCTGAATTTGAGCTGCGTGTGAAGCTTAAAATGAAATTTCCGGAAGCCGCAGTGGACCTTGCAGTGGAAAAGCTTTTCTCTCTGGGGCTTCTTGACGACGAAAAATTCGCCTTTTTGTTAGCAGAAGAATTATACGAAAGAAAAGGCTTTGCACCTAAAAGAATAATTCTTGAGCTGAAAAACAGAGGAATAAATTCCGAAACGGCACAAAAAGCAGTAAATGCCCTTGATATTGATAAGAAAATCGGTATAATTAAAGTAATTGAGAAATTGAAAATTACGGAAAGCAGTACCCCGAAGGAAAAGGACCGTGCAATAAGACGGCTTTTGAATATGGGATATTCTTATTCCGAGATTTCAGATTATATAAGTATATACGAATAGGAAGAAAGACTATGCACGAAAAAATCGGCTTTATTTCCCTCGGCTGTCCAAAAAATCAGGTGGATTCCGAGCTTATGCTTGAAAAGCTTGATGCGGCAGGCTTTGAAATTATTGACACCGCATACGGTGCTGATATTGTTATCATCAACACCTGCGGATTTATAGAAGATGCAAAAAAAGAAGCCATTGACAATATTCTCGAAATGGTGGAATATAAAGAAGACGGTCAGGTGGGCAAAATTATTGTCATAGGCTGTCTTGCCGAAAGATACCGTGATGAAATTCTCAAGGAAATTCCCGAGGTTGACGCCGTAGGCGGTCTCGGTGTAAACGGAGATATAGTTGAATTTGTAAATAATGTTATAAAGGGTACGGAAAAGAGCCGTTATCCCGAAAAGGAAAGCCTTCCCCTTTGCGGAAAAAGAATTCTGACAACACCCTCGCACTGGGCATATCTGAAAATTTCCGACGGCTGCTCCAACCATTGCACCTACTGTGCAATTCCCTCAATCAGAGGAAAATTCAGAAGCCGAACAAAGGAAGATATTCTTTTTGAAGCAAAAGCACTTGCCGCAAGCGGTGTGAGAGAGCTTGTTGTCATAGCACAGGACACAACCCGCTACGGAGAAGACCTTTACGGCAAACCCGTGCTCCATGAGCTTTTATATGAATTGAATAAAATCGAAGGCATTGAGTGGATAAGACTGCTTTATTGCTATCCCGACAGGCTGACGGATTCTCTTCTTAAGTGTATGAGTGAATGCGAAAAGGTGCTTCATTATATAGATTTGCCCCTGCAGCACGCATCGGGAAAAATTCTTAAAGCAATGAACCGCCACGGTGACAGCGAAAGCCTTCTTGAGCTTATAGATAAAATCCGTTCTTATATGCCCGACTGCATAATAAGAACAACATTTATAACAGGCTTCCCCGGAGAGACCGAGGAGGATTTTGAAATACTTTCAGAATTTGTTGAAAAAGCACGCTTTGACAGACTTGGCTGCTTCGCATATTCCCCTGAAGAGGGAACACCTGCCGAGAAGCTTCCTGACAGAGTTGACGGTGAAACCGCTGTCCGCAGAGGCGAAATTATTATGGGACAGCAGTTTGACATATTTACGGAAAAGCTTGAATCGCTTGTCGGAAAGAAAGTGATGTGTGTGGTTGAAGGCTACGACTATTATTCCGACAGCTATTCGGGAAGAACCTGGATGGATGCTCCCGAAATTGATTCAGAAATAAATTTTGTATCGGGAAAGGAGCTGGGAATAGGAGAAGCTGTTGAAATTCTTATCACTGCAGTGGACGAATATGACCTTTTGGGTACTGCAGATATAAACTGAAAGGATAATTATGAATTTACCAAATAAATTAACCGTTATAAGAATGGTGCTGACACCTGTTTTTCTTGTTGTTTTTATGGCACCCTTCATTCCCTACCACTATTTTTTCGGGCTTGCAGTTTATGCAGTGGGTTGCATAACAGATTTTCTTGACGGGAAAATAGCCCGTAAATATAATCTTATCACCACATTCGGAAAGCTTGCGGACCCTGTGGCTGATAAGATGCTTACCACAGCAGCTCTTTTAGCTCTTATGGATGCGGGATATTGCAGCATTTACATAGTTTTCATTGTTCTCACCCGTGAATTTGCAGTCACATCCGTCCGTCTTGCGGCTTCCGCACAGGGTGTGGTTATCCCCGCTAATATCTGGGGCAAGCTAAAAACCGTTTTTCAGATGGTTTCCACAATTCTCATTATGCTTCTTATGGCTCTTATTGAAGCAAACCTTATAAATTCTCAATTCCCTCTCGGTGTGATTTCCTCCGTTCTTTTATGGATAACTGCAGTTCTTGCAGTTGTTTCAGGTTTAATTTACATAAAAGACGGTGTGAAAGTAATAGATTTCAGTAAATAAAAGAAAAGGACGATTATTATGGAACGCAGAGATAAAATCAATTATTACCTTGATTTAGCGGAAATAGTTTCACAGAGAACAACCTGTTTAAGACGCCGCTACGGAGCGGTTATCGTAAAAAACGATGAGGTTATTTCCACAGGCTATGTGGGTGCTCCCCGCGGAAGAAAAAACTGCACGGACCTCGGTTACTGCATCCGTCAGGAAATGGGTATTCCCAGAGGCGAACGCTATGAGCTTTGCCGTTCCGTACACGCCGAAGCCAATGCCATAATCAGTGCTTCCCGAGATAAGATGATTGATGCAACGCTTTATCTCACAGGAGTTGAAGTAGCAGACGGAAGCTATGTTTCCAATTCCTGCTGCTGCTCAATGTGTAAGAGAATGGTAATCAATGCCGGCATAAAAGAGGTCGTTATTCGTGACGACAAGGAAAACTACAGAATAATCCCCGTCTCCGATTGGATAGAAGACGACGAATCCCTTGTGGGTAAAAAAGGATACTGATTAAAAAACAGCGGTGAAAACCGCTGTTTTTTTGAGGTCGGAAAGTCGGAGGAATGCACTATGGATTTTTATGAAAAAATAAAAAGCTATCTGCCGAAAAGATTTTTACGTCTCTTTTTCGGCAGATTTTCTGACTGATACAAGCTGATATCAGTTAGTATCAGTTGCTTTTATTCAATATCAAAGTCACAGACAGCCTTTCCGTTTTTTGTTTCACTGTACAGTAATTCATAGTAAAGAGTTATTCTGTATGTTCCACTTTTAAGAGGCTCTTTCAGATCTCTTTGGGAGGTTATTGTAATTTTTCCGCCTTCGGCGGGATAATACTGACTGTAAATTTCAGGAAAACCGAATCCGTCGGCAAAAGGTACCTCTGTCCATTGTCCGTTTTCGAGTTTTTCGATGAAATATCGCGGTTCTGTTATTGCCTTGTTTGTTTTGTTGTTCCAATAAACACAAATCGTTTGCGGTACATCCTCGTTTACTTGCACCGAAATCTCAACATTACCGGGGGAGGCAGGGGTGATAAAGGATATTGCAAATAAAATTATTGCAATAAATTTTGTAAAAAGCGAAGTGAGGTTAAGCATAATTTTCTTCCTTTCATATATTTTTTCAGGAATACTGCAGTTATCCCTGCAAAATTAATATAACATTTAAAATATTATGTGTCAATATATATTTTGCATAACAAGATATATATTGACACATTTTTTATTTTGTGGTAAAATTTTTTCAGAACAGCGAAAGGAAGATTATTTTTGCCGAATACGGATAATTTCAAAAGAGGAACGGTGGAGCTTATTGTGCTTTCCGTTCTGTCGCAAAAGGATATGTACGGCTATGAGATAGTGAAAGCCGTAAAAGAAAAAAGCGGCGGTCTTTTCACCTTGCCGCTGGGGACCTTATATCCCGTTTTTTACAGATTTTCCGAAAACGGATACATAAGCGATTATGATGAGGTCGTCAATAAAAGATTGAGAAAATATTATCATCTTGAAGAAAAGGGAAAAGAATATTATAAAGAGATGCTTCTTGAATATAAAAAAATATCCGAGGGTGTAGAAATGATATTGAAGGCGGTGGAAGAAAGTGAATAAGTCGCTGAAAAACGGTCTTGATTTGTATTATAAGGAAATCAGTGCTTTGGTTTTGTGTGAGAAAAAGAAAAAAGCGGAGATTCTTAAAAGCCTGAAAGAAGAAATAGCGGAATTTTTAGAAGCTTCTCCCGATTCGGATATGGATGAAATCAGAGCCGTATTCGGCTCTCCCGAAGAAATTGCGGCAGGTTTTTCTGCAGAGCTATCACAGAAAGAAATAAGAAAAAAGCTTTCAATAAGAAAAGCGGTTATCGCCGTTCTTCTTTTTGCACTTATTATATGGACGATATTTGCGGCAATCAGCCTTATTGATGTTCATACGGAAGCACACGGCTATTTCAGAGAAGGACTTCTTTATATATATAATGTTTGGGGCGGTGAGGCACTATGAAAAAGCTTTTATGCTTGTTGCTTTGTTTTGTTATGATATTTATGACTGTAATACCGGCGTTTTCTGCTCAGTCACAATCGGAATGCCGTGAATATTTTGAAGACGGCTCGTATATTGTGACAGTAACATCAAACAGCTTAAAAAATGAATTTGAATTGGGAATATTTTCCCGTATACTGGAGTTTTTCAGAAAAATAGTTGAATTTTTCAAAAGTCAGAAAAGCATATCAAAAACAAAATATCTGAATTATTACTCATCGGATGATGTTCTTTTGTGGACGGCAATGCTTGAAGCGGATTTTATTTACTCTAAAACCTCGGCAAGCTGCACCTCGTCAGAGTTCAGCATTGATATTTATGATGCAGACTGGGAGCTTCTTTCCTTTTCGTGTGATAAAAAAGAAAATACCGCAACGGCACAGTTTTTCGTGAAACAGACAAAGCTTCTCGTTCCTCTCAAAACAATAGAAAAAACAATGACTCTTTCCTGTGACACAAAAGGGAATGTTAAATAGAAATACGGCTGTGGAAAACATTTTGTTTTCACACAGCCTATTGCATTTATTCTTATTGAGCGGGTGCTATTTCAATGAAAGTAACGCCGTTTGGGGCTATGCTTTCTGAAAGTGTCAGGGTGTTTCCCGTTACAGTTGCATTTATTGTCACGGGAGTGAGAACTGAGCATTCGGCATATTTTTCCTTTAACTGTGAGAAATATATGCTTCTTGCTTCTTCATTCTGAAGATTGGTGTAGCTTTCAATTACGGGGCAGTCGGGAGACCAGGCGAAGCAGTCGTCTCCTATGCCGTATTTCACTCTGTCCTCGCACCATTCATTAAAGTAGTTGCAGCTGTCGTCAATTTTATATATGGTGATTTCAACCTCGTTTCCGTTGAAATGAGGAGCATTGATTTCAAGCTTTATATCGGCACAATTTTTATAGCAGAGGTCATTTTTGAAATTATATGCCATAAGAAGAATGTTGCCGTTTTCGTTATCCACGGCACTGAAGCAGTCAACCTCGGATTGAAGCAGAAGGCCTTTTTTTACGGCTTCTGTCTTTACTTCATTCATACCGCTGAATTTGGATACGTTTTTTGCCACGTGATATGAAACGGTGGGATTACCGTCTAAAAGACCGTTTGAAAGATAATACCAGGATGAGAAATAGTTTCCGCCGGCATTGAACATCTGCTTGTAGACACGTGCATCATAAGCAGCCTGATAGGTATAGCCCACGGTACGTGAGAGAAGAGCCGAATCGTCTGCTCCCGAAGAAATGCCGCTTAAAATTCTTCCCTCATCTATTCCGAAAATAAGTCCTTTAAGACCTGCCTTGTCGGCACAGGCCTTGAGAAATTCATAGCATTCGGCGACAGTTTTGCCCGAGGTGAATTCACCGGGCTTCACATCATAGAAAGAGGATGAAAGGAAGCAGATTCTTGTACCTGTTTTGCCTGTTTTATAGTTTGTGCCTTTGCCGCAGTGGTTTATGAAGATTTCTTCATCCCACAAGCCTTCCGTTACGGTCATTGAGTGTGCACCCACAAAAATTTCTTCACCGATACTTTTTTGCAGTGCATCAACCGTATAGTCATAAAGCTTGCAGTAAGCCTCGGCAGAGCTTTCGGGCTTTTCGTCCGCCGCAAAGAACCA